>CAZBPZ010000056.1:0-10725 GCA_964493955.1 uncultured Dehalococcoidales bacterium | reverse complement strand
CCGGGAGCGGCGGGGCTGCCCGGCTGCTGGCTGGTGACGCCGCCAGCAACCGTGTCTATCTGAGTGTTGACGGGGGAGCCAGCTGGTCGGCAGCCGCCCGTCCCCCCACCGGCCAGCGGGTGACCTCGCTGCTGCTGGAGGGCGCCGGCAGCGGGCGTGCCTGGGTGGCTACCGCCGGCACCGAGGGGGCGGTGGCGGTGAGCCCGGATGGCGGCGCCTCCTGGGCGGAGGTTGGCCTGATAGACACGGCCTGGGATAGCATTATAGACGTGGCCGTTTCGCCGGCTTACGAGCAGGATGGCACCATCTTTGTCATCACGGCTGATACCACTCACATTACCTGGAGCCTCTGGCGTACCACCGACGGGGCCACCACCTGGAGGCGGCTGCTGGCGAGCCCGCTGGCCACGGTTGACAGCCTGGACGGTGTGCTGCTGCCACCGCAGTACGGCGGCGGTGGCCGTGCCGTCTTCGTGGCAGGGCAGGGCGGGGGTAGCCCGGCGCTGTGGCAGTCGGCTGACGGTGGCGACAGCTTCACCCGGTACGTGGCCCCGCTCAGGGTGGATGCCTGGGCCGCCGCCGACGCGACCACGCTACTCGTCGGGGGGTTCGATGGTACCAGTGGCCGCGTCTTCCGCTTTACCGGCGGGGGGTTCCTGCCGGCCGCCGGGACGGCGGTGGGTACCGGGCCGCTGACATCGCTGGCCCTATCACCGGCCTACGGGTCAGATAGCACCCTGCTGGTGGGTAACACCCTGGGCATGGTGTACCTCTCGCAGGATGGAGGGGTCTCGTTTCAGGCCCTGGGCAACCAGCTGCCGCTGGTGGGGGGTGTGGGCGAGGTCTCGGTCTGCTTTGACCCGGCGTTTGCCGGGAACCGCGCCGTTTATGCTGCCAGTGCCGCCCCGGCCGCCGCCGGTGACAGGGCGCGGCTGTTCCGTTTCTTCCTTGGGCGCAGTGTGACCTGGGAGGTGCTTGATGCCGGGCTGCCGGTGGGGGCGGTGCTGACGGGGGTGGCAGCCCTGGAGCAGGGGGCGCTCTACGCCGTTAACGCCCAGCCCGTGTCCGCCGCCCGGGGCGAGGGCGGCCTGGAGCGCTGCCTTGACCCGGCCCACCCGATGGGCCGCTCCTTCGAGACGGTCACCCGGGGCCTGGATGACGGGGCTACCCTGGCCGGGATATGGCTTGCCGGTGGGCAGGTCTGGTCGACCGATAGCCAGGCGGGCCGGCTCGTGACCTTCCGCGATACCCTGGTGGCCACACCGGTACCTGTTTCGCCCGAGAACGCTGCCCCCGGCCAGCCGCCGGACGGCACCACCATCTCCTGGGCACCGGTGGCCGGGGCAACCCGTTACCAGTGGCAGCTCGACTACGATGGCAGCTTTTCCAGCGTGCCCCCCGGCTTTGAAGGGGAGACGGCCGCCACCGAGGCACGCCTGCCGGCGCTGCAGCCGGGGACGCGCTACCAGTGGCGTGTCAGGGCCATCAGGCCGGTGCTCAGCCGCTGGTCGGGCCGCCGGTCTTTCACGACCTTGCTCGGGGACCCGGAGAGCCCTGTCCGGCTGCTGAGCCCCACCGCCGGGGCCACCGGCGTACCGGACTACCCCGTCTTCCAGTGGACGGCCATCAGCGGGGCCACTTCCTACGAGCTGCACGTGTCCGACAGCGTGTCCTTCCAGATACTGGTCATCGACCGCAGCGGTAACCGTGCCCTGCCGGCCACGGCCTGGCAGAGCGACATCAGGCTGCTGCCCGGCACCACCTACTTCTGGAGGGTCAGGGGCCGCTCCGACGACAGCTACAGCGCCTGGAGCGCCGTGGGGGCTTTTACCACCGCTCCCGAGGCGCCGCCACCGGCCGGGGAGGTTGGGCAGGCTTCGCCCCCGGCCGAGGGACCGCCCGCCCCCGGGACAGAAACGGCAGAGACCGTGTCCGGGGCCCAGGAGCAACCCCGCACCGACCACCCGAATGCCACCGTCTCACCGCCGGAGTCACCGGCTCCGGCCGCGCCGGTTGCGTCCCCGGCTGAGCCGCCGTCCGTGGTCGTGTCTGCGCCGGTGGTGGAGGTCGTCTTCCCTGCCTGGGCCACCTACCTGGTCATAGGTCTGCTGGGGGCCAACGCCGTGCTGCTGGTGGCACTGCTGGTACTGGTAATCGGCATCCGGCGGCTCTAGGGTGGGAGTTCCCCTAGTACTGGAGCAGCACCACCTGGGTGTCCTGGGGGAGGTTGCTGCGGGTCACGTTCAGCCTGGGGCGGGGTTCAATTTCCTTCAGCCCCATCTCCTTGAGGAAACGGCTGACCGGGGCCAGGCCGCGGTCGGCCGGGGGCAGGCCGAAGTGCATCGGCACCACCAGCTTCGGCTCAATCTGGCGCACCGTGGCCGCGGCGGCGGCGGCGTCGAGGGTGGAGCCCCCGCCGACGGGTACCAGCATTACGTCAACGTCCTCAATCTGCTCCATCTGCTCGGTGGTGAGGAGGTGCCCCAGGTCACCCAGGTGGAGTACCGTCAGGTCGTCCAGGTGGATGAGGAAGACGATGTTACGGCCGTGCCTGGCCCCTTTCTGGTTGTCGTGGAAGGTGCTAATCCCCACGATGAGCACGCCGCCTATCTCGTACTCGCCCGGCCGGACCACCTGGCGCCGTTCAATCCGCACGCCTTCCAGGTAGTTGTGGCCGGGGTGGTCGTGGCTCACGGTGACGATGCTGGCGCTGAGCCTGGTCAGGGGCGGGTAGCCCAGTCCGGGTGAGAACGGGTCGGTAACAACCGTGCTGTTCTTGCCTTTGATGCGGAAGCAGGCGTGGCCGAGCCAGCTGATGTCCATGCAACTCAATATACCACAGCCGTGGGCTGGCTTCAATTCACCCCGGCCGACTTGACAAAAGGGGCCCCGGAGTGTTACTTTATGAGTGTTAGCAGTCTCACCCTTAGAGTGCTAATGGAGGCCAGCATGTCGGCCCTGCCAGAGAGGACAGCCACCATACTGCGGGCTATTGTCGGCCAGTACATTGCCCGGGCGGCACCGGTGCCCTCGCAGAGTATTGCGCGTGTCGCCGGGCTGGACGTCAGTTCGGCCACCATCCGCAACGAGATGGCCCGGCTGGAGAAGGACGGTTACATCATCCGCCCCCACACCTCGGCTGGCAGCGTACCCTCGGACCGTGGCTATCGCTTCTACGTGGAGTCGCTTGAGGACGTGGAGCTGCCGCTCGTGCAGCGCTACCGGGTGGAGCACGTGCTGCACCAGGTGGAGACCCGCCTTGAGGAATGGCTCAGCCTGACGGCGACCCTGCTGGCCAACCTGGTCAGCAATCTGGCCATCGTATTCGTAGCCAGGCCACGTAAGAGCCGCTTCAAGCACCTTGAGCTGGTCAGCCTGCAGGACGATACCGCCCTGCTGGTGATGGTCCTGCACGGGGCCAAGGTGCGGCAGCAACTCCTCACCTTTCCCGAGCCGGTCACCCAGGCCGAGCTCACGGCCATGAGCGCGCGCCTTAACCAGCGCCTTGAGGGTAAGACCGCCGAGCAGATTGGCGGCGGGTCGGGGCTGCCTGGCGCCGAGGGACATGTCCTGGCGCTGGTTGAGGAGATTATGGAGGCGGAGGACCGGCGTGAGCTGGGCGAGTCCTATCTGGACGGGCTGCACCTCATGCTGGAGCAGCCCGAATTTGCCCGTGGCCAGCGGGCACTGACCCTGGTGGAGCTGGTGGAGCAGCGCAACCTGCTGCGCGACATCCTGCCGCGCCACCTGGCCCGGCAGGGGGTGCAGGTGGTAATCGGCCGGGAGAATGAGTCTGAGGCGGTGCGTGAGTGCAGCCTTGTGGTCAGCCGTTACGGGCTGCCGGACGAGGCGGAAGGCACCCTGGCGGTGGTCGGCCCGACGCGCATGCCTTACGCACGTACCATCGCGGCGGTGGACTACATGTCCTGGCTGCTGGGGCGGTTGATTGCCCGGCTCTACGGCCGCGAGGTGCCGGTGGCGCGGCCACCCGTCGTGAGGCCGGCGGCTGGTGCTGGAGAAGGTGAGACCGCCGGACCGGGAGCAGGGTGGGCATCATGATGGACCTGACCGAAGAGGAACGGGAAAAGCCCCAGGCCCCTTCTGATAGCCTCGGAGAGCTACAGCAGGCCCTGTCGGAGGAGAAGGAAAAGGCAGAGCGTTACCTGGCCGGCTGGCAGCGCTCACAGGCGGACTTTGTCAATTACAAGCGGCGCGTTGAGCAGGAGCGCCAGGAAACGGTGAAGTTTGCCAATGCCGAGCTCCTGCGGGCGATATTACCGGTCCTGGATGACCTGGAGCGGGCCCTGGAGCATGTTGGCCCGGAGATGTCAGACCACGAGTGGGTGGAGGGCATCCGCCTGATTCAGCGCAAGTTACTGGCCGCCCTGGAGGCAAACGGTGTCAGGGTCATGGAGGCGGTTGGGCAGCCCTTCGACCCCAATCTCCACGAGGCCGCCATGCATGGCCCGGGCGAGTCTGGCATGGTGGTGGGCGAGGTACAGAAGGGCTATTTTCTGCATGACCGGGTGCTGCGGCCGGCCCGCGTCATTGTTGGTAACGGTGAGGCGGCGGCCGGCTGAGCCGGCCGGGGTGTGGCCGAGGATGAATCATAAGGAGAAAAAGCGAAGATGGGAAAGGTAATTGGGATAGACCTGGGTACCACTTTTTCAGCCATGGCCGTTATGGAAGGCGGCGAGCCGGTGGTCATTCCCAACGCCGAGGGTAGCCGGACCACCCCTTCCGTTGTGGCGGTCAACAAGGCCGGTGAGCGCCTGGTGGGCCAGGTGGCCCGGCGGCAGGCAATCACCAACCCGGATAACACCATCTTTTCCATCAAGCGCCTCATGGGGCGCAAATACAACGAGCCCTCGGTGGAGTATGACCGCAAGCTCCTGCCCTACAAGATTGTGGCTGCTCCCAATGGTGATGCCCGGGTTGTGATGGGCGGCCGGGAGTACAGCCCGCCAGAAATCTCGGCCATGATTCTGCAGAAGCTCAAGGCCGACGCCGAGGCCTACCTGGGTGAGAAGGTCACCGAGGCCGTCATCACCGTGCCGGCCTACTTCAATGATAGCCAGCGCCAGGCCACCAAGGATGCCGGCAAGATAGCCGGGCTGGACGTGCTGCGCATCATCAACGAGCCGACGGCCGCCTCGCTGGCCTACGGCCTGGACAAGAAAAAGGACGAGACCATCGCCGTCTATGACCTGGGTGGCGGCACGTTTGATATCTCCATCCTGGAGCTGGGCGAGGGCACCTTCCAGGTGAAGTCCACCAACGGCGATACCCACCTCGGCGGTGATGATTTTGACCAGAGAATCATCGACTGGATCTGTGACGAGTTCAAGAAAGAGCAGGGGATAGACCTGCGCCAGGACCGGATGGCCCTGCAGCGCCTCAAGGAGGCGGCTGAAAAGGCCAAGATTGAGCTTTCCACCGTGCAGCAGACCGAAATCAACCTGCCTTTCATCACGGCCGATGCCAGCGGCCCCAAGCACCTCAGCATGACACTGACCCGCTCGCGGCTGGAGCAGCTCGTCATGGACCTGGTGGAGCGGAGCCTGGGGCCGGTCAAGCAGGCCCTGCAGGATGCCGGCAAGACGGCGGCCCAGGTTGACGAGGTGGTGCTCGTCGGCGGCCAGACGCGCATGCCGCTCGTCCAGGAGAAGGTAAAGCAGTTCTTCGGCCGGGAGCCCCACAAGGGCGTCAACCCGGACGAGGTGGTGGCCATCGGGGCGGCCATCCAGGCAGGCGTCCTCAAGGGTGATGTCAAGGACGTTCTCCTGCTGGACGTTACCCCGCTGACCCTGGGCATCGAGACCCTTGGTGGCGTGGTGACGCCGCTCATCCCGCGCAACACCACCATCCCCACCTCCAAGAGCCAGATTTTCAGCACCGCCACCGATAACCAGCCCAGCGTGGAGATTCACGTCGTCCAGGGTGAGCGTCCCATGGCGGCCGATAACCGCACCCTGGGCCGCTTCATGCTGGATGGCATCCTGCCGGCGCCGCGGGGTGTCCCCCAGATAGAGGTCACCTTTGATATTGACGCCAACGGTATCCTCAGCGTCAGGGCGCACGACAAGGGCACCGGCAAGGAGCAGAAGATTACCATCACCGCCTCCTCCGGCCTCAGCAAAGAAGAGATTGAGCGCATGCAGCGCGAGGCCGAGGCCCACGCCGAGGAAGACCGCCGCCGCCGCGAGGAAGCTGAGCTGCGTAACACGGCCGACACCATGGCCTACACCGCCGAAAAGACGCTGCGGGAAAACAAGGACAAAATCCCGGAAGACCTCAACAAGGCGGTTGAGGAGAAAATAGCGGCGGTGCGCTCCGCCCTGCAGGGGGGTGATATCCAGGCCATCCGGCAGGCCTCGCAGGAGCTCTCGGACGTTATGCAGCGGGTGGGGACCACCATCTACCAGGCCGGTGGCTCACCGGAACAGGGACCACCACCCGGTGGTGGGGATGATGAGGGGACTGTTGAAGGAGAGTTCCGCGAGGTATAATCATAAGAGGGTCGGTTCCCAATTGTGCCGGAGGGCAGGCCCCTCCGGCACAATAGCTATTGCCAGGTGAGAGGCCCTGTCGCCGGCAATGCAGGCCGGTTCCGCGGCAAGGGGGGCAGCCGGTACGCCTTATGGTAGCGAAGAAGGACTACTACGAGATACTGGGGGTCGGCCGGGACGCCACGGACGAGGATATCAAGCGTGCCTTCCGCAAGCTGGCGTTCCAGTACCACCCGGACCACAACCGCAGCGACGGCGCCGAGGAGAAGTTCAAAGAAATCAACGAGGCCTACGAGGTCCTCTCCGACCCGGAAAAGCGCGCCGCCTACGACCGCTACGGCCATACCGGGGGCGAGGGCGTGTTCGGGCGTGGCTTTGAGGGGTTTGACTTCGGCTTCGGCGATATCTTTGAGGCCTTCTTCGGCGGGAGCACCGCCACCCGTCAGGCCCCCCAGCGGGGGGCTTCGCTGGAGTACCGCCTCACCCTTGACCTGGAGGAGGCCGCTTTTGGCTGTGAGAAGGAGGTGGAGGTTGTCCGCACCGAGGTCTGCGCCGACTGTTCCGGCACCGGCAGCCGGCCGGGGGTGCCGCCCGTCCGCTGCCCCAACTGTAACGGCTCGGGGCAGGTGCGGCGGGTGCAGTCCAGCATCTTCGGGCGCTTCACCAACGTGGCCACCTGTCCCCAGTGTCAGGGTGAGGGCCAGCTCATCACCGACCCGTGCCCGCGCTGCCGTGGCTCGGGGCGCGAGCGCCGCCGTCGCACCCTGAGCGTGGCCATCCCGGCCGGTGTCAGCCACGGCACCCGGTTGCGTCTGCGGGGTGAGGGTGACGCTGGCACGCGTGGTGGCCCGGCGGGTGATGTCTTCGTTGATATTCTGGTGCGCCCCCACGAGCGCTTCGTCCGTGACGGGGATGACATCCTCTGCCAGGTGGCAGTCAACTTTGCCCAGGCAGCACTCGGGGCCGAGATAAGCGTTCCCACCCTGGACGGTGAGGCCCGCCTCAAGGTGCCGGCCGGTACCCAGTCCGGCACGGTCCTCCGGCTCAAGGGGAAGGGGGTGCCACACCTCTCGCGCGGCGGCCGGGGTGACCAGCTGGTGACAGTCCTGGTGGAGACCCCGCAGAAGCTCTCCCGCGAGCAGCGCCGGCTGCTCGAGGAGCTGGCGGCGAGCCTGGAAGGGGAAAGGCCCCGCCGCAAGCGGAAGCGCTAGGTCGGCCTGGCGCGCCGGCGCCGGCCGGGCCGGATGAACTTGAAGAGCTTCCAGCGGCGGCCGGCCAGCTCATGCCTGGCCTGGGCCATCATCAGCTCCCGGGCCACCTGGTGCACGTCGGCCCCTTCGTAGAGGACACGGTACACGTTCTCGGTGATGGGCGTCTCCACAACAAGCTACTGGGCCAGCTCCCAGGCGGCCCGGGTGGTGGCGACACCTTCGGCCACGCCTTCCATCGTCGCCACGATTTCCTCAAGCGCCCGGCCCCGCCCCAGCTCCACCCCCACGAAGTGGTTGCGGCTCAGCGGGCTGGCGCAGGTGGCCATCAGGTCGCCCAGCCCGGCCAGCCCGGAGAAGGTCAGGGGGTTGGCCCCCATGGCCACTCCCAGCGCCGAAATCTCGGCCAGGCCCCGCGTAATCAGGGCGGCCTTGGCGTTGTCACCGTAGCCGAGGCCATCGGCAATGCCGGCCGCCAGGGCGATGACATTCTTCAGGGCACCCCCCAGCTCCACCCCGATGACATCCGTATTGTGGTAAACGCACAGCCGCGGCGTGTTGAGCAGTTTCTGGGCGGCGCGGGCCACCGACTCGCTCTCGGCCGCCACCACGGTGGCGGCCGGGCGGCCCTGGACTATCTCCCGTGACAGGTTGGGACCGGAGAGGACGCAGATGTTACGCTGGTAGTCAGCCGGAATCTCCTCGGCGATGACCTGGCTCATGCGCTTGTGGCTGCCGAGCTCCAGCCCCTTGGCGGCACTGATGATGAGCATTGACGGCTCGAGGTGCGGGGCGAGGCGCTGCACGTTCTGGCGCATTGCCTGCGAGGGTACTGCCAGCACCACCGCCGCTGCCCCGGCCATGGTGCGGTGGAGCGAGGCTGTCACCGACAGGCGGCGCGGGAAGCGTACCCCCGGCACGAGGCGCTGATTGGCCCCGGCCCGCTTGAGCTCGGTGGCCTCGCGGGCGTGGCGTGCCCACAGCCTGACCTCGTGACCTTCCTGGGACCAGACCACGCCGAGGGTAGCCCCCCAGCTGGTGGTACCGATGATGGCGATGTGGGCCATTGATTAGTCGCCCACCTCGGCTGATGGGGCGGTCTCGATTTTCTCCGCTTTCTCGCCCAGGCGGCGCTCCTTGCCGGTAAGGAGCCGGACGATGTTGCCGCGGTGCATCGCAATCAGGACGACGGCGCCGATGAAGGCATACAGCAGGTATTCGATTGGCCACCCGTTGATGACGGTGAGCGGCACGACGATGGCATAGGTGCCCACCACGCCGGCGATGGAGCCGAGCGAGGCGAAGCGGGTGGCGACCGCGCTGATGATGAGAAGCTCCCCCCCGAAGACGGCGGCCAGGGGGATAATTGCCATCAGCCCGCCGAAGAAGGTGGCCACCCCACGGCCGCCCTTGAACTTGAGGAAGACCGGCCAGTTGTGCCCGGCCACGGCCGCCAGGGCCGCCAGCACCTGTGCCAACGGCAGCCCGAAGCCGAACCTGCCCACCGCCAGGTAGCTGTTACCCATAATCAGGCCGGCCAGTACCACGGCTACCGCCCCCTTGGCGACGTCCCCGGCAACTACCAGTAACGCCGCCTTCAGGCCGGCGGTGCGCAGCACGTTGGTACCGCCCGTCTTGCCGCTGCCGAAGTGGCGCACGTCCACCCCGGTGAAGTAGCGGGTCACCAGCCAGCCGAAGGGGATGGACCCCAGCAGATAGCCTACCAGGATGCATGCCAGGTACTGGCCCACTATCATGGCTCACCTCTGGCCTTGAAGACCAGGCGCAGCGGGGTGCCGGTAAAGCCGAAGGCCTCCCGCAGCCGGTTTTCCAGGTAACGCCGGTACGAGAAGTGGACGAGCCGCGGGTCGTTCACGGTGAACTCAAAGGCTGGCGGGTTGGTGCCCACCTGGGCGGCGCCGAGCACCTTGAGCTGGCGGCGGCCGCGGCGGGGGGGTGGGTGGAGGGCCACCGCCCGGCGTACCGCGCTGGCCACCTCGGCGGGCGGGACCTGCTTCAGCCTGTCATGGTAGATGCGGCTCGCCACCGGCAGGAGGGCTGCCACCCCCTCGCCGCGCAGGGCCGAGGTGTAGGCAATCGGCGCATAGGGCAGGAAGCGGAAATGCTTCCGCAGCTGTTTATCCCATTCAGCCCGGTCCAGCTCCGGGACCAGGTCACACTTGTTTACCACCAGGATAATCCCCTTGGCTGCCTGCTGTACGTAGCCGGCAACATGCATGTCCTGGGCGGTGGGGAGCTCCGTGGCATCCAGGACGAGCAGGGCAACATCGGCCCGGTCAATCGCCCTCAGGGCGCGCAGCACGCTGTAGCGTTCCACCCCCCGGCCCTGCTTCCCCCGCCTACGCATGCCAGCGGTATCAATAACTAGCACACTTTCTCCGTTGAAGTCAAGTACTGTGTCCACGGCGTCACGCGTGGTGCCGGGGACCTCGTCCACGATGGCCCGGGGGTTGCCCGCCAGCCGGTTGAGCAGCTGCGACTTGCCCACGTTGGGCCGCCCCACGATGGCAATCTTCATGCCTTCGGGCCCGGGGGGTGGGGCTGCCGCCGGTGGCAGCAGCTCGGCCAGCCTGTCCAGCAGCCCGGCGGTGCCACGCCCGTGGTGGGCGCTGATGGCCACCGGCTCACCCAGCCCCAGGCGGTAGAAGTCAACCGCGTGGGTCTCAAGGGCCGCGTTGTCCGCCTTGTTGGCGGCCAGGACAACCGGCCGGGCGGCCCGCCGTACCAGGTCGGCGGCGTCCAGGTCGGCCGGGGTGACGCCGTCGCGCACGTCTACCATCAGGATAATGGCGTCGGCCCCGGCCACGGCGGCCTCCACCTGCTGCCGCACCCCCAGGCCCACGGCTGTCTCCGGGCTGATTTCCAGCCCGCCGGTGTCCACCAGGGTGAAGCGGCGGTCCTTCCAGCTGACATCGGCAATGACACGGTCGCGCGTGGTCCCGGGCAGGTCCTCGACGATGGCGATGCGTTTTCCCGCCAGCCGGTTG
>CAZBPZ010000055.1:0-10965 GCA_964493955.1 uncultured Dehalococcoidales bacterium | reverse complement strand
GAGCTTACGGACATGGCTCCGGGGGAGACGATGCTTGCTGCCATCGAGGATGTCGTCCGCCGCACTCGCGGCGTGGAGGGCTACCACGCGTTTCGCGCCAGACAGCTTGGCGGGACGATCGCGATGGACGTTCACATCCAGGTTGACCCGTCGATCACCGTTCGCGAAGGACACGAAATCGCCGCGAAGGTCAAGCACGACGTGCTGCGCCTCGGTGGCGTGACGGAAGTGATCGTTCACGTAGAGCCGGTAGAACCTAACCGCGACAAGCCGCGAGAGCAAGCGAGCGAGAGCACTGAGGATTTCCATCGGTAAGAATCCCGCTCGTTCGCGCTCGCGGGTCGTCTGGCTCGCGCTCCTCGAATACGCATGTTCAATGCGCGATCGCAGTTACTTATTGCGTGCAGGACAAGACGCCGCAAGCCGGAGCGCCCGGGACGATCTCCCTCATTCGGCCACGGTCTGCTTCTCGGTGGGCGGCGCGGTGTCTTCGGTGTGTTGCTGCTTTGCCTTTGCGGCGGCTGCCTGCTTCTTGGCGGTGCTGCGGCGGCTCCCTGCTGCAACGGGCCGCAGGGAAAAGATGGCCCACCCCGGCGGCCCGGCCCGGCCGGTTGTGTTTGCAGCCGGAGTCTGCCCCGTACCGGCGCGGGGCGACCTTCCGGGTGTGCCAGCGGCTCTAGATTGAGCCCTGCACTATCTCCGGCAGCCCCGCCCAGAGGCGGCGCTCCTCGGGCATGGGGTCCTCAACCACCTGGCACTCCCGTCCCAGGAGCATGGTGGCCCGGTCCTGGCAGTACCGGGGCCACTTCCCCAGGCCGGGGGTTGAAGGGTCGCTACTGCGGGCAAAGGCCAGCCAGGCGTCCATCATCCTGTCGCGCAGGGCCTCTGCCTCCGGGCCGGAGCCGTGGAAGTTTGGCTCCAGCACGCCAAAGACAAAGCCGAGCTCCAGGGCGTGGCAGGCCCCCAGCCGGCCATTGAGGATGGGGGAGGGCCAGGTGAAGAGGTACATGTAGGCCGGCTGCTCTCGCTGGCAGTGGCTCTCCGCCAGCCGGATGGCCGGAATGCGGAAGGTGCGGTCGGTCTGGATGGCGTGGAAGATTTCGGCGGGGGTGGTGGGCAGGCCGCGGGCCTGGCGGGCCCGGCGGTACCCTTCGATGAGGTTCGGCACCGCCTCGGCCGGCACCAGCCGCTGCAGCCGGCGGGTGAGCCGTTCTTCGGTCATGTCTTTGAGGCCGGGGTCACCGATTGCCAGCAGCTTCCATTCGTCCAGGGTGGTGCCCACCAGTACCGGGATGCCGTCGGCCGAGCCCTGGCGGATGGACTCAATCGGCACCCGGGGCAGGACGTTACCATCCACCACCGGTTGCAGTGCCATTCCCACCCCTATCCCCGAGTCACGCTCGGCGGCCCGCACCGCCAGCTCCCGCTGGGCATCCAGGAGCTGGCGGACGTTCATTGAGCGCAGTACGTCCACGTCGGTTGCCTTCACCCCGAGGATATCCAGTGCCAGGCGGGCCACCTTCACGGCCCGCTCCAGGCTGTTGACGGTGTGGGCGGCCCCGCTCTGGGGGATGGCCTTGTGGAACAGGCCCCTGGCGGCGGGCAGCGCCATCAGGCTGGCCACGCTCATGCCGCCGGCCGATTCGCCGAAGATGGTGATGTTGTCCGGGTCGCCGCCGAAGGCGGCAATGTTCTCCTGCACCCACTGCAGGGCCAGCACCTGGTCCAGCAGGCCCTCGTTGCCGGTGGCCGGGATTTTGCCGCCGGTGACCTCCGCCAGGTTGAGGAATCCGAGCAGGCCAAGGCGGTAATTGATGGTGACCACCACCACGTCTCCCCGGGTGGCCAGGGGGCGGCCGTTGTAGGCCGGCATCGAGCCCGAGCCGGTGGTGAAGCCGCCGCCGTGTATCCAGAAGAGTACCGGCCGGCGGGCATCATCCAGCCCCGGTGTCCAGACATTCAGGTAGAGGCAGTCTTCGTCCTGTACCTCCGGCTCCCGCGGGGCGATGACCTCGTTCTCCATCCGGTTCTGCGGGGCAATGGCGGCGAAGCGGTGGGCCGGCCTTACCCCGTCCCAGGGTGGTGGTGGGGTGGGCGGCAGCCACCTTCGTGGCCCGGTGGGCGGGGCGGCGTAGGGAATACCGCAAAAGATGTAGCAGCCTTTCCTGAAAGTGCCCTTGACCTTGCCGGCGCTGGTGCTGACAATGGCTTCCCCGGGGGTGTCTTCGCTCATGCTGTCTCTCCCGTATGGCGGTTACTGTCCGGGCACATTCTATTGCCCGGCCGGGCTCGTGTCAAACCACTGTCGACCGGGCCGGGACCCACGGTCAGGAGGTGCCCGTACCTACTTCTGCAGTTGCTGGCGCAGCCCGTGGAGGAACTCCCGCAGCTCCTGGGTCTCCTCCTTGCCCCGGATGCAATAGGTGCGGTCGCGCTGCCCGTCAGACTGGCATATCCGCAGTTCAATCGTTGGGCCGTTGTCGTTGTGGCGTGCCTCCCGGACCGAGCAGATGTCGCTGAGGCGGGTGAGCTGGTACTGGTGGGTTGCCCCCGTGAAGGCAAACTCGAAAAGGCCCCGGTCGGTCGTCAGGATAGCCATGGTTACCGGCGCCCCGCTTTCCCCGGTGGCCTGCCAGGCAAAGCAGTTCTGCAGGGCCTGCCCCTGGAGGGCCTCGCTGATGAAGTCCCAGGCCTCCATCGAGGCGGCGTAGTCCTTGATGTAGGTCTTGAGCTTGGCCAGCAGGGCCCGGCCGGCGCGGCTACCTTCCAGTGGCATGGGTACCCCTGAGTCGACGCTGCAAGCGGCCTTACTTTACTACTTTCGCCCGTGGCGGGCAAGCGGGATACGGCTGCCGCCCGCGGGGAGCCTCATTGCTTGCGGCAACCGTCCACGTAGGACACGAAGTCACCCACCGTTGTCATTTCCCGCATGCGGTCGAAGTCAATTTCTATGTCCAGGGCCTCTTCCACGCCGACGACAATCTGCAGCCAGTGGAGTGAGTCGGCCTTGATATCCTTGAGGGCCAGCTCCGGAGTGATGTCTGCCTCGCTGCTGCGGGTGACCCGGGCGATGATTCTTCTCACGGTCTCAAATGTCGTCACGGTGGTCCTCCTGGTGGCTTACCAACCAGTATAGCCGGCCGGCCGCTTCTTGGGGATAGTCTACCAGCTATGGCTGATGGCATCGTGCGGACAGGCCGAGTGGCAGTTCTCGCGATGCTGCGCCTGGCAGGCTTCAAACCCCGGGCAGACCAGGGCCAGCTGCCGCCGCAGGTCTTCCTTTACCACCGCCTTCGTCTCGCCCGAGGTGTCCGGTTGCATCTCAAAGACACCCCCCGGACAGGCGGAAACGCAGGCGGCACAACCGTCGCAGAGGGTGTTATCTATCGTGATGAAGTACTGGCCGCTGCCGTCCGAGTAGCCGTAGGTCACGCGCGTGTCCTGGCGGTGGGCCTTGCCCTGGTGGCGCTCGGCGGCAAACAGGGCGGCCCCCAGCGCGCCGACCAGCTGCGGGTCGGCGCAGAGGCGGGGCTCCAGCCCCACCTTCTCGGCCAGCCTGGCCACCAGGCCCCTGTTCTTGGAGATGCCGCCGGTAATGGTGAAGTCGGCCTCAATGCCCACCCTTTTCAGCAGGTTGAGGCTGCGTACGGCAATGGCCTCGTGGAGACCGGCCAGGATGTCGGCCCTGGTGACACCACTGCGCAGGTACTTGATGGCATCTGACTTGGCGAAGACGGCGCAGACGGTATTGAAAGGAATAGCGTGCTCTGACTGCAGCGAAAGGTCACCGATTTCCTCGAGCGGCACGCTCAG
The DNA here is from genome assembly GCA_964493955.1 of uncultured Dehalococcoidales bacterium. Lineage (GTDB taxonomy): Bacteria > Chloroflexota > Dehalococcoidia > Dehalococcoidales > Fen-1064 > CAZBPZ01. The sequence continues at coordinate 7,152 of CAZBPZ010000055.1, read as the reverse complement.
TACTTCGGCAATCATCTCCAGGAAGCGGCCAGTGCCGCCGGCACACTTGTCGTTCATGGCGAAGTTAGTGACAAGGCCGTCGCCGTTGCAGCGGATGGCCTTGCAGTCCTGGCCACCCATGTCCAGGATGGTGCGCACCGAGGGGAAGTACCAGGTGATGCCGCGGGCATGGCAGCTTATCTCGGAGATGTTCTCTTGGGCGAAGGGAACCAGCACCCGCCCGTAGCCGGTGGCCACCGTGTAGTCAATATCGTCCGGCGCCAGGCCGGTGCCCGCCAGTACGGCCTCGAGCAGGGCAAGCGAGGTGCGCACACTCTCCGGGCCGGTGTCCATGATGTGCGTCGCCAGGATGGAGCCGTCCCTCATGATGACGGCCTTGGCCGCCCGCGAGCCGATGTCTATCCCGGCGAATATCACCGCCCTGCCCCCCTTTCAAGGTGTTCCCGGGCCAGGACGGCCGCCCCCAGCGCCGCCACCACCGGTGGCTGGGGTGGCACCAGCACCGTACAACCGAGCTCCTCGGAGAGCATTTTCACCAGGCCCTGGCTCTGGGCCACGCCCCCGGCGGCGGCCACGTCCTTTTCGATGCCGATGCGCTTGCACAGCGCCGCGATACGGCTGACGACCGAGTGGTAAATCCCGGCGGCGATGTCTTCCCGGGGGGTGGGTGGGTCACGGTGGACGTGTGAGATGACGTCGGACTCGGCGAAAACGGCACAGGTACTGGTGATGTCGGCCCGGCCGGTAGCCGCCAGCGACAGGGCGGAAAGCCCGGTGATGGGTATCTGCAGGAGCCGGGCCATCTGCTGCAGGAAGATGCCGGTACCGGCGGCACACTTGTCGTGGCCGGCCCAATCGACAACGCGTCCCCTGGAATTGAGCTTGACGACGGTGCAGCTCTCGGCCCCGATGTCCACCACCATCCGGGCCGAGGGGAAGAGGAAGGCGGTACCGCGGGCCAGGCAGGTGGTGATGGCCTTGGACTGCCGGGCGAAGGTGATGGCCCGGCCGCCGATGCCGGTTGCCACGATGCAGGCGTCCTCGCCTGGTCTAAAACCCGTTTCTTCTGCCAGCCGCTCGAGTGCCTGCCGCGCCGTGGCCTCGGTCTCGTCGCCGGTGGGTAGCACCGCGCTGGCGAGGATGCCTCCCGGCCCGAGGAGAACGGCCTTGGTGTTCAGGCTGCCGATGTCGATGCCGATGGCGTGGGGCATGGGGTGGTGTCTCTCCTAGCGGTCTTCGAGGAGCTCGAAGAAACGTTCCATCTTCTCGCGCACTTCTTCCTCGGTGGTGGCGGTTGGGTCCACCACGTCGCAGTCCAGCGTCAGCACCGGCACGTCCACCTCGGTCAGCCTGTCCTTGAAGAGCTTGACGGTGGCGCAGGTGTGGCGGCAGCCCACGTCGGCGTAGTAGATGGCGCCGTCAACCTTCCATTCTTCGGCGCACTGCACGATTGCGTCCAGGGCCCGCTCGTCGAGCGGGCCGTACATGCGCATTTCGGGCAGCATGTATGACTTCTGCGCCACGCTCTCCAGCGGGCGCGAGGGGTCGAGCCGGCCCTCTCCCCAGAAGGTGAAGAACGGCTCAATCACGCTGACGGCCCCGTGTTCCCGCGAGAGCCTGTCGATGAAGGGGATGAGGTACATCGGCGGGATGAAGAGGCTCATGAGGCGGAAGCGCTCCTCAGGTACGGCCCCCTCTCCCCGCTCTACGGCCTCGGCCAGCTCCTGCTTCAGTGTCTCAAGGTAGGTGATGGCGGCCGGCTGGCCCGGGAAGAGGTAGTCGACCGTGAGTAGCTCCAGGAACCCGCGGGAACGGAAGGGGCTGGGCACGTGCTGGCGCAGCTCGTTTATCTCGCGGATGAGCTGTATCTGGCGGTCCATGCGGGCTACTATCTCGGAGAGGCGGTCCCAGTCCATCCTGCGGCCGGACTGCTCTTCCAGGAAACTGACCATATCGGCCAGCTCGCTCACGAGGTACTGCCGCTCTTCGGGGCTGTCCTTGAAAGGGTGGTCAAGGAAGAAGCCCGGGCACCCGGCCAGCTCCATCAGTAGCTCGCCGCTCTTGGCGGTGTTGTCGCAGACCATGTTGGACCAGAGGATAACATCGGGGCGGGGCAGGGCTGCCAGGGCAAAGGCACCGGCCAGCCCGCGGTGGGGTGTACAGATTTCCTGCGCCAGCCCCAGCCCGGCCCCGGCCGCCAGCAGGTCGGCGCAGTCACCGGTGAAGAGGGATATCATCCAGGTAGTGGTCTCGGTGTGCATTGGCAGCAGGCCCATGGCGTAGATGAGCTCCGCCGGGAAGAAGACGGTGTGGGCAGCAATGAAATCGCCGTTCTCCGGTGCTTCCAGCAGGCGGGTGTAGTATTCGGCCAGCATGTTGTAGTAGAGGTTCTCGCTGGGGCGGGTGTCGGGCTGGTTGCGGTTCATGCGTGAGATAAGGCGGCAGGCCCGGATAATTGCCTTCACCTTACTGGCGGAGGTTGTGGTCATTTTTGCCGTTCCTCCAGCATCTCCGGGCAGGCCCGGATAATTGTCTTCACCTTACTGGCGGAGGTTGTGGTCATTTTCGCCGTCCCTCCAGCATCTCCAGGAATGCCTGCACACGCGTCTGTATCTGCCCCGAGCCGGCCGTTCCGTACTCCACGTCCAGGGTCAGCAGCGGCAGGCCTTCGGCTTTGAGGCGCTTCTGCAGCAGCGGCAGGTCATGGTCATAGGGCACGCAGTAGCGGATGGTCTGGCTGATGACGCCGTCCACCCGGAACTCGCGGGCGGCGGCAATGATGCGGTCGAAGCGCTCGTCCGAGGGGTACATCCGGGCGCAGGGGAAGTTGTTGAGGTAGCGCCGCGCAATTGCCGGCAGCGGCCTTTCGCCTTCGTTCACGACCACCGGGTCACCCCAGTAGCGGACACTGGTGCAGAGCTCGTCGGTCACCACCAGGCCACCCTGGTGCTCGATGGTGCGGATGAACTCGGGGTTGGTGAGGACGCTGCCGATGACCATCAGCCGCGCCCGGCCGCTGTTTGGCCGCTCGGCTTGCTGGACTTCCTCAAGAAGGTCAGCCAGCCACCGGTTGAAGGTCTCCTTGGGCAGCCTGAAGCTGGCGTTCAGGACTTCCATGACCTCGGCGCCCGAGATGGGCGGTTGCTCCTGCTGGCGCAGCTCGTACATCTGCCGCAGGAGACGGCGCCATTCATTGTAGAGCTTCACCGAGTCCAGTAGTGCTTCGTCGCTGGTTTTCCGGCCCAGCCATTCTTCAATGTGCTCCTGCAGGCGCTCTACCTCGCGCCGGTAAAGCTGGTGGGCCTTCTCGGTGTATTTCCGGGGTACGGTGATGATGTGGTAGAAGGGTGTCCTGACGTAGCTGCGCCAGAGGTCAAACATGCGGCGCATGCCGTCGCAGGTGGAGCCGCCCACGATGCCGTCGAGGAAACCGTACTCGCCGCGCAGCCCCAGCTGCAGGCAGCTGCGGGAGAAGGAGCAGTTATTGACATAAAGATAGGCGGTACCATCATCCAGCTCTACCTCGTGCGAGTAGCCGGTGACGCGTACCGGAAGGATACCGGCGGCGTGGATGAGCTCCTCCGGCGTGTAGGTACAGAGCCAGCCGAAGACCTGGCGCCCGGTCTCCTTCGCCTCGCGTAGCTGGGGGTTGTTGGGGAAGGTACGGTTTACCTCCCGGAACCGCTCCAGTGCGGGCAGGGTAGTGCTGGCGGTCTGTGGCTCTACCATTCCCCTCCAAAAATTAACCCGGCGGGAGATTGCTGCCCTGCCTTTCCCTGCGGCCACGCGTTTTGCCGGGAAGGCAGGTGCCGGGAACTCCATCTTACACCAGCGGCGGCTATCCCGACAAACCGAGCTCGGGATGGAAGCCGGCAAAGATGGCCCCCGGCCCGGAGCCGTAGCCCATCACCGGGCTGTAGTCACTCACCACCAGGCTGAGGACGTTGAACTCCTGCCGGAGCCGGTCGGCAAAGCCCTCGGCCATCTCGGGGGCACTGGCGTGGACCAGCATGAAGTGGAGGTCACGCGTGCCGGCCTCCCGGGCAATCAGGGCCAGCAGCTTTTCCAGACCCTCCATGCGTCTGCGGGTACGGTCGGCCATCTCAATCGTGCCTTCCGGGGTGAGCCGGTTAATCGGCCGGATGTTGAGCAGCGAGACGAGGCGGGCCGCCGTCTTGGACATGCGGCCGGTGCGGTAGATGTAGCGCAGGGAATCGAGCAGCATCAGGCCGCCTGTCTTTTGGCGTACCTTTGTGGCGGTATCGGCTACCTCGTCCAGGCTCTTGCCCGCGGCCGCGGCGCGCGCTGCTGCCAGTACCACCAGCCCCTGGGTGCTGGCCACGGCCCGTGAGTCCAGCACCCGAATCGTCTTGTCCGGGGCCTCCTGCTTGAAGAGTTCGGCCGCCGTCCGGGCAGTCTTGTTGACGGCGCTGAGCGCGCCGGCGAGGGTGATGAAAAGGATTTCGTCAGCCGCGGCGGCAACCTGGCGGTAGTCCTCCAGCAGGCGGGCGGGTGTAATCGCCGAGGTCACAAACTTGTCCGGGTCTTTCTTGATGAGCTCGTAGGCCTCGGCGGCCGTAATCGTTTCGTTCTCCACGTACGTCTTGCCGTCGAACATGATGTTGGCGGCCGGCACTACCTTGATTGCCAGCTCCCGGGCAAGGTCGGTGGGGATACAGGCCACGGTGTCGGTCATCACAGCTACCTTTGGCATTTTCCTGCCCTCCTTGAGTCCCAGACTAAGAGACGAGGTAGCCGCCGTCGGCTACTACCATCGTGCCGGTGATGTAACTTGCCATCTCCGAGGCAAGGAAGAGTGCCACCCGGGCAATCTCGTCCGGTTCGCCCATCCTGCCCAGCACCATGCGGGCCATGAAGCTCTTGAGGTCGCGCCGCTGCCGGCGGGCCTCCTCTTCGCTGGTGCTCCCGGTGCTGCTGACAAGGGCGCGTGTCATGATGCCGCCGGGGGCAATGGCGTTGACACGGATGTTGTGCTTGCCCAGCTCCCTGGCCAGGCTCCTGGTGAGCATCAGTACGCCGCCCTTGGATGAATCGTAGGCCGCCATTCCCTCGTAGGAGGGATGGACGGCGTCAATCGAGGCGAGGTTGATGATGCAGCCGCCCCGGTCCTGCTCTATCATGCGGGCGGCAACCTCGCGGCTGCAGAGGAAGGTGCCTGTCAGGTTCACCGCCAGCACCCGGTTGAACTCGTCGAGCGAGGTCTCGGTGAGGGGCGTGCGCGGGTACACCCCGGCGTTGTTTACCAGGATATCAATGCCGCCGAGCTGCTCTACCGCCTGCTGCACCATGGCGCGTACGTCTGGCTCGCGCGAGACATCGCAGCTAGCGAAGCCGGCGTGGTAGCCGGCCTGCTGCAGGGCACGGGCTGCCTCCCGGCCGCCGGCGGTGTCAACGTCGGCCAGCAGCATGCTTGCCCCGGCCTCCGCCAGGCGGCGGGCGATGGCCAGCCCCAGGCCGGTGGCACCGCCGGTGATGATGGCCCGTTTGCCGGCCAGGCTGATGAGTGCGGCGATGGGCGGGTCCTCTTGCGGCATTTCCTACTGGGCCTGCCTGGCAGGCCAATACATAGAACTGCTAGGTATGCTAGCACACCGGCCCGGCAGCGTCAATCGGGGCGGCTGTTTTGCCACCCCGGCGGCCTGGGGTATACTGGACGTGATGTACCCCTACGACTATGCGGACACGCCGGCGGACTTTTCGCTGGAGGTGACGCAGCGGCGGCCACACTGGGAGCGTTACCGGGTTGAATTTCGCCCCGCTGCCCCGACACGTTACGAGTCGGCCGGGCGGGCATACGGGCAGTACTTCCGGCCGAAGGCAGCCGGACAGCCGGCCCCTCTGGTCGTGATGCTGCACGGGGTAGGTGATGCCAGCACGGTGCCCTGCCGCTGGCTGGCACGGCACCTGGCGGGGCATGGTATTGCCAGCTTCGTGCTGTACCTGCCACTGCACTCCAGCCGCTTACCGGACGGCTCGGGGCGGTCGGTACCGCGCTGGGGTGATGACGAGTGGTTCGAGTGCTACCGCAGCTCGGTGGTCGAGGTGCGCCAGGTGCTCGACTGGGCCGCCACCCGCCCCGAGCTTGATGCCGGGCACCTGGGGGTGTTCGGGATTAGCTTCGGCGGGTTTGTGGCGGCGATTGCCATGGGGGTTGACCGGCGCCTCCGGGCGGGTGTGCTGGTGGTGAGCGGGGGTAACTCGGGCCGGATTGTCTGGGAGGCCCGTGCCCGGGTGGTGCGGGGTAGCTTCCGGATGGACCGGAGAGAGTACCAGGAAGGCCAGGCGGTATACGCTGCCTACCTGTCTGAGGTGGTGCGGCGTGGCGTTGAGCGGGTGGAACCGCCGCGCCGTAGCTACCTGAATGACCCGATGACCTTCGCCCACCTGCTAAGGGGCCGGCCGCTCCTGATGCTCAACGCCCGCTGGGACGAGTTTGTACCGCGGCGGGCGGTGCTGGACTTCTGGGAGGCGGCCGGCCGGCCGGAGCTTGTCTGGCTGCCTACCACTCATGCCAGCATCTGGTTGCTGTACCCCCGCATCCGGCGCGTGGTGACCGGTTTCCTGCGCCGTTCACTCGGCCCTGCCGGTGTGCCGCCGTCTGCCGGGGTGGCAAAGCAACCGCCCCGGCCGGTTTGACTGGGTATGGGAACACCGGGTGCCCTGGGGAGGAGACCAAGCCGGGACGGCAAAGTAGCTGCCCCGGCCGGTTTGACTGCCGGGGCGGCAGGGCATAAAGTAAAGGTGGCCAAGCAGACCGGGTGGCCGCCCTGCCTCATCCGGGGCGGGGAGGAAAGTCCGAGCTCCACCGGGCAGGATGCTGGGTAACACCCAGGAGGGGCGACCCTACGGAAAGTGCCACAGAAACACACCGCCAGCGGTCCGCCTGAGGCGGATGCGGGTAAGGGTGAAATGGTGAGGTAAGAGCTCACCAGCGGCCGGGTGACCGGCCGGCTGGGCAAACCCCATCCGGAGCAAGGCCAAATAGGGGGAGCTAAGGGTGCCCGGCCCGTTCCCCGGGTTGGCCGCATGACCCGCCTGGTAACAGGTGGGCTAGATAGATGGCCACCGTCCGCCACGGCGGATACAGAACTCGGCTTACAGGTCTGCTTGGCCACCGCGTCTTCCGGCGGC
>CAZBPZ010000054.1:0-11215 GCA_964493955.1 uncultured Dehalococcoidales bacterium | reverse complement strand
GCCACTGCCAGGAAGAGCTCAGCCACTCCACGACCATGGTCAGAGTGAGCCGCTGCCCCGCCAGCCACCATCCGGATAAAGTTACGGGCAGCAATAGTCTCTGCAGTAGCTCCACAGACCCCCCTTCTCTTCTGTTTCTCCTCCGGGGTTTCTTCCTTGCCTTTAGGTAGTGGCACCCGGCAGGGTCCCATGCCACAGTGCTTGCAGCAGCTGCCCACTGCACCTATGGGACAGGGCTTCATCGTCTCCGCCCTATCGAAAGCGGTGTTGACCCCCTCGCTGGTTGCCTTCTCTATCAGCTCAATGGTTGCCGGGTCTATGCTTTTGTTTTTAGCTTCTGCCATCTCGGTTTTCTCCTCCAGTCCACCGGATGCTAGGCCACCAGTTCGGCCAGCATCTCCTTTACCAGCTTGATTGCCTCGGGATGCCTCATCACGATGACATCTCCCCCGGCCAGCAGCAGGGTCATGGCGGACATTGCCTCCATGAGGATGCCGCGGTTACGGGCGTTGCCCATGTTCATCTCGTCGTCCGGCAGGGTAACCTCTTTGGTTTTCCAGACTTCCTTGGAGAGCATGCACAGGATGGGGAACTGCAGCTTTTCGTCCTGCTGTGTCAGCCCGGCCATCCGCATGCGCTCCATCACCGAGTAGGCGTACTCGATGCCGTAGCCAATGCCGCTGACGGTGGGGTCGATGATAATCTGCTCGTCGGGGACGCCGAGGTTGCCCAGCAGGATGTTGAGCTGTTTGGCCAGGTTGATGTCTATCGGCGTCGAGGCCACCACGGTGTGACGGTAGCCGATGGCGGAGGCGCCGATGCGCTTGTGGTTGGCCTCCTGGACGGGGCCGATGATAAGCCGCTTGTCCTGGCAGGCCTCGGCCACGGCGCGCAGCACCTCGGTGTCCTTGTCCACATTGGAGGTGCCCCAGACAATCAGGGGCACATCAATGGCATCGGCCACTTTCTTGACCACGGCGGCGGCTTCCTCGGCACCGCGGTCCAGGCCGTTCGGGTCGGTGCTTTCGAGGGACAGGGCAATCATCTCGGCACCATACTCGTCGATGCACCTCTTTGCCCAGGCCACCGGGTCATCGGTGACACCCTCAAAGGGCTCCCGGACAGCGGCTGGCCATTCCTCCGGCGGTCTGTCCAGGACTTCCATGGCAATCCGTGGGAGGTGGGGCATCTCCCCTTCAAAGAGGTAGAACGGGTAGGCCGTCTCCCCGCCGACGGTAACGGCCTTATCGCCCTGCCCCAGGGTGATTTCCTTTATCTTGCCGGTGTAGGTGGTCTTGGGTATTTCAAGTGCCATATCAGCCTCCTTCCCCTAGGCAGGGGTCTTACGCTTTTCGCTGCCAAACCAGTCGTCCGAGTACCAGTAGCGCTCGCCGCTGCGCAGGTACTTGAGCCTCTCCTCGCGGGAGGTCAGTTTCTGCCGCCAGCGTCCCAGGTCTTCTCCCCGGGGCGCCCCTTCCTCGAAGGTGGCCCCGAGCACCTCTACCTCGTCCCGTCCTGGCGCTTTTTTCTTTTCAATCTGGTATTGCATCGCAAGCCCCCCTTCGTAAAATTGCTTAGACAAGGCCGGCGGCAAGCTTGGCCGCGCGGACCGTGTTGAGCATGAGCATTGTTATCGTCATCGGGCCCACCCCACCGGGGACGGGTGTTATCAGGCTGGCCTTTTCCTTGACGGCCTCAAAGTCTACGTCCCCGCAGAGTATCCGCTTGCCTTCCGGGGTTGTCCCGATCTGGTTGACACCCACGTCAATCACCACCACCCCTTCCTTGACCATGTCAGCGGTGATAGCCTTGGCCTTGCCGGCGGCGGCGATGAGGATATCAGCCCGCCGGGTGTGGAAGGCCAGGTCACGGGTGCGGGTGTGGCAGACGGTGACGGTGGCGTTGGCCCCATCGGCTTTCTGCAGCAGGATGTTGGCGATGGGCTTGCCGACGATGTTGCTCCGCCCGACGACCACCACCTCGGCCCCCTCTATCTGCACCCCGGAGCGCTTGAGCAGCTCCCATATCCCGTTGGGGGTGCAGGGGATGAAGTCCGGCTGGCCTATCATCAGCTTGCCCAGGCTCACCGGGTGAAAACCGTCAACGTCTTTCCGGGGGTTGATGGCGTAGAGTACCTCGGTCTCGTTGAGGTGTTTGGGGAGAGGAAGTTGTACCAGGATGCCGTGTATCTTGGGGTCGTTGTTGAGGCGGTCAATCAGGGCCATGAGGTCTTTCTGGGAGGTATCGGCCGGCAGGTCATGCCGCTCCGAGTAAATACCAAGCCGGTTGGCGGTCTTCTCCTTCTGGCCGACGTACACCTGGGATGCCGGGTCTTCACCAACCAGGACGGTCACCAGGCCGGGTGTGAGGTTGTGTTTCTCTTTAAGACGGGCGACTTCTTCTTTGAGTTCGGCCCTGATTTGCCGGGCAGTCTCAGTGCCGCTGATGATTTGTGCTGTCATTACCCTCCTCCATTATACGCCTTGTTGGCCGCATTTGCCACACCGCCGCAGCCATCCACCGTGGCATGCCCCCGGCGCCGCTGGTGGAGTGGTGGCGTGGGGGGTGCGGTCTGTTGGTTTTCTGTTCTGCTATCAGCCTAGTATGCTGGCCATCAGGCCATCCACGGCGCCTACCGCGGCGGAGTCGTCTGGCAGTTCCAGCAGCGGCCGCATCTCCAGGTCAAAGCGGTACAGCATCTCGTCCTGGGGGATGACGGCGGCCGGCTCAAGGCCGAGCCGCTCCAGCTCGGCCTGTACCAGGGGGTCGAGCTTGCCTTCGGGTACCATGTTGATGATAGGAAACTGCTCGCCCACCACCAGTCTCAGCGAGGCGGCCAGATCCTGAATGCGCCTGATGGTGCGCACCCCCTTGACGGAGTGGTTGGAGACGAGCAGCAGCCGGTCCACGTTGTGGGTGGTGCGGCGGCTGAGGTGTTCCATGCCAGCCTCGTTGTCCATCACGGTGAAGGCGTAGCTATCGGCCAGCTCGTCGGCGAACTTCCTGATGATAAGGTTGGGGTAGCAGTAGCACTCCGGGCCCTCACCCCGGCCCATCGTCAGCAGGTCGAGCCCCCGGCTTTCCACCAGTACGGAGTTGAGCCGGTAGTCCAGGTAGCTCTCCTTGGTCATGCCAGCGGGGATGTTTAGCTTTTCGTGCTGGAACTCGTCCAGTATCTCCCCGACGGTATGTTCTACCTTCAACCCCAGGCTTTCGCCGAGGTTGGCGTTGGCATCCGCATCTACTGCCAGGATGGGGCCTTGCTTGTTTTTCATCAGGTAACGGATGACAAGGGTGGCGAGCGAGGTCTTGCCACAGCCACCCTTGCCAGCTACTGCAATTACAAACCCCACAGCACTACCTCCTCCTCCTGTCGGGCCGGCTAGAACAGGCCGGTTACTTTGCCAGTCTTAACATCCACGTCTACCCGCCGGAAGGCCGGGTTGGAAGAGGTGCCCGGCATCAGGCTGATGGTGCCGGCGCAGGGGCAGAGGAACTTGGCGCCGGAGTAGATGAGGACGTCACGGATCGGCAGCACCCACCCCTTGGGCACGCCCTTGAGGTTCGGGTCGTGCGAGAGGCTGAGGTGGGTCTTGACCATCATCGTGGCGAAGTCATCATAGGAGGCGTCCTCTTCCAGCTTCTTGGCCTTGGCCTCGGCCTCGGGTGTCCAGCTAACCCCGTCGGCCCCGTAGACCACCTTGGCTATCTTCTCGACGCGCTCGCGCAGCTTCATCTCCATCGGGTAGAGGAACTTGAATTCGCTCTCTTCCTTGCAGGCGTCCATGACGGCGTCGGCCAGCTCCAGGGCGCCGTCGCCACCGTTGGCCCAGTGGCTGGAGACGGCGCAGCGTGCCCCGGCGGCCTCGGCGGCCCGCCGTACCACGGCAATCTCGTCCTTGGTATCGGTGTGGAAGGAGTTGATGCAGACCACCGGGTTGATGCCGGACTGCCGGATGGTGTTGAGGTGGTGCAGCATGTTGGGCAGGCCCTTTTCCACCAGCTCCACGTTCTCTTTGGTGTACTCCTCGGGCAGGGGCAGGCCGGGGACGACCCGCGGGCCGCCACCGTGCATCTTGAGGGCGCGGATGGTGGTCGTCAGCACGGAGACATGCGGTTTGAGGCCGCTGAGGCGGCACTTCACGTTCCAGAACTTCTCAAAGCCGATGTCAGCCGCAAAGCCGCTCTCGGTTACGTGATAGTCGAACAGCTTCAGGCCAACCCGGTCGCCGATGATGGATGACTGCCCCACGGCGATGTTGGCAAACGGTCCGGCGTGGACCAGCAGCGGCTGGTATTCCACCGTGCTGCAGAGACTGGGGTTGATGGTGTTGCGCATCCAGGCTGTCATCGCCCCGCCGACTTCCAGGTCCTTGGTGTAGACCGGCTTGCCCCGCTTGTCGAAGGCCAGGGTGATGTTGTCCAGCCGCTCGCGCAGGTCGGCCAGGTCGCGGACGATGGAGAGGATGGCCATCAGTTCCGAGCTCACGGCGATACCGAACTTGGACTGCATGGTGTAGCCGTCCATCCGCCCGCCGAGGCCGATGACGATGTTGCGCAGGCTCTGGGCACAGAAGTCCAGTACCCAGCCCATCTCCACCCGGGTGGGGTCAATGTCAAGCCGGCGCATGCCGGTGAGCCGCTCGAGCTGGGCGTCGGTGTAGTTACGCTCGTGCTGCATGCGGGCCGTCAGGGCCACCATGGCCAGGTTGTGGGCGTTCATGATGTCATTGATGTCGCCGGTGAGGCCCATGGAGAACTCGGTCATGGGAATGAGCAGGGCATTGCCGCCGCCGGCGGCAGTACCCTTGATGTTCATGGTGGGCCCGCCGGAGGGCTGGCGCAGGCACCCGCCCACGTTGACACCACGCTTGCCCAGGCCCTCAATCAGGCCAATAGAAGTGGTGCTCTTGCCCTCGCCCAGGGGGGTGGGGGTAATGGCGGTTACCTCAATGTACTTGCCGTCAGGCCTGTTCTTGAGGCGCTCGATAATCTTGAGGAAGTCCAGCTTGGCAATGCGCCCGTAGGCAAGGAGCTCGTCCTTCTGCAGGCCCAGCTTCTCCCGCCACTCGTCCGGGGTGGGCATGTTTTCTTCGGCTGCCTCGGCAATCTGCCAGTCCTTCATCTTTACCGCATCGTACGCCACAGGAAACCTCCTTACTGATTGTTGATTTTCCGGAACCTTCTGTTTTCGGTGCGGGCCGGTGTGCGGCCCCGGCCGGCACCGGTTCAGCACTACTTTTTCCCCTCTTCTCCGGAGGTGAGCTTCTGGAATATCTCGTTTACGGCCGCGGAGACCAGCGGGCTGGCATCATCGAGGGGGCGGGCGGCCAGGTCTGCCTCAATCAGGGCCGGGTCATAGGGGATGAAGCCAATTACCTCCAGGCCGGGAAGGTTCTGGCAGATGAAATCACGTTCGGCCTGGTTACGGACCTTGTTGGCCACCACGCTGAGGCGCGTCACGCCGATGTCTGACGCCAGCTCTCTGACACGGAGCGCCGTCTCCAGGCTGCGGCGCCCCGGCTCGACGACGATGATAAGCCGGTCCACGGCACGGGCCGTGCCGCGTGCCAGGTGCTCGATGCCGGCTTCCATATCCAGTATGACCGCTTCGTTACGCTGCAGGAGCAGGTGGGAGAGCAGCGCCTGGAGCAACACTCCCTCGGCGCAGTAGCAGCCGGTGCCACCACGCTTGATGCGGCCCATGACCATCAGGCGGATGCCGTCGTGCTTGACGGCCAGGCGTTCCGGCAGGTCGTCAACCCGGGGGTTGAGTCTGATGAAGGAACCGGATTGCCCGGGGCGGGCCCCGGTCCTCTCCTCGATGAGGTCGGCCATCTCGGAGACGGGGGTGATGCTGGCCGGGTCCGGGAAGCCAAGGCTGGCGGCCAGGTTGGCATCCGGGTCAGCATCAATTGCCAGTACGGAAAAGCCGGCAGCTGCGAAAGACTTGGAGAGCAGCGAGGACAGCAGTGTCTTTCCTACGCCCCCTTTCCCACTTATCGCAATCTTCATCGAAACTGCCAGCCGCTGCGCCAGGCCGGGCCTTCGCCGGCAAAGGCGCCTGGCCATGGGCGGGTCCACCGCTGGCAACCCCCCGCTGCCAGACCTGGGTCAAATCCTGCGGATTTACAGGGCATAACTACGTGATTTGCGGGTATCTATTACCGGGTTAGCCCGTACCTCCCCACCACCGGCCCAGCACACCAGCGTCAATTCTATCCTGATTGCGGTACCAATGTCAATCAGGTGCGCCTGTCCGGCTTGTACCCCCCGGCCCCCGAAGTGTTAGAATGGGGCCGGTGGTCAGGTTTTGGCGGGCCCGTGGTGAGGATGCTTGCATTACGGGTTGAGGGCTGGGTGGTATTGATGAGGACGCCCGGGAGCAGGGGCGTGCGTATTGTCAGCAGTTGGCTCGCAGCCGGTTGATAGGGCTGCTTGAGAGGCCGGGTGGCCTGGCCAGGAAATCTTTGAGGAGGGTAGGCTATGGCAGGCAAGCCGAAGTTTTTTGAGGTGGAGAAACAGGGGGCGGTGGTGATATGGCGTTTCAACAACCCGCCGCAGAACCTGTGGACCCCCGATACTGCCGCCGAGTTCAGCGATATTGTGGAAGGGTTCTACGATGACCCGTCCCTGAGGGTGGGCATCATCACCAGCGCCCGGGACGATGTTTTCATCCAGCACTTTGATGTTTCCGTCCTGGTGCAGTGGGCCGAGGCGTTGAAGTCGGGCCAGTTCAGCTTCCCGGCGGAGCGGCCGGCGCCCCGCGGTGTCTACCGGCTGGGGCCGAAGCCGGTGATAGCTGTCATCAACGCCCCGGTGGCCGGCGGGGGGCTTGAACTGTGCATGGCCTGCGATTTCCGCTTCATGTCACGGGCGGCCTCGGTGGCCCAGCCCGAGGTTGGGGCCGGGATTCTGCCCGGCGGCGGCGGCACCCAGCGGATGCCCCGGCTGGTGGGCCTGGGGCGGGCGCTGGAAATCCAGCTTACAGGCCGGCGTGTCTACGCTGACGAGGCAGAGAGGATTGGCCTGGTGACCCGTGCCTGCGACCCGCTGCGCCTGATGCCGGAAGCCCTGGAGTTTGCCCAGCAGCTGGCGGCCATGCCGCCGCTGGCGGTGGCGCACATCAAGCGTTGTATCTACCGGGGCATGGAGATGCCGCTGGAAGAGGGCCTGGCGCTGGAGTCCGAGCTGTTCAGGGAGCTCATCGTCAGCGATGATGCCCTGGAGAGGATGCGGACCTACGTGGCCGCCGGCCAGGACGCCCGGCGTGTCCAGGAGATTACCGGCCTGGAGGGTGGTCAGGAATCTGCCTGATTGGCCGGCGCGGCGGCGCGGTGTTTGACCGTGCTGTGGCGCCTGGCTTATAATCCAAGTGGCGAGCTAAGAAGAGGGGCAGGTTTTGCACGAGAGCTGCGGAGTCTTTGGCGTCTACTGCACGACAGCAGACGTAGCCCGGCTTACCTTCTTTGCCCTTTTTGCCCTGCAGCACCGCGGCCAGGAAAGCGCCGGAATTGCCATTGCCGATGGCAAGCGGATACAGGTGACCGGTGACATGGGGCTGGTGTCCCAGGTGTTTGACGAGGAGTCCCTGGAGGACCTGACCGGCCACATTGCCATCGGGCACACCCGCTACTCGACCCGTGGCTCCAGCCGCGTCTACAATGTCCAGCCTTTTGTTGTCGGCAGCGGTGATAGCAGCCTCGCCATTGCCCACAACGGCAATATCGTCAATGCCGAGTACCTCCACGAGGAGCTTGCCCAGGAGGGTTATGTCTTCAAGACCGCCACTGATACCGAGGTGGTCGCCAACCTTATCCTCTCCTCACCGGCCCGGACCTGGGAGGAGCGCATCCGCTATGCCATGCGGCGTCTCCAGGGGGCTTATTCCATGTGCCTGCTGACCGGGGACACGCTCTTTGCCGTGCGTGACCCCTGGGGGGTCCGGCCGCTGTGTCTTGGTACCATTAACAGCGGCTGGGTGATTGCCTCCGAGAGCTGCGCCCTGGACCACATCGGGGCTGACTTTGTCCGGGAGGTGGAGCCGGGCGAGATACTGAAGATAGATGCCGAGGGTATGCACAGCTACCCCGAGCGCTCGTCAAGGCGGGCGCTGTGTATTTTTGAGTACATCTACTTTGCCCGCCCGGATAGCGTCATCAACGGCAAGCTGATTTACCCGATACGCCAGGCGATGGGCGCCCGGCTGGCCGAGGAGTACCCGGTTGAGGCGGACATGGTGATTGGCGTGCCGGACTCGGCCACGGCGGCCGCCATTGGCCACGCCATTCGTTCCGGGCTGCCTTTCTCGGAAGGGCTGCTCAAGAACCGCTACGTGGGACGTACCTTCATTGAGCCGGACCAGAGGATTCGTGACCTCGGCGTGCGTGTCAAGTTCAACCCCATGCCGCAGATGCTGCAGGGGAAGCGTGTTATCGTGGTGGATGATAGTATCGTGCGGGGCACCACCACCCCCAAGGTAGTGGAGATGCTGCGGCGGGCCGGTGCCGCCGAAGTCCACATGCGGATTTGCGCCCCGCCGATTCGCTACCCCTGCTTCTTCGGGGTTGACATGGCTACTCGCCAGGAGCTGATTGCGTCTTACAAGACGGTGGAGGAAATCCGGCAGTTCATCGGGGCGGACTCGCTGGGCTATCTCAGTGTCCAGGGGCTTCTCAAGGCGACAGGGCTGCCGCGCGAGACGTTCTGCATGGCCTGTTTCACCGGTGATTACCCGATGCCGGTGCAGCTGGAGATGGACAAACTGGCGCTGGAGTGGCAGCCGGCGGAGGACGGCAGGACCGCCGGCTGAAGGCGTCCCGTCCCGGAACCCTGGTGTGAACTACTTCCCGAGGTGATAGTGTGAGAGCAGACAAGGCCAAGCTGGACCGGGCCTTCTCCCCGAAGGTACTGGCAATCATCGGGGACTCGGGCTTTCTGCAGTGGACGAGGACACATTCTGATTTCAAGGGTAAGCTCTACTCTGTCCACGTGAACCCGAAGACAATCGAGCAGATTGAGAAACTTGGCATCAAGAACTACCGGAGCGTGCTGGAGATACCGGAGCCGGTTGACCTGGCGATTGTGGCGGTGAGCCGCCGGGTGGCCTACCAGGTGCTGGAGGACTGCATCAAGAAAGACGTGGCGGCGGCCCACTTCTTCACGTCGGGCTACGCCGAGACGGGCACCGAGGAAGGCATCCGCCTCGAGGAAGAGCTTACCCGGCGGGCGGTTGAAGCGGGTTTTCACCTGATAGGCCCCAACTGCATGGGGCTGTATAACCCGGCGGTGGGCCTCAAGCAGGCAATGGGGCAGTACTCCGGTAGCACCGGGCCGGTGGGTTTCATCTCGCAGAGCGGGACTCATGCCATTAACTTCAGCCTGGACGCCCACCTGCAGGGGGTGGACCTGAGAAAGTCGGTCAGCTTCGGTAACGGCCGCGTGCTGGACTCGGCCGAGTTCCTTGACTACTTCGGCCAGGACGATTCTATCCGCGTGATAGGCATGTACCTTGAGGGCGTGCGTGATGGCCGCCGCTTTCTGGAGGTGCTGAGGCAGGTATCGGCCCGGAAGCCGGTGATTATCTGGAAAGGGGGGCGTACCGCCGGCGGCGGCCGGGCGATTGCCTCGCACACCGGCTCGCTGGCGGTCCCGTACAACGTCTGGGTCTCGGCGGTGCGGCAGGCCGGTGGGATCCCGGTGCTGAGCATGGACGAGCTTATCGATACCATCAAGGCGCTGCTTTACCTCAAGCCCGTGTACGGTAAGAGGGTGGTGCTGGCCGGCGGCTCCGGCGGGCAGTCGGTGGCCATTACCGATGCTTTTACCGAGGCCGGGCTGGAGGTGCCGCCCCTTTCGGAGGAGTCCTACCGGGAGTTTGCCGAGTTCTTCAGCCTTATCGGCGGGAGCTACCAGAACCCGATTGATACCGGTAACCCCAACCGCGCCCAGATGAAGCGTATCATGGAAATCATTGAGCGTGATACGGAGACTGATAACATCGTCATGCTGATGTACACCGGCGGGGCCGGTCCGCCCGGTATAGCCGACCAGCGTGATGAGGAAATCAGGGGCATCGTGGAGATGCGCCGGCGGAGCCCCAAGCCGGTGCTGGTGACTCTTTCGGTGCCGTTCCTGCCCAGGGTGGTGGGCGAGGCGCGTACGCTGGTGAAGAAGCTGCAGGACGGGGAGGTGCCGGCCTTCACCAGCCTGGAGCGCGGGGCCATCGCCCTGCGGAACGCCTACGATTACTACCGGTTCCGCGAGGCGGTGGGCGTGGCCTAGGTGGTGGCTTCCGGGCGGGCCCTTTTTGCCCAGTCGGCCCGGGTCTGCTCCATCAGCAGGAAGCTGTAGCCGTCCTTCTCCAGGTAGCCGCCCGGCCTGAAGCCACTCTTGAGGAAGCACTTCTGGGCACGGGTGTTATCGCGCAGGGTCTTGAGGTAGATACGCTCCAGCCCCGTGGTGCGGAAGATATAGTCCACCAGCGTGCGCACGGCGTCGCTGCCGTAGCCCCGGTCCCAGTAGGCGCGGTCGCCTATCATGATGCCCAGCTCGGCTTCCCGCCGCAGCGTGTCAACGTTATAGTAGACAGCGTTGCCGATGTGACGCCCGTCCTCCAGGGTGTCGATGGCAAAGGTGTGGCGCAGTAGCGGGCCGGGCTGCTCTAGCTCGTAGACGTACTCGGCCTGGTAGTCCTCGAACGAGCAGTCCAGCGGGGTGGTGGCATCGAGCCGGGCCAGCTCGGCATCACACTGCCAGCGGTAGTCGTCGGCGGCGTCGGACGGGAGCTTGCGGCGCAGGACTGTCCTGGTGCCGCGGGCTATCTCGTGCCTGAGTCTCTTCGGCCTAGAGGATGTCAAGTGAGTCCATCCGGGCGAGCTGGGCCAGGGCCTGCTCGGCGGCCGTGCTGATTTCTTCGTCGGGGTCATCCAGGCAGAGCACCAGGCATTCCCTGGCCTCGGGCCCGCTTATCCTGGCGAGGGCGGTGATGGTGGCCAGGCGGACCCGCCTGTCCTCGTCGTATAGAAGCTCGGCCAGGTCCGTGACGGCGGCCTCGTTTTCCATCTCACCGAGGGCATTGACGGTGGCCAGCCTGATTTCCGGGGCCGGGTTGGCCAGCTCGCGGATGAGGAGCGGTAACCAGTCAGGGTCGCAGTTCAGGCCCATGGCGGTGATGGCGCTCAGTACCATCTGTTCGTCCCGGCTGTGGTAACTT
>CAZBPZ010000053.1:4026-11456 GCA_964493955.1 uncultured Dehalococcoidales bacterium | reverse complement strand
CAAAGATGCGCTCCTGCTCCTCGGGCGGGATGCCGGCACCGTGGTCGGTGACTGACACCTGGACCACCCCCTCAAGGCGGCGCACCTCTACCTCCACCGGCGAGCCTTCCGGAGAGAACTTGATGGCATTATCAAGGAGGTTGTCCAGCAACTGCCGGATACGGCCAGCGTCGGCCAGCACCGGCGCCGCCGGCACCACCAGCCTGGCCGTCACCGGCCGCCTGGGGACAGCCACGGTGGCCTCGGCCACCGCGTCCCCGACAAGCCGGCAGATATCAACCGGCCGGCGCTCTATACGGAAGAAGCCAGCCTCCAGCCGCGACACGTCCAGCAGACTGTCCACCAGCTCCACCAGCCGTTCCACCGCGCGGCTGATGGCCTGGACACAGCGCCGCCGTTCCGCCCGGCTGAGGCAGCGCTCATAGTCCAGCAGCATGGTGGTGTAGCCCTTGATGATAGCCAGGGGGGACCGGAGCTCATGAGACACAGCTGCCAGAAGCTCCGTGCCGGGCTGGCCCGGCCGGTGTGGCGCCCGGTCTCTCCCGGCCGGCGCCTTCCCCACGAGCCGGCACCGTCCGGGCATTACCCGCCGGTCTGACATCTACCTCACCCCCCGCACTGCGGTCAGGCCCTACCCTTATCCTGCACGTCATACCTTACCGCAGCCGGGCAGCACCGGGCATCGTGAGGGATACCTAATTCACCGCACCCGGCCAGACACAAAGGCCCACGGCACCAGGACCGTGGGCCTGCATCACCGGGGCCAGGGCAACTCTACGGGAAGCAGC
This sequence comes from uncultured Dehalococcoidales bacterium, assembly GCA_964493955.1. GTDB lineage: Bacteria > Chloroflexota > Dehalococcoidia > Dehalococcoidales > Fen-1064 > CAZBPZ01. Next base: position 10,668 of record CAZBPZ010000053.1, on the reverse strand, counting down.
CGAGCTGGCAACGGCTGATTTTCACGTGGCGGACGGTGGCGGTGTCACCCACCAGCCTGGGACGTACCTTCAGCCTGGCGGCCACGCCGAAGGCCGCCGCACACGGCAGGCGTCCTTCACTCAGGTGAGCTTCAATCGCCCGCACGACATCCGGCCGCGGTGTGAAACCGGCCAGCTCCTCGTGGGTAGCCCTGGCCGTGCCAAAACAGCCGAGCTGGCAGTCCACCACCCGCAGGCCAAGGCGGTTGGCGGCCTCTCCCACCCGGCCAGCCTCAACCCCGAGCCGCCGGGCCAGTGCCAGCGCCCGGGCACAGGTCACGTGCCCCTCCGGCGAGGCTGCTTCCTTCAACGCGTCTTCAAGCTCCATGTCTCCTCCGCAAGGCACCGGCCCGGCCACCTAGCCCAGCACTATTTCAAAGGGGCAGCGGATGGCACCTTCCGGGCAGAGCTCCTCACAGGCGGTGCAGTAGTCACAGTCCTCCGGCCGCAGGATAACAGCCTTACCGCCGACGAGGCCGGCCGCCTGCCCCGGGCAATGCGCCACGCACTCGCCACAACCGTTGCACTTCCGTACATCTATCTCCGGCACCGCCAGGTCCGGCTTGCCGTCTGCCGGGCAGCCCTCCATGCTGTCCCCCTGCCTCCAGCATAACCAAAAATGCTGCCCTTGCCAAACCTTGACCCTGCCCGGTGCCGTCCGCTAGGATGAACACTCGCCCGAGGTACATTGTGAGGAAAGGTTGACATGGATGGCGAGGTAACTGCCGACAAAGTAGCCATCATCCTTCACAGCGGCAGCTACGACCTGACGCTGGCGCTGGGCGGGGCCGAGCGGCTGCGGGACTAGCCGGCGGGAGGAGTACCCTCACCACGGCGGCACCGGGGCGGGTTGCTTTGGCCATGGCGGCGTGCTAGCATGGCGGCGGTACTACCTGCTCTGGGGGCTCGGGTGAAAGGTGACAGGCTGCTAATCAACCGGGGCCACCGCCGGGCGGCCCGCCAGGCGCTGGAGCTGCTCCTGCCCGCCATCAGCCAGGCAGAGAGGCGCTTTATCATCACGATTGCGGGCGAGTCTGGCAGCGGCAAGTCCGAGATAGCCGCCTCGCTGGCGCGCCAGCTGGCCCGCCGCGGCATCGGCAGCCTGATTATCCAGCAGGACGACTACTTTGTCTACCCCCCGAAGACAAATGAGGCAATGCGCCGCCGCGACATCAACCATGTCGGCCTGTCCGAGGTCCGGCTCGACCGGCTGGACGAGGACCTGAAAGCCGCCAGGGACGGGGCCGACAGCCTGGTGAAACCGCTCGTCATCTTTGATGATGACACCATCACCACGGAAACACTGGACCTGCGCGGCAAGAAGGTAATCATTGTGGAAGGTACCTATACTACCACCCTGCGCCACGTTGACAGACGTATCTTCATTGCACGCGATTACAACGACACGCGCCGGACCCGCCTGCGGCGGGCCCGTGAGGCCCAGGACGAGTTCCTGGAACAGGTGCTCCAGATTGAGCACGGCCTGATTGCACCCCACCGCGCCCGGGCCGACATCATCATCACCCGGGACTACCAGGCACAGCCAAACCCGGAGAAGACAGCATGAAGAGCCAGCCGCCACTGGGCCGGGTGGCCATGCTCAGCACCCACGGCTATTTTGACCCCGTCCCCCAGCTCGGCCGCACCGATACCGGCGGCCAGGTGACCTACGTGATTGAACTCTCGCTGGCACTGGCACGCCGCGGTGTCAGGGTAGATATCTTCACCCGCTGGTTCGACCCGGAGCGCCGCCAGATTGACCCGCACCCGCAAAACCCGAATGTACGTGTCATCCGCATCCCCGCCGGCCCCTGGGAGTTCATCCCCAAGGAAGCAATCTACCCCGTCCTGCCAGAGCTGGCCAACCGGATGGTGGACTTCATCCGGGGAAATAAGCTCCACTATGACCTCTTCCACGGGCACTACGTTGATGCCGGTATCGTTACCCTGAGCGTCGCCCAGCAGCTGGCCGGGGCAGCCTTCTTCACGGCGCACTCCCTGGGGGCCTGGAAACAGCACCAGATGGGCGGTGACCCGGAGGAAATGGAGCGGAAGTTCAACTTCAGGCTCCGCATTGCCGAGGAGCTGCGCATCTTCCGCTCTGTCCGGGCGCAGACGGTGACCACCGCCGTGCAGAAAGACATCATCCGGGAGCTCTACCACTTTGAGGGGGACAATATCGCCGTCATCCGGCCGGGGGTCAATGTGGAGCGCTTCTCGCCCCTCGGGCCGGACCAGCCGGAGGTTGATACCGGCCTGCCGCAGCGCTACATCTTCTGCCTCAGCCGCATCGATTCCAACAAGGGGCATGACCTGCTCCTCAACGCCTTTGACCTGGTGCGCCGCTCCGTACCGAGCGTGCACCTCGTCATCGGGGGCGGGTCACCCAAAGGGGTGGGTGAGACCGAGACAGAGGTACTCCAGACCATCCGCAACATCATCAGGGAAAAGGGGCTGCAAGACAATGTGGACATCGTCGGCTATATCCCGGACGAGCTGCTCGCCCCGGCCTACCAGCAGGCGGAGCTATTCGTCCTGCCCTCCCTGTTCGAGCCTTTCGGGCTGACGGTCCTGGAAGCGATGGCCTGTGGCCGCCCGGTGGTAGCCTCGCGCCTCGGCGGTATCCGCGAAATCATCACCTCCGGCGAGAACGGGCTGCTGGTGGACCCCCGCAACGACTCAGAGTTCGCCGAGGCCATGGTCAGGCTCCTCAAGGACAGGCGGCTGAGCCAGCGCCTGGGCCAGCGGGGCCGCCGCCTGGTGCTGGAGCAGTTCAGCTGGGACGGGGCCGCCGCCCGCCACGTCGATTTTTACCGGCAGTACCTTGAATAGCTCGCTCATGGTCCTGGCTTGAAGATAACCGCCTCTCCCCCGGAAACGGTCCCTTTACCCCGCCCGGCACTGCCGTACGCCGCCGGGGTGCTGGCACGTGCCTTCTTCCACAACCCGCTTTACATGTACTTCCTGCCAGAGGAACGGCAGCGCCGCTTGAAGGCACCCATCATCTTTGGCACGGAGCTGCATCTGGCGTGGCGGCACGGCACCATCCTGACCACCCCGCCGGGCATTGCCGGGATTATCATCTGGCAGGCGCCGCCGCTCCCCCGCCTCGCAGGGTGGGACATCCTCCGCTCCGGGGCAGCCTGGCTCCCGCTGCGCCTGGGCCCCGGCCCGATAGCCCGCCTGTGGCGCTTTATGAGCCACTCCCGGGAGGTAAGGCGCCGCCGCGCCCCGGAAAAGCACGCCTACCTGGAGCTGCTGGGGGTGGAGCCAGCCCGCCAGGGCCAGGGCATCGGCACACGCCTGGTACGGTCCGGCCTGGCCCAGCTGGACACCGCCGGGCTGCCCGTGTACCTGGAAACCCACAACCCTGACAGCCTGCCCTTCTACGAGCGCCTCGGGTTCAGGGTGGTTGACGAGAGCACCATCCCCGGAACGGCGGTGAAACAGTGGGCCATGCTGCGCCTTTGATGTCCTGCCCCGCTCTGCTATACTCATATCCGTACGCCGATGAAGGGAATGGTCCTCGCCGCCGGCCAGGGAAGCCGCCTCCGGCCACTCACCAACAAGACACCAAAGGTGCTGTTGCCGGTGGGCGGGGTGCCTGTTATTGTCCATATCATCGCCTGGCTACGCCACCACGGCGTTGATGACCTTGTCATCAACATCAGCCACCTGGGTGACCGGATTCGCACCGCGCTCGGCGACGGGGCCAGCCTGGGTGTACGCATTACCTACTCGCCGGAGAAAGAACCGCTGGGTACCGCCGGCGGGGTAAAACGAGCCGCCGCCTTCTTTGATGGACCTTTCGTGGTGGCCTACGGGGACGTGCTGACCGATTTTGACCTCTCGGCGATGCAGCGCTTCCACCGCGAGAAGGCCGCTGCTGCCACCCTGGCCATTCTGAAGGTGGAGCGCCCCCGGCCCGCCGGCGTGGTCGAGATGGACGCTGACTCCCGGATAATCCGCTTCGCCGAAAAGCCACAGGACCGCCACCCCACCCAGGACCTGGAAAATGCCGGCGTCTACATCCTGGAGCCTTCAGTGCTGCCGCACATCCCCGCCTCCGGCAGGCCGGACTTCGGGGCGGACGTCTTCCCGCAGCTATTGAGGCGGGGCCTGCCTGTCTTCGGGTACGTGCTCGGCCAGAATGACCACCTGATAGATATTGGCAGCCTTGAAAAATACCAGCAGGCGGACGCCAATGTCCGCTCCGGCCAGATGCGGGTATATTCGGCCTGAGACCCGGCACTTTCTTCCGGTTGTGCCGTCCTCGCCCGCCATGACATACTTACTGGTAAAGCCCTGTCCGGCCGACTGCCGCCGGCCCCTGACGCACCACCCGGCCCGTAATACCCCGGAGGTAAGATGGAGCAACCCATACCGCTGGTAAAGCCGCTGATAGGCCCGGAAGAGGAACAGGAAGTGCTGGCCGTTCTCCGTTCGGGCCTCATCGGTACCGGCGAACGCACCGAGCAGCTGGAAAAAGAGTTTGCCCGCTACCAGGGGCGCCGCTTCGGCATCGGCACCAACTCCTGCACCGCCGGCCTGCACCTCAGCCTGGATGCCCTGGGTATTGGCCCCGGTGACGAGGTAATCACCACGCCGCTGACCTTCGTCTCAACCGTGAGCGCCATCATCTACACCGGTGCCAGGCCCGTCTTCGTGGACGTGGAGCCAGACACGCTCAACATCAACCCGGCCGGCATTGAGGCCGCCATTACGGAGCGAACCCGGGCTGTCATCCCCGTCCACCTCTACGGCCAGCCGTGCGAGATGGACCGTGTCCTGGAAATCGCCCGGCGGCACAACCTGGCGGTGGTGAGCGACTGTGCCCATGCTATCGAGGCCGAGTACCGCGGCCGCAAGGTGGGCAGCCTCGGTACCACCGCCGCCTACTCCTTCTACGTCACCAAGAACATGACGGCCGGCAACGGCGGCATGCTCGTCACCGACGATGAGCACCTCGCCGCCATCATCCAGTCACGCCGCGACCACGGCATGGCACCCGGGGCCTGGACCCGTTACCGGACCGGCGAGTTCCAGGAGTACCCCATGGTCCAGCTGGGATTCAAGTACATTGCCTGGGACATCCCGGCCGCCATCGCCATCCACCAGCTCAGGCGGATTGAGGCGCGCTACCAGAAACGGGCCGAGCTGGCACAGCGCTACTACGCCGCCCTGGAGCGGCTGGCCGAGTTCGTTGAGCCGCTGTGCCCCCGCCCCCACGTCCGCCACGCCTACCACCTCTTTGTCGTCCGGCTCAGGGGGGTGGACCGTAACCGGGTGGCCGCCGGGCTTGAGAAGCAGGGCATCGCCGCCGGCATCCACTACCGCCCGGTACACCTCGAACCGTACCACCGCCAGGTGTACGGTCACCGTCCTGGCGAGTTCCCGGTAGCCGAAGACGCCGGCCGCCGGGTGCTCTCGCTACCGTTCTGGCCGGAGATGACACAGGAGCAGCTCACCCGGGTGGTCAACTCGCTGGAGGATGTTATCCGGGAAGTGAGGGCCGGCTAGGACAGACGATTACCGCCAGGGAGGAGCATGGGACCAGACAGGCCGTTACGGGTGGGCATCGTTGGCTTCGGCACAATGGGCCGGAAACACGCCGCCAGCTGTGCCCGCATTCCGGGAGTGGAAGTGGTGGCCGCCGTCGGTGCGGACGAGGTTGAAGCCTCCTTCATCCGCCGCGCCGGCCTGCCGGCCTTCATCGATACCGCCCGGATGCTGGAAGAAGTCCCGCTCGACGCCATCATCATGGCACAGCCGCCGGGAGTGAGAGAGGTCGCCATCCTGGCGGCCGCCGCTGCCGGCAAGGCGCTCTTCGTGGAGAAACCGCTGGCCCTGGACATGGCAACGGCCCGGCACTACTGCCGGGCCGCCAGCCACGTTGTTAACGCCGTGGGCTTCCAGCTCCGCTACTCGCCGGTGGCGGAACGTACCCGTCAGCTAATCAGGGCACGACAGATTACCCAGGTGCGTACCGCCTGCACCACCGGCTACTACCTGAGACGTGATGTCCCGGACTGGTTCCTGCAGCGGCGCCACAGCGGCGGACCGCTGCTGGAGCAGGCCATCCACATGATTGACATGGCCCGTTACCTGGCAGGGGAAATCACGCATGTGGTGGGCCGCCAGCACCGCCTGACCCACGCTAACGTGGCCGAGTGCGACTCCGAGGACAACTCCGCCCTGCTGTTTCGCTTCGCCAGCGGCGCCCTCGGCACCCATCTGGACAGCTGCTCCATGACCACCTTCAACTGGGAGGTAGAGCTCTTCGGGCCTGACTGGCGCCTGCTGGCCGATTTCGCCCGCAAGCGCCTTTCCGGCTACCTGGGCACGCAGACCGTCTCCGAGGACTTCCCCGACGAAGACCTCCACCTCAAGGAGATGCAGGCCTTCGTGCGGGCGGTGCGCACCGGCAGCCGGGAAACCATCCGGTCTGACTTTGCCGATGCCGCCCGTACGCTGTCAGCTGTGCTAGCCGGCGACCGCTCCAGCCAGAGCGGCTGCTGGGAATTCACCGAAACCTTGCCGTAGGCCCGCAGGCCCCGGGTGATACCCCCGTCCTGCCGCCAAAGGCGGTCGCCCTTGTGGCCC
>CAZBPZ010000053.1:0-3926 GCA_964493955.1 uncultured Dehalococcoidales bacterium | reverse complement strand
CCGCTGCGGCCCTTGACGGGCCCACCGGCTACCGGCTAGGATGCCTCCCGGATGGTAAGACTGCTACTATCGCTAAGCGCCGCCGCCCTGCTCACCCTGCTGGTAACGGCCTGCGCCACGGCACCCCTGGAAGAACCATCTCCCGGGTACGCGCCTGAGTTCGAAATCCAGGGGCTGGTCTGGAGGACCATTGCCTACTACTACCATCCCGGCATCTACCGGGAGATGTACAACCCCGAAAGCACTGCCCGGTTGCTCTCCAAGGCAAAGAGCGTGGGGGCAAACTACCTCCTGGTGCGGGCCTTCTACAGCGGCACCGCCGACGGCAGGCTCGTCGGTGATACCGAGGAAGCGGAAAGGTACCTCGGGCAGGCCATTGCCGCTGCCCATGGGCAGGGGTTCAAGGTCTTCCTGACGCCGTTCATTGAATCAATGGAGTTCTGGCCGGAGCGAAAGTGGCACCTTTCGGCCAGCCGGTGGACAGGCATCGTGCTGCACTGGGCGCAATTCGCCGAGGAAAACCGGGTCGAGCTGTTTGCCCCCGGCTTCGAGATGGCCCTGATTCTGGACCCGCCCGAGGCGAAGGAATGGTTCCGGGACATCCTGCCGCAAATCAGGGCGGTGTACAGCGGGCAGGTTGCCTTTGCCGAGATCCCGTACGGAGAGCCGTGGGAACTTCTGGATGAAGCCCGGGTGTTTGCCGGCTATGACGCGGCCGGTATAACAATCTTCCCCTGGCAGGATTACGACGGCGTACATGACATGCGCAGCTCTGATGATTTGAAGAAGCACGTGGCGGAGCAGGCGCGGAGACTGGTCGAGCTGGGGCAGAGGTACAATACGGACTTCCAGTTCGTGGCAACCCTTGGTATAGACATCTGGCACGGGGAAGAACCGGACCCGGCCACCCGGGCCGAGGCGTATGGCACCTGCCTTGAGGTACTGAAGCAGTACCGGGTGGCGGGGGTCTTCATCCACAAGTGGGCCAGCGAGCCGGACCACCTGGGAAACAGCCCGGCGGTTGAAAACATGCTCCGGGCCAGGTGGGCCCAACCAGCCGGCCACGGACAGGCACCGTAACCCCGGTCACAGGTTTCCCGCTCCCGGCCGGGTGGTCCGGATACTTCCGGGGGCACCTGGCTTCACGCAGGGAAGGCCCGGCGAGCTCCAGCCACCCCCCGCACGGCACCACGAGCGTAGCCTCTTCCCGCCGGGCAGGCCTATGCCCCGCCCTGCGCCGCCAGGAACTGCCTCACCGCCTCGGCGGTGGGCATTGAGGTCTGGGCCCCCCGCACCGAGGCCGAGAGGGCGGCCGCAGCCGCGGCCTGGCGCAGGGCCAGGGTAACCGGCATCCCACCGGCCAGGGACGCCGCCAGGACACCACAGAAGCAGTCACCCGTCCCCACGGTATCAACCGCCCTGACGGGAAAGGCCGGCTGCTGATGCACCCGCCCGGCGGTCACGAGCAGACAGCCCCGCTCCCCGAGAGTCACCACCACGTTAGCGACCCCCGTCTCAAGCAGCTGCGTGGCCCGGGGCCCGGTATCACCCTCACCGGTGAGCGCCTTCAACTCTGGCTCGTTGCATATCAGGTAGTCCACGGAGCGGAGCACCGCTGCGTCCGGCCGCCGGGAGGGAGCGGGGGCCGTATTCCAGAGGACGGTCATCCCCCGGCCCTTGCACTCGCGAATCAGGGCCTCGGTACTGTCGAGCGGCACCTCGTTCTGGAAGAGGGCCACCACCACGGAGCCACGCCCCGCGGCAGGCGGGATGGTAACATCGGCCGGGGTAAAGAGCAGGTTCGCCCCCGGCGCCACGGCGATGATATTCTCGCCCTGCCCGTCCACGATTATCTGGGCGATGCCGGTATGAACGCCCGCCCTGACAACCACCCCGTCCGTGCAAACACCGGCCGCCTGCAGGTTCGCCAGCCTCTCCTGGCCCAGCGCATCATCTCCAATACACCCGAACATCGTCACGCTGGCCCCGGCCCGGGCCGCCGCCACTGCCTGATTTGCCCCCTTCCCCCCGGGGTGCGTTTCGAACCGGCCCCCGGTGACAGTCTCACCGGGGCGGGGCAGCACCTCGACGTAGGTCACGAGGTCCGTGTTGATACTACCAAAGACAAATACACTCCCCACCGGCTAACCCCGGCAGGACGGGACGCTCCCGCCGCACGAGTAACCGCACCCTTTCACCACAGCCAGTCTCACCCTAACCCTGGCCAGGCCGTCCGGCCCTAGAGGTCGTCGGCCACGGAGAGCGCCAGCGTCTCGTTGACGCCATCCTCAATCATGGCCGCCCGGGCATCGCGGAATATCTTCTCGATGACATGCTCCCGGCTCAGGCCATTACCACCGAAAATCTGGATTGCCTCGCTGGCCACCTTGAAAGCCGCCTCGGTAGAGAGCCACTTCCCGGCCATGGTATGAAGCATTGAGGCCGAGCCGCTCAGGGAATTGTAGAGCTGGAGCCGGCGTGCCAGGCTGCGGGCCGCCTCCGTCATCATGAACATCTCAAAGAGCTTGAGCTTGATGTTCTTGTGCTCGATTATCGGGACGCCGCCCTGGACCCGGCTCCTGGCGTACCTGATGGCCTCGTCCAGGGCTGCCCGGGCCAGGCCGGCGAATATGACCGCCATGCTGCCCATGGGAGTCCCCCCACCGCTGAACAGACCGCTGCCCTGCCCGGTGGTCTCGGAGGCAGGCCTGGGTGTCAGGATCATGTACTCCCTGGGTAGATGCACGTCATCAAAGAAGATCTCTCCCTGGTTCAGGGGGCGCTGCCCGATTTTGTCCAGGGGCTTCCCCCGGGTAATACCCGGCAGGTCCAGCGGACATATGGCTATGCCCTGGCCCTGCATGCCCCGGGACGGGTCAAGGCCCACGTGGAGCAGGGCATGGGTGGCGATTGTCCCGTTACTGACCCAGGCGGACTTCTGCCCGTTGATGATATACTCATCGCCCTTGAGCACACCCCGGACCGAGGGCCCGCACTCCGGCCTGTCACCGCCGAGCGACCAGTCGCCACCGTGGTCGGGCTCGGTTATGCACCAGCAGCCGATCAGCTTGCAGTCCTTGTCCTCCACGTACTGGCGGGCCAGCTCCTGCAGCTCAGGCACCGGAATGAACTGGCAGAAGGTGAACGGCATGCTCGCCACGCCCAGGCTGATGGCCAGGCCTGCATCAGCATAGCCCATCTCTTCCAGCATCAGTATCCCCATCATGGGGTCCATGTCCTCGGCCATCCCGCCGATGGACTTTGAGAAGGTGGTCGTATGCAGGCCGAGCTCGCGGAACTGCCGGAACACGTCCCAGAGGACCGAGCCCTCGGCAATGACATCCGCCGGGTCGGCAAGCTTGTCCAGCTTGATGCCGGCCGGCCGCATGACCTCCGCCCCGAACTCCCTGACCATGTTGCGCAGGGCCTTTTGCTCATCGCTCAGGTTCAAGTCTATGTCCGGGTACGCCATATCTTCCTCCTCAGCCTGAAATGAGACCGGTCGCAGAACATGCTGCGGGAGTGCTGCCGGCTGCCCCGCCCGTGTCCTGGCCGGTTGGTAGCCTACATACTACCACGTTACCCGGCGGGAAAGTAAGCCCCGCACCTGGCCAGAAAACAGGCCCATATCCGCCCGTGCTCCGGTTACAAGACGAGAAAAGGCTAGAAGCTTCTTTGGTATCCTCATCGGGGCCGCGTTCGGTCACACGGGGAAAAGGCTACCCTATGAGACAGTGCTCAAACGGCGGTACGTGGGTTACGGAAAGGTCAGCCGGATAGGACTGAACTCACCCTTTGCTCTAACAGCACGGTGCGCGGGGGCTCGGGAGCGGTTACATGTGGTGGGCCTTTCGGGACAGTTCCCGAACTCCTGTTTGAGAAGAAGGAGCTTATTCCGGCATTGCAGGGGTTGCTGGTTTCCCGTG
>CAZBPZ010000052.1:3546-11471 GCA_964493955.1 uncultured Dehalococcoidales bacterium | reverse complement strand
GCCAGCTCCTGCAGCAGACGGAAGTTCTCGGCCGACTGCATGCCACGCCCACCAAAAACGATGATATCAGCCGCGGCAATGTCTATACCCCCGGCCCCGTGGGCACGCTGGTCGTGCACTTCCAGCACCCGGACGCCAATTTCTTCCTCGTCAATTTCTATTGACTCCCGCACCACCTCGCCCTGGCGCGAGTCGTCACGTGCCGGCATGGGCATAACGTGGGGACGGACAGTAGACATCTGGGGACGCGTCCGCTCCGTCATGATGGTCGCCATGATATTACCACCGAAGGCAGGGCGGGTCTGCAGCAGGAAGCGCCGCTCGTCAATCGAGAGGCCGGTACAGTCGGCCGTGAGGCCGGTCTGGAGCTCGGTTGCCACCGCGCCGGCCAGGTCACGCCCCAGCCCGGTGGCCCCGATGAGCACTATCTCAGGTTTGTACTTCCTTACCAGGTAGCAGACGGCACGAGAGTACGGCTCGGTGCGGTAATGGCGGAAAACGGGCTGGTCCATCAGGTACACGCGCCTGGCCCCGTAGGCGAAGGACTCCCGGCACAGGTGCTCCACGCCGTCACCGATGACAACCGTGCTCAGCTCCACCTGCAACGCCCTGGCCAGGTCAGCCCCCACCCCGAGCAATTCCCATGAGACAGGATGTGGTTCACCGTCGGTCTGCTCCACGACCACCCACACCCCGCGGTACTCGGCCAGCAGGGCGCGCCAGCGGGCCTCTTCCTCGTCCTCCGGCCCGGGCTCAGGTTCCGGTGCGGCCCCACCCGCCTTTGCCTTCTCCAGCTCTTCCAGGACCTTGAGCTGCTCGGGGGTGAAGTAAATCTCCAGCGCCTCGGCCGGGCAGGCCCTGATGCAGCGCCGGCAGCCGGTGCATTTGGCGATGTCTATCACTGGTTCGCCGGCGTCGTTCATGGTGATGGCCTCGGCGCGGCATGCCGCCTGGCACCTGGCCCCGCAGGCGATACACTTGCCCTCTATCAGTCTGGCAACCCCCAGCGGCCGCTTGGGCTTTTTCCTTTTCTCCAACTGTCTGACTCCGTATTCCCGTCTAGAGGGAGATTATGTCACGCTCCAGGAGCTGCTCCAGCAGGAGGCTGGCAGCCTCTCCCGGCCTGTTGAGCCCATCACCGAGTATCTCGCCCTTGACCCGCTCCGGCGAGAAGATGCGCCGCACCTGGGTGGGTGAGCCACGCAGCCCGATTGTCTCCGGGTCAAGCTTCATCACCTGGTTGTCCCAGACGGGTATCTCGGCTGCCTCAGCCGCCAGGCGCATCGGCACCGTGGGGTAGCGCGGCCGGTTTATCTCGCGCACCACGGTGATGGTAGCCGGCAGCTTGGCCTCGACAATCTCGTGGCGGCCCTCCAGCTTGCGCCGCACCACGATGGTCCGGGCCCGCAGGTCGATCTGGCTTATCTGGTCAACCAGGGTCAGCTGTCGGTGGCCGAGCCGCTTGGCAATCCCGGGACCAACCTGAGCGGTATCCCCGTCAATCGTCTGCTTACCGCAGACCACCAGCATCACCTCTTCCTTTTCATTGAGACGCTTGATTGCCTCGGCCAGCACCCGGCTGGTGGCCAGCGTATCGGCCCCGCCGAAGGCGCGGTCGCTCAAGAGGACTACCTCGTCAGCCCCCAGCGCCAGGCACTTCCGCAGTGTCACCTCGGTATTGGGTGGCCCCATTGATATGGCCGCCACCCGGAAGCCGTAGCGGTCTTTGAGCCGCAGGCACTCCTCCAGCGCGTGCGTATCAAACGGGTTCATAATGAAAGGGACACCCTCGCGGATGAGCGTGCCCTTTTCCGGGTCAATCTTGACCTGCGTCGTATCCGGCACCTGTTTTACACAAGCTACTACCAGCATCCGGTTCCCCCGGCCAGTTATTTCGTTACCGCTCCAGCGCCGCCCGGTGGCGGTAATAGGCGGTGAAGTTGGCAAGGGCGCGCGCCGCCCGCGGCAGGGTCAGATACACCGGGATATGGTGTTCCAGCAGGAAATCACGAATCTCGCGCCGGGCGCCCTCCGAGGCCAGCGTATCTGTACTGACCGCTTCTACCGGCAGCACCACCACCACCGGCTTGCCGAACTGCCGGCGCACCTCCACCGGCACCCGGGCCAGCTCACGACCGGCCTCCGGCGGGCGCATCGGCTCCTCGGTGCCCGGCGTAACCGCCGCCATCTCTATCTCGTCAACAACTGCCATGTCAATATCCCCGGCCAGGACCACTTCCATCACGGCCCGCAGCATTGCCGGCGGAGGAAAGGGGGTGGCCACGTCCACCGGGTTACGGGCGCTGGCCCCGGCCGGCGGCACAATCTTCAGCAGCTTCGCCTGGACCTCCGGGGGGAAGGGCGGGACCTCCAGCCCCACCCGCTCACAGGCATCGGCGGCCGCCACACCAATCCCGCCACCCCCGCCGATGGGACACACCCGGCGCCCGGTAAACGGCTCAAGGTGCACAAAAGCCAGCAGCGTGTCCAGTAACTCCTCAAGGTCTGCCACCGGCACTGCCCCCGTCTGACGGAACAGGGCCCGCCAGACGGCCTCTTCCCCTCCCAAGGAGGCGGTATGCGACTGCACGGCGCGCGCCCCGCCCCGGGTAAGACCACCCTTCCACAATATCACCGGCTTCTGCCGACAGACCTTCTCCAGCACCTCAAGGAAGCGCCGCCCGTCCCGCACGCCCTCTATGTAGCCGCAGATGACACGTGTCTCCGGGTCCTCGAGGAAGTACTCCAGCAGGTCACACTCGTTGACATCACAGGCGTTGCCGTAGCTGACTACCTTGCTGAAGCGGATACCAAGCCCGGCCGCCCGGCGCGGTACCCGGATGGCATAGCCGCCACTCTGGCTGATAAAGGCCACCGGGCCGGTCTCCTTCGGCAGGTAGTCACCCGGCAGGATGGTAAGGCCACCGGCCGGGCAATAGACCCCGAAGCAGTTCGGCCCGACGATACGGAGCCCGCGCGCTGCAATTTCAGCCAGGCGCTGCTCAAGGCGGGCACCTTCCTCACCAGCCTCGCGAAAACCGGCGCTGAGCACCTGCACCGCCTTCACGCCCTTTTCCAGGCACTCTTCAAGGACACCCGGCACAGCCGGGGCCGGCACGGCCACCGAGGCCAGCTCAACCGGCCCGGGGATATCGCGCACGCTGGCATAAGTCTTTAGCCCCTGGACCTTGCTCTCCTGCGGGTTCACCGGGTAAAGCCTGCCCTTATAGCCGAAGGTGAGCAGGGCCTGCAGGAAGCGGCCGCCAAATTTACGGGGGCTGGCCGAAGCACCGATAACAGCCTGTGACTTCGGGTAGAAGAGTGGTGCAAACCCGTCTCGTGGCGTATTATCCATGCTATCAGGCAACCCGGTCGTCCAGAAAGCTCCTCCCGTAACCACCACACTCCTGATATGGTATAACACATGAGCAGTTCTCCGTCAATCGCCGGGAAAATCGGGGTTGACACCGGGAAGCCGCCGACCTACACTGGGTCTGGTGGAAAGCCACCCGACCAGCCCGCACCCGGAGGGGAGCATCGTTCATGCCTAACTTCCGCCTTATCCCCCGCGATGAGAAGTTCTTTGGCCTCTTTGAAGATAGCGCCCGCAACGCCGTCAAGGCCGCCAGGGTGCTCGACGAGCTCGTCACCCAGTGGGACCACATTGAACAGCACGTTGAGGAAATCAGAGAGCTGGAGCATGCCGGCGATAACATCACCCACGAGATTATCGCCCGGCTGCACCGCACCTTCGTCACCCCGTTTGACCGCGAAGACATCGCCCTGCTGACCAAGAGCCTGGACGATGTCATGGACTTTATCGACGCCGCTGCCGGTGACATGCTGCTCTACAAGGTGGAGTACCCCGGCAAGCGGGTCAAGGAGCTGGCGGCCATAATTGTCCAGGCCACTACCGAGGTCGAGAAGGCCGTCACCGAGCTGAGGCACCACCTCAAGCCGAAGGTCATCCTGGAATACTGTGTGGAAATCAACCGGCTGGAGAACATGGCGGACGTTGTCTACCGGGCCGCCCTGGCCGAGCTTTTTGAGGACTCTTCAGACATGGCCCATGTCATCAAGTGGCGCGAAATCTACGAGCACATGGAGGGTGCTACTGACCGCTGCGAGGACGTGGCCAATGTGCTTGAAGGGGTAGCCCTCAAGCATGCCTGATATATCCCTTATCATCCTGGTGGTCATCGTCCTGCTGGCCGTTGGCTTCGGCCTGGTCAATGGCTTTAACGACGCCGCCAACGCCATCGCCGCCTCAATCGGCAGCCGCTCGCTTTCACCCCGCAGCGCCATCATCCTGGCGGCAGTCGCCAACCTGGCCGGTGCCATGACCGGCCTGGCGGTAGCCAGGACCATCGGCAAGGGCATCCTGATACCGGAAGCAATCACATACGTCACGGTGATGTCCGGGCTGGCGGCCGTCATCATCTGGGGCTCCATCGCCACCTACCTGGGGCTGCCGGTCAGCATCACCCACAGCTTCGTGGCCGGCATGGCCGCCGCCGGAATCGCGGCGGCGGGCACCGACGCCGTCCAGTGGAACGTCATGGCGCGGGTAGGCGTATCAGTGTTCTCGGCCCCGGTGCTGGGCTTCATCGGCGGGTTTTTCCTGCTGGTGGGCATCCTCTGGGTATTCCGGCGGGCGGCGCCCGGTACGATGCGCACTGTCTTTGCTAGGTTGCAATGGGTTACTACCGGCTTCCTCGCCTACAGCCACGGCAAGAATGACGGCCAGATGCCAATCGGCGTGATAACGATGGCACTGGTCGTTTACACTGGCAATACCGGCCTCTGGGACGGCATTCCGCTCTGGGTCATATTCCTCTCGGCCTTTTCCATCAGCTCGGGCACGCTCATCGGCGGCTGGCGTGTTATCAAGACACTCGGGATGAAGGTCACCTCAATGCGGCCGGTACACGGTTTCACCGCCGACCTGTCAGCCGCGGCGGTGATTGAAGTGGCCTCCCATCTTGGTATTCCCGTAAGCACCACTCATTGCGCGGCATCAGCGGTGATGGGCATTGGGGCTACTCGCCGCCTCTCGGCGGTACGGTGGGGGGTGGCAGGAAACATCGTGGCCGCCTGGGTGCTCACCTTCCCCGTCTGCGGGGCGCTGGGTTACCTTTTCGCCAGGCTGCTGATACCCGTCTTCAGCTAGGGCAGCCTGATACGGCGGGGGTGCACCCGGCACTTCTCGGCCGTAATGATGGCCCTGATGGCCTCCACCGCCCGGTCAAGGGCGCCGCGCCGGTTCTCCACCCGGTAGTCAAACTCGGGCAGGTGCTTCATCTCCTCCGCGGCCGTCCGCAGCCGCAGCGCCAGCTCCTCGGCCGACTCCGTCAGGCGTGCCCGGAGCCGCTCCGCCAGCTCCTCCTCCGAAGGGGCCACCAGAAAGATGAAGACGGCCTCCGGCACCAGCCGCCTGATGGTAGCGGCACCCTGGACATCAATCTTCAGGATGACATCCTCACCCCGCACCAGGGCGTCCACCACCGGCTGCCGCGGGACACCGTACCAGTTGCCGTAAACATTAGCCGACTCCAGCAAGCCACCCGTCTCCTGCAGGCGCCGGTACTCCTCAAGAGAAAGGAAACGGTAGTCCACGCCATCACGCTCACCCTCGCGCCGGGGGCGTGTCGTTACGGTGGTGATATAGTGCAGGGGAAAACCGGACTCCCGGAGGTGCGCCAGAACGGCATCCTTCCCCACGCCAGACGGCCCGGAAAGTACAACCAGGAGGGGGCCAGCGCCGGGGTCGGGGGGTAGCCTGTGGTTCAGCTCATCCATCGGCCGGACCTAGTCATCGTCGCCGTTCGGCTCCGGCGGGTTGGTCCTGGCATAGTTGGCCTGCAGCCGTCCGGCAATGGTCTCCGGGGCAAGGGCCGCCAGAATGGTGTGCCCGCTATCGGTAATGAGCACTGCCTTGGTGCGCCGGCCATTCGTCAGGTCAATCAGCATCCCCTTGTTGCGACCTTCCTGCACGGTGCGCTTGGTCGGCGCCGAGTTGGGAGAGGCAATCGCGACAACGCGGTTCATCACGATGATGTTGTTAAAGCCGATGTGTACAAGCTCTATTCCCATCAGAAACTCCCAGAAAAAACCTGGCGATACCTCCGCCTTTCTGGTGCTGCCATGTCACTCCAGCAGCCCCAGCCTCACCCGATGTCAGCCGCACGAGACTAAGCCCTATGATATACTGTGCCCCGCTGTGTTGGCAAGCCCCCCCACGTTGGACAGCACCAGCAAAACGCCCTCCGGCGAATCGTCACCGCAGCCGCCCCGGGAGAAGGCCGGCAGGGGCACGGGTTTGACACGCCAGCCCAGGCCTGCTATTCTAGATTTTGCCGATTAGTTTAGTCAACAATGGCGGTGCAGTTGCGATGAAGCTATCAACGCGCGGACAGTATGCCACCCGGGCACTGGTGGACCTGGCCCTCCACCAGGACGAGGCCCCCGTACTCTTGCGTGATATTGCGCGGCGGCAGCAGATCTCCCAGCAGTACCTCGAGCATATCATCGCGCCGCTGGTGGCGGCCGGTATTATTACCAGCACCCGCGGGCCCAAAGGCGGTATCTCGCTGGCCCGCCCCCCCGAGGACATCCGGCTGGACGAGGTCATCCAGCTCCTCGAAGGCCCGATTGCCCCGGTGGAATGCGTCAACAACCCCGAGGCGTGCCAGCGCTCGCAGACCTGCGCCAGCCGCGAGCTCTGGGAGGAGTTGCGGGACGCGATGACGGGTGTCCTCCGCTCCGTCACAATTCACGACCTGATGGAACGCCAGAAAGTTAAGGAAACTTCGTCCCGGGCCATGTACTACATCTAGGGGCTGGTGAAGGCTACCGGCACGGCAGGTGTGAGGTGAGGGATGAGGAAGCTAATCAGAACATTGAAGGAAGATATCCAGACCGTATTTGAGAAGGACCCGGCCGCCCGGAGCGTGCTGGAGGTACTCTTCTGCTACCCGGGGCTGCACGCTCTCTGGGCGCACCGGGTTGCCCACTTCCTGTGGCAGCACCGCCTGCGCCTCCTGGGACGGCTCCTCTCCCACGTGGCCCGTTTCCTCACCGGCATAGAAATCCACCCGGGGGCCACCATCGGGCGGAGGTTCTTCATTGACCATGGGGCCGGTATCGTTATCGGCGAAACGGCCGAGGTGGGTGATGATGTCCTCATTTACCAGGGGGTATCACTGGCGGGCACCAGCCTGAACAAGGGCAAACGTCACCCCACCGTGGGCAACAATGTTGTCATCGGGGCCGGGGCAACCGCCCTGGGCGCCATCAACCTCGGGGATGGCTGCCGGGTGGGGGCCGGGGCGGTGGTGGTACGCTCCGTCCCCCCCGGCTCAACCGTGGTGGGCATCCCGGGCCGCGTGGTGGCTGACCGGCCGCGCACCCTGGCCGAACACCTGGAGCACGGCCAGCTACCCGACCCGGTGGCCGAGGCGATACGCCTAATGCTACGGGGGCAGGACAGGCTGGAGGAACGCCTGAAGCGGCTCGAAGAGGCGGCGGGCATTACCACACCGGTGGACTATTCCGCCCTGGCCGAAAAGAAAGAAATCGTACGGGAGTTCAACGAGGGAGGCGGTATATGAGGCCAGAGACACTAGCCATTCGCGCCGGTTCCCGCCGGGACAACGCCTACGGCGCGGTAGCCCACCCCGTCTACCAGGCATCCACCTTCGCCTTTGAAGACGCGGGCAAGCACCGCGGTTTTGATTACTCCCGCACTGCCAACCCCGCCCGCCAGGTGCTGGAAGACACCATCGCCGCCCTCGAAGGCGGCCGGGCTGCCTTTGCCTGCGCCACCGGCATGGCCGCCGAGACGGTCGTCCTCCACCTGCTCAAGGCCGGCGACCACGCCACCTGCGGTGATGACGTTTACGGCGGGGCCTACCGGCCTTTTCAGA
>CAZBPZ010000052.1:0-3536 GCA_964493955.1 uncultured Dehalococcoidales bacterium | reverse complement strand
CATGACCCGCCCCGGCATCGAGTTCACCTTCACCCGCCTCGATGACCGCCGCAAGATTGAGCCTGCCATCCGCCCCGGCACGCGGATGCTCTGGCTGGAAACCCCCTCCAATCCCCTCCTCAACATCGTTGACCTGGAGATGGCGGCCGATGTGACACGCCGGCACAACCTGCTGCCGGCGCTTGACAACACCTTTGCCACCCCCATCTTCCTGAGGTGGTGGGGGCCAGGGTCTGAAGCCGGACCACGCCCCGCTAAGACTGGACAGGGATAAAGGCAGGGACGCGACCATGGTAAAGCGACAGGTCATGTTCACCTTCCCCCAGGAGCATGTCAGGGAGCCCATCATCTACAACCTCGGCCAGCAGTTCCAGATTGTGACCAACATACGCCGCGCCGATGTCACCGAGGACCGTGGCTGGGTGGTGCTGGAGCTGGAAGGTGACCCCGACGAGATTGAGCGGGGCATTGCCTGGGTCACGGCCCGCGGTGTCCGCGTTGACCCGGTAATGGGAGATATATCGTAGAAGGCTAGAACACCGTGAGGCTGCCACCATGAAGACAAAGACCAAGCGACTCTACCTGGACTATGCCGCCACCACGCCCACCCACCCGGACGTGGTGCAGGCAATGCTACCCTATTTCAACCAGAGCTTCGGCAACCCTTCCAGCATCTACTCCTACGGCCAGGAAGCCCGCGGCGTGATTGAGGACGCCCGGGAAAAGGTGGCGGCGCTCATCGGCGCCCGCCCCGATGAGATTGTCTTCACCAGTGGCGGCACCGAGGCGGACAACTTTGCCATCAAGGGTACTGCCTCCACCAGCCCGGACAAGAACCACATCATCACCAGCGCCATCGAGCATCACGCCGTGCTTGAGACCTGCCACTTCCTGGAGCGCCGCGGCTTCCAGATAACCCTGGTACCGGTTGACTCCAGCGGGCTGGTGGACCCGGACGAAGTGCGGCGCGCCATCACCGACCGCACCGCCCTCATCTCCATCATGCACGCCAACAATGAAATCGGCACCATTGAGCCCATCGCCGAGCTGGCCCGGGTGGCCCACGAGGCCGGGGTGTACTTTCACACCGACGCCGTGCAGACGGCGGGGCAGATTCCGGTCGACGTGAATGAGCTGGACGTGGACATGCTCTCGGTGTCCGCCCACAAGCTCTACGGGCCCAAGGGCGTGGGTGCCCTCTACATCCGCAAGGGCACCCGGATGGTGCCCTTCATGCACGGCGGCGGCCAGGAGCTGGGCCGGCGCAGTGGCACCGAGAACGTGCCCGGCATCGTCGGCTTCGGCAAGGCGGCCGAGATAGCCCGGCAGGCAGTCCTGACAGAGCCAGCCCGCCTGACACCCATGCGTGACCGCCTGATTGAGGGCATCCTGGGCAGTATCGAGGGCAGCCGCCTCAACGGGCACCGCAGGCAGAGGCTGCCCAACAACGTCAATGTCAGCATCGACTACGTGGAGGGTGAATCGATGCTGCTCAACCTGGACCTCGAGTCAATCTGCGCCTCCACCGGCTCGGCCTGCAGCTCCTCCAGCCTTGAGGCCTCCCACGTGCTGCTGGCCCTGGGGCTGGCCCACGAACAGGCGCACGGCTCGCTCCGGTTCACCCTGGGCAAATGGACGGTTGATGAGGATATTGACCGTGTGCTGGAAGTCCTCCCCCGCATCATCAGCAAGCTACGGGCAATGTCACCCCTGCTGAAAGGCAAGAACTAGGAGGCTCACGATGGCAGACGTAGGCTCACTCTACAGCGAAAAGGTGATGGAGCACTTCCGCAACCCGCGCAACGTGGGTGACATGGAGGACCCGGATGGTGTTGGCCACGTGGGTAACCCCGTCTGCGGCGACATCATGGAGCTCTACATCAGGGTGGAGAATGATGTCATCACGGACGCCAAGTTCAAGACCTTCGGCTGCGGGGCCGCCATTGCCACCAGTTCAATGGTGACCGAGATGGTCAAGGGCAAGTCCATCGACGAGGCCCTCACCATCTCCAACCGGGCCGTGGCCGAGGCGCTCGGCGGGTTGCCGCCGGTCAAGATGCACTGCTCGGTGCTGGCCGAGCAGGCGCTGCGCTCCGCCATTGAGGACTACCTGAGCAAGAAGGGCAGGAAAAAAGTGAAGAAGGGGGCCAATGAGCGAGATTCCTGAAATCGGCAAGATCTCACCGGAGATATTCAAAGAGCTTATTTTCCCGCGGTTGGGGGCCAGGAGTGACCGGGTGCTGGTCGGCCCCCAGCACGGTGTTGATGCTGGCATTGTTGAGATTGGCAACAAGGCGGTCTCCTTCACGACCGACCCTGTTTTCATCGTCCCCGAGTACGGCTGGGAGCGGGCGGCCTGGTTTGCCATCAATATCATTGCCTCTGACTCGGTGACCAGCGGGCTGCGGCCGGCCTTCATCTCGATTGACCTCAACCTGCCGATGGAGATGACCAAGCCCCAGCTTGAGCTGATGTGGGACACGATGCACCGCGAGTGCCAGCGGCTCGGCGTCACCGTCATCACCGGCCACACCGCCCGCTACGAGAACTGTGGTTACCCGATGGTGGGTGGGGCCACGATGGTAGGCATCGGCGAGCTGGACGAGTACGTCACGCCGGCATTTGCCCGCGCCGGGGACAAGATTATCATCACCAAGGGCCCGGCTATTGAGGCTACCGGTATCTTCGCCGCCATGTTCCCGGAGCTGATAGAGAGGGAGTTCGGCCCGGAGTTCCGCCAGCGAGCCGAGGCGGTCTTCTACCGGATGACGGTGGTCGAAGACGCCCTGACGGCCGTCAGCGTTGGGGTGCGTGACAACGGTGTCACCGCCCTGCACGATGCCACCGAGTGCGGTATCTGGGGTGGCCTCTATGAGCTGGCGCAGGCGGCCGGGCTGGGGGTGCGGGTTGAAAAGGAGCGCATCGTGGTGGAAGAGGTTGTCCCCGAAATCTGCCGCCGCTTCAATATTGACCCCTACGCCTCCATCAGTGAGGGTACACTCATCATATCGTGCCGCCCCCACCGGGCGGACGACGTGGTGCGGGCGCTGGCTGCCAGGGGTATCCCTTCAAGCGTTGTCGGCGAGCTGACGCCGCCCGAGGATGGCATGGTACTGGTGGAAGGCGGTGAGGAAAAAGAGCTGCTGCACCCCATCGTGGACCCGTTCTGGAACGCCTTCTACAGTGCACTGAGCAGCGGCGGCTAGCCCCATGGGCGAGCAGGTAGAGCGTGTCAGCATTACCCGCCTGACCGAGGCCGGCGCCACCCGGATGGAAGACGTGGTCGTCCGGGAACACCCCCTGACCATTGTCCTGAACGACCAGGAACTGGTGACGCTGCTTTGCTCGCCGAGCCATCAGAAAGAACTGGCGGCCGGCTTCCTCTTCTCGGAGGGCTTCATCAACTCGCGGGAAGAGGTTAGGAGCATCATCCTTAACGAGGCTACCGGGGTGGTGCGCGTGCAGACCGAGGGTGACGACGAAGCCGCCCGCGAGGCCATCTTCAGCCGGCTGATTACCTCCGGCTGCGGGCGGGG
>CAZBPZ010000051.1:0-11486 GCA_964493955.1 uncultured Dehalococcoidales bacterium | reverse complement strand
GGGCGGAGCCACCGTCCCGGCGGAGGGCATTTGGTGGACGTGGCATGAGACGGCGGGTAGAACCCCCGGACGGCCGCGCCTGGCTCAGCCCCGGGTGAGCTCGGCGCGAAAGGCGGTGTAGGTGGCCTCGTCGAAGAGGACGAAGACCACCCGCTCGAGGCCCGTCTCACCCTCGCCGTGGAGCCGCACCTCGTCCACCATGATGCGGGCGCACTCTGCCACCGGGAACCTCCCGACCCCGGTACCCAGCGCCGGAAAGGCGAGGCTCCTGACCCCCAGCCGGTCGGCCAGGCGCAGGCTGCTGGCGGTAGCCCGGCGGATGATAGTGGCGTCCGTTGCCAGGTCCTGCCCCATGACGGCCGCGTGGATGACGTAGCGTGCCTTGAGGCGTCCGGCCCCGGTGGCTACCGCCTCCCCTACCGGTACCGGCCCCTGCTGCATTGCTTCGGCCTCTATCTCCGGCCCGCCGGCCCGCTTGATGGCCCCGGCCACGCCGCCACCCATCCAGAAGCGGTTGTTGGCGGCGTTGACGATTGCTTCGGCCTCAATTTGTGTGATGTCTCCCTGGATGGCCTCCAGTCTCATAGGCACCCCGAAACGTTTGCAGGGAAGTGTACACGTTACCGTGTAGTCTGTCAAGCCGCCCGCAACTCCTGGCGGGGCCGTGCCGCGGCTAGCGGGTGAGGTAGTGGGTGGCGAAGATGGCAGCGGTGGCACCGTCACCGGCGGCCGAGATTGCCTGGCGCGCCGAGTTGTGGCGGATGTCGCCGGCGGCGAAGACCCCCGGCACCGGGGTCTCCATCTTCTCGTTGGTGATGATATGGCCGGTCTCGTCCAGGGGGATGACACCCCGCAGGTAGCCTGTGTCCGGCTGTGCCCCGATTGAAACAAACACGCCGGCCACTTCAAGCACCTGCCTGGTGCCGGAGGGCAGGTCGTTGAGTACCAGCCGCGTCACGAAGTCGTCCCCTTCAATACGCTCCACCGTGCTATCCCAGCGGATGCTTATCCTCGGTTCGGCCAGGAGCTTTTCCTGCAGGATTTTGGTGGCGCGTAGCTCGTGGCGGCGGTGCACCAGTGTCACTGCCGAGGCAAAGCGCGCCAGGTGCAGGGCCTCCGTTACGGCCGAGTCGCCCCCGCCGATGACGGCTACCGGCCGGTCGGTGAAGAAGGCGGCATCGCAGGTGGCGCAGTAGGAGACACCGCGGCCGGTAAACTCACGCTCACCCGGCACGCCAAGCTGCCGGCGGCTTGAGCCTCCGGCCAGGATAACCACCCGCGCCCGGAACTCGCCCTCGCTGCTGGTCACCACCCTGGTGTCCCCCTCCACCCTGAGGCCGGTGACCTCGGCGTAGGCCGTCTCCAGGCCGAAGCGGGTGGCCTGCTGGTGCAGGGCCTCCCCCAGCTCCGCCCCCGATATTCCGTC
Source organism: uncultured Dehalococcoidales bacterium (assembly GCA_964493955.1). Classification (GTDB taxonomy): domain Bacteria; phylum Chloroflexota; class Dehalococcoidia; order Dehalococcoidales; family Fen-1064; genus CAZBPZ01. Next base: position 10,060 of record CAZBPZ010000051.1, on the reverse strand, counting down.
AGGAAAGCCGGGGTAGTTCTCAATGCGCTCGGCGCTGGTAATCTGCCCGCCGATGAGCCCGCGCTCGAGCAGCAGGCAGTCCCGCCGGTCCCGGGCAGCGTAGAGACCGGCCGTCAGCCCGGCCGGTCCGCCCCCGACGATGATGATGTCCCGGCAGGGTGTAGCCTGTTTTCCGGTAGGTGCTGTCATGTCTCTATCTCCATCTCGGCTTCCACCGCGTCCAGGACGCGGCGCACGTCAAACTGGCCGGCAATCCTGAGGTGCCCGTTGACGAGCAACAGCGGGACGGGCAGGTTCCTCTCGCGAATGGCTTCAGGCCACCCGGGGGCCGCTTCCCCGCCAGCCAGGTCCAGGTAGCTCAGCGTTACCCCGCCACCGAAACGCTCCTGCAACCGCCGGCGCGCCACCTCCACCACCTCCGGCGAGGACCAGTCCACCCCGCAGCCGGCATCACATTTGCGCTGCCGGGTATCGTCGATGACACTGACTCTAACCATCGGAGGCTGTGACGGCATTCCTGGCCGCTCTCTGGAAGAAGTCCTGCTGCCGGATGACCTGGCAGACACCACGCTCCACGCTCCGCTTGGCCAGGCCGATGGCGTTGCGGATTGCCTTGGCCTGGCTGCGGCCGTGGGCGATGATAATATCGCCGTTGACCCCCACCAGTGACGCCCCCCCGGACTCGCGGTAGTCGATACGCTTGATGAGCGAGCCCAGCCCGGTGTCGAAGATTTCGCCGCTGGCCTGAGAGTGGCTGGCGCTGGTAAAGACACGGCCCACGTTGCGCAGCCGGAGGAAGCTATCCCCCAGGCCCTCCATTGCTTTGAGGACGATGTTGCCGGTGAAACCGTCCGTCACGATGACATCGGCCCGGCCGCGGGCAAAGCTGTGCCCCTCAACGTTGCCGACGAAGTTGAGCTCGGCCCGGCGCAGCAGCTGGTGCGCGTCACGCACCAGCTTGTTACCCTTGGTATCCTCCTCGCCGTTGCTCAGCAGGCCCACCCGGGGGGACTCCACCCCCATCACCTCGCGCATGTAGATTGAGCCGAGGTAGGCAAACTGGAGAAGGTGGCTGGGGCGACAGCTGGCATTTGCGCCTGAATCTATCAGCAGGGTCGGGTTGCCGGGGTTGATGCCGATGAGGCTGCCGATGGCGGGCCTTTCCACTCCCTCTATTCGCCCCAGTGTGGCCAGCGCAGCGTAGAGGACTGCCCCGGTATTACCCGCCGAGACGAAGGCCGAGGCCATGCCGGACCTGACCAGGTTGATGCCGACCACGATTGAGGAGTCCGGCTTGGCCTGGACCGCCTCGATGGGGTGCTCGCGGTCTTCAATTACCTGGCCCGCATTGACGATGGTTATATCCAGCTTCTTGAGGTAACGGCCGGCCTGCACGTAGAGGAGGTCCTTGCGGCCCACCAGGGCAATGCCCACCTTGAAGTCACGTGCTGCCTTGACAGCGCCCTTGACAATCTCATGCGGAGCGTACTCGCCCCCGGCGGCATCAACGGCAATTATCATCTGCTCCCTCAGCCTGACGGCATACCTTGCCGGGAGTCGGCTGTTACCCGTTCCCACATGTCGCAGCGCCCGCCCCAGCGTGCCAGTACCTTCCCTTCGAGCGAAAGCTGGGCTACCTCGCAATGGTTGGGGCAGGCCTTGCACTCGAACGAGGAGGTGTCGTAGTGGGCCTCGCTGCGGGCAAATCCGTGGAAGGTGCTTTCGGCCCCGGCCTCCTCCATCTCCTCGTGGACGAGGAGGGCGGCGCCGATGGCCCCCATCACCTCGTGGTGCGGCGGCACGATGATGTCTGTACCCAGCTCCTCGCGGAACGCCCTGACGATGGCCTGGTTGAAGGCCACCCCGCCCTGGAAGACGATTGGCGGCAGTATTTCCTTGCCCAGCCCCACGTTCCCCAGGTAGTTCCGCACCAGGGCCTGGCACAGCCCGTACAGGATGTCATCCACCCGGTGCCCCATCTGCTGCTTGTGCACCATATCAGATTCGGCGAAGACGGTGCAACGCCCCGCAATCCGCACCGGCATCCGGCTGGCCAGGGCGCGCTGGCTCAGCTCCTCGATTGTCATGTTGAGCCGCAGCGCCTGGTGGTCCAGGAAGCTGCCGGTGCCGGCGGCGCAGACGGTGTTCATGGCAAAATCGGTCACGACGCCGTCACGTACCAGGGTAATCTTACTGTCCTGCCCGCCGATTTCAAAGATGGTGCGTACGTCCGGGTAGTAGTGCAGCGTGGCCACGGCATGGGTGGTGATTTCATTCTTCACCAGGTCCGCCCCGGTGATGACCCCGGCCAGAAAGCGGGCGCTGCCGGTGGTGCCGGCCCCGCCTATCCGGGCGCCGGGCGGCATGGCGGTGGCAATCCGCCGTAACCCTTCCTGTATGGCCGCGATGGGCTCTCCCCGGGTCAGCAGGTAGACGCTTTCCACCAGGTTGTCCGCCTCGTCCAGCAGGGCCAGCTTGGTTGTCACCGAGCCAACGTCAACCCCCAGGTACATTTTCATCGCACACCCCCCGCACTCCGCCGCGCCCTCTCGCGGGTACGGCGCCGGCGCTCCAGCAGGTCAACGAACGCTTCCAGCCGGGTTATCACCCCCGGTTTGGCAATCTGCTCGTCGCACAGGATGGTGAGTACCGGTAGCTGCTCGCGGGTGGAAGGCATGATATTCTGGGCGATAATCTCGGGCATGCAGGTAAAGGGGGCAAGGTGTATGAGACCGTCATACTCACCGGCGTGGAGCACCTTCTCGCCGACCGATTCCCAGCCGTCGCCCCCCACGTCGCGCTTGAGGTACGGCAGGGCGGCCCGGTGGATGCGCCTGTTCTCGTTGATGCCGAAGGGGTTCAGGAACATGGTGAACTTGGTCCACCCCGAGATAAACGTCTTGCGCCTGACCTCCACCCCCATCTTGCCCAGCTCGCGCTCGATATCAAAGCTGCTGAAGGGCTCCAGCACCACGTAGAACTCGCCGGTGATGCCCACCACCAGCGGCCGGGCCCGCTCGTCCCGGGGCACGCTTTCCAGTTCGCGGGCAAACTCCTGGCGCAGCCGCTTGAGGCTGGTATAATCGTCGGCCTCGTCAATGGCCGCCACGGCGCGGTCATAGATACGGTTGGCCGTGCCCCTGGTAAGCTCCACCGGCCTTACCTTCTGGGTAAGGCGCTCCAGGTAGTCCAGCGTGTTGAGCTTGGCCAGGCCGAAGCGAAAGGCAGAGAGGACACGGTGCAGCGGGGCGCCCCCGGAGACCTGCCGGAAGAGGTTGAGCAGGCCGGTGAACTTGTTCTCCGAAACACCCAGCTCCAAGATCTGTGCGTCGTAGCCCAGGCTGCGCAGCACCTGCTCCTGCACGCGGGTGTAGTAGCCCAGCCGGCAGATGCCGTAGCCCCCCGGCATCAGGAGGGTATCGGCCCCCTGCTCGGCCGCCTCGATGAGGTTGCCGAGTGTTAGCTTGAAGGGGATGCACAGCCCTTCCGGGGAGTAGCGGGCACCGAGCGACAGGGTGCGCTGGGTGTTCATCGGGGGTACCACGAAGTCAACCCCGAGCCGGCGGAAGAGCGCCTTCAGGGGTATGTGCAGGTTACCCAGGTGGGGCAGGCTTACACGCATGCTGCCTGGTACCTCCGCTTGCGGCGCGCTATCATGTCCAGGAATGCCTCGATTCGGGTGACAATACCCGCCTCCGAGCTGTGCTCTTCCAGGGTGAGGCACATGAAGGGTACTTCCCGGTGCCGGGCTGCCTCGCGGCTGACGATTTCCATCATCAGCGAGTCCGGCCCGCAGCCGAAGGCCATCACCCCGATGACCCCATCAACTACCGGCCCGGCCGGACCGGGGCCACCACCGAGGAAATACCCGCCGGCCCCGACCACGTCTTCCTCGTAGGTCCAGTAGGCACGGCCGACAATGTGCTGCACGGTGGCCTCAAGCCTGGCCCGGTCAAGCATCTCTGGCACCACCACCCGCACCCCGTATTTTCTCAGGCGGGCCATCAGGCCATGGTTGATATGCTCATCGTACACCATGTAGGCGTGGCCTACCAGTGCGATGGTCATCTCCGCGTGACCGGGGCCGTCCGGCCGGCTGCCGGTGGCGGCCGTACCCCCGCCCGCCACCTGCTCCAGGGCCTGCTGGCGGGTCATTCCCGAGGTGGTCAGCCGCTCGTACTCCTGGTGCGCCTGCCAGGCGGCCCTGGCGGCTCTCCGCACCCGGAGCGGGTTCCATGCCAGCCGCCGTCCGAGCCGGTATACCGACTGGTAGAGGAAGCGCCGCCCCCGGTTGACGTCTATCTCAATCTCCAGTATCGGGGGGGCCTCGGGCACCACCGCCCGTGTCATGTCCGGCAGGCCGAGGAACTTGGCGCAGTTGTAGGTCCGGGGCTTGAGGCTGCGAATAACCGGGATGAAGAGGCAGTCGCACTTACCCGCCAGCGCCACGACATGGCCGGTGAATACCTTGACCGGCAGGCAGGTATCGGCCACCACCCGTGATGCCCCCTCCAGCAGCGTGGCACGCGTGGTCGGCTGGCTGACCACCACCTCGGCCCCGAGGTACTCGAAAAAGGCCTTCCACAGCGGGAAGTACTGGTAGTAGAGCAGCGCCCGCGGGATACCTACCCTCATCCCATCTCTTCCTTGAACTCCTCCCGCGCCTGCGCCAGGTTTTTTGGCTCGGCCAGCAGGTCCACCACCGTCATGGCCAGTGCCCGGGCGGCGTGGCAGAGGCCGTCCATGGCGGCATCCGTGGCCGCGGCGGCGGCGAATTCGGGCGAGTGCAGCAGCGTGCCGGGGGGTGCTATCGCCACGGTGGCGTGGATGGCAGGTGCCACCTGGCTCACGTTGCCCATATCGGTGCTGCCGAGGGCACCGCCGGCGTTGGTCAGGGCCACCGGCTGCCCGAGGCTCTCCAGGTTGGCGGCAAAGAGGCGGGCTATTGTCAGGTTGTTCTTCATGGGGGCGTACCGCACCGGGTCCCAGCGGTACCTGAGGCGTGCCCCCGTGGCCGTGGCCGCTGCCCGGAAACAGGCCAGCACCCTCGCCTTGAGCTCGTCCAGGTAGCGGTCATCTTCTGCCCTGACGATGAAGCTGCCGGCGGCGTGGTCCGGGACCACGTTGGGTGCCCGGCCGCCGTCAGTAATGATGCCGTGAATGCGGGCGCTGCTGCGGATGTGCTGTCGCAGCGAGTTGATGCCGTTGAATGACAGGAGCATCGCCTCCAGGGCGTTTATGCCCTGCTCCGGCCGGGCGGCGGCATGGGCGGACTTTCCGAAAAACTCCACGTTGATGTTCTGGCAGGCCAGGGCATAGGTGGTGGCGGTGTTGGCGGTACCGGCGTGGGCCATCATGGCGGCGTCCACCCCCTTGAAGGCACCCCGCTTCACCATGAGGACCTTGCCCCCGTACAGCTCCTCGGCCGGCGTGCCGATGACGCAGACCTGGCCGCCCGTCCTGTCCACCACCTCCCGGCAGGCCACGGCGGCCCCCACCGAGGCAACCCCGCTGATGTTGTGGCCGCAGGCGTGGCCCACGCCCGGCAGGGCATCGTACTCGGCTATCAGGGCAATAACCGGTGCCCCCTGGCCGTAGCTGGCGCGGAAGGCGGTCCGCAGGCGGCAGATGCCGCGCTCCACCGCGAACCCCTTTTCTTCCAGGTACCCGGTCAGCCAGCCGGAAGCCCTGGTCTCCCTGAAGCCGGGTTCGGGATTGGCGTGAATCTGGCGCGCCAGCGTGACAAGCCGGGGGCGCTCGGCATCTATCCTGGCTCTGACAGTGGCCTTGAGCTTCCCTGCGTCCAAACTCCCCCCACGGTAGGTCCCGTCTGCCCTGCGACGCGGAGTACTCCGGCCGATGGGGATGCGGAGTGCCGCCGGAGTCGGCCACATTATAGCCGAGACATACCCCTGATTTCCAGCGGCCCTCGCCCGTCCCGAAGGCACCCGGAAGGTGGTGGCGGCCGCGGGCGGTTTCACTATTTCCCCGGGGAGGGCTACAATCAGGAGAACAGGAGAAGGGTGGTCTCCGGCGCGGGGCCGGGGGAGCGGTCTCGGTGGCCATTTACTCGGACTATGACCCGTTTGCCCGGGTCTATAACAAGTACTGGGGCGACGAGTTTACCCGGTTCGCCTTTCCTCTGGTTGAGCGGCTGGTGCTGCGCCGGCTGCCGCCGGGGGCGAGCATCCTTGACCTCTGCTGTGGCACCGGCCAGATGGCGGCCACCCTGACCGCCCTTGGCTACTCCGTGACCGGCGTGGACGGCTCCCCGGAGATGCTGCGCTTCGCCCGCCAGAACGCCCCGGCCGCTACCTTCGTCCACGCCGATGCCCGCTCTTTCACCCTGCCGCACCGGTTTGACGCCGCCATCTGCATCTTTGATAGCCTCAACCATGTCATGACCGCCGGGGAGCTGGAGGATGTCTTCCGGTGTGTCCGGGCCGCCCTCAGGGGCGGCGCCCCGTTCTTCTTTGACCTTAACCTGGAAGCCGGCTTTAGCCTCGCCTGGCATGACAACTTCGGCATCGTTGAGGATGACCTTCTCTGCGTCGTCCGCACCAGCTACGACCCGGAGAATAAGGTGGCCTGTTTTGATGTCACCGTGATGACGCAGGACAACGGCTGGAAGCGGACTGATTTCACCCTCCGGCAGAAGTGCCACAGCCCCGAGGAGGTGCTGGCGGCACTGGCCCGGGCCGGCCTGACAGGGGCCGAGGTGTACAGTCTGGACGACCGGCGCGGCCTGGTACCCCTTGCGCCCCGGGCGGAGCGTGCCTTCTTCCTCTGCCGCCGCCGGTAGGGCGGTTTGCTGCCCCGGCGCGCCCTGACGTAGAATGGGGGACATCGCGGCCACCGCCCCGGCTAAGGTGTTGGTGCTTTGTCAGCCAGACCGCCCATTTTCCCCGTCCCGGACGAGACCGGTACTGAGATAGGCCTTCCCCGTGGCCTGCTGGCCAGGGTGCGGGAGGTGCGCACCTTCGCCTCGCTCAGGAACGGCACCTTCAGGCTCTTCTGGGGCGCACTGATGTGCCAGATGGCGGCCATGAATATGCAGCTCATCGCCCGCTCGTTGCTGGTGTACCGTATCACCGGCTCGGTGGCCATCCTCGGCATGATGTCCCTCTTCCACGCCGTGCCCATGCTTCTCCTCTCGCTCTTCGGCGGGGTGCTGGCCGACCGCCTGCCAAAAAAGCGGGTCATGCTCATGGGGCAGGCGCTATCGGCGCTGGTCTCCCTGGGGATTGCGGCGGCCCTCGTGGCGGGCTACCTGAGCGTCGCGCGTGCCGGTTCGTGGTGGGTGCTGGCGGCGGCCTCGGTCATCCAGGGGACGGTCATGGGGCTGATGATGCCCTCGCGGCAGGCCATCATGCCGGAGATTGTGGGCGAGGAGCGACTCCTTAATGCCGTCTCCCTGAGTAACCTCGGCACCAGCGCCATGCGGATGCTGGCCCCGGCGGCGGCCGGGTTCCTGATTGAGGCCTGGGGGTTCCGGGCAATCTACCTGACGATGGCGGGCCTTTACATTCTGGGCACGTTGTTTATTGCTTTCCTGCCGGTGACGGGCAGGGTGAGCGTTCCCACGCGCAGTGCCGTGGCGGATATTATCGAGGGCGTGCGCTACCTGCGCCGCCAGACTATCATCATGTTCATCCTGCTGTTTACCCTGCTGGCGGTGCTGCTTTCCATGCCCTACATGATGCTGTTGCCGGTCTTCACCGAGGACGTGCTGAAGGTTGGTTCGGGTGGTCTGGGGGTGCTGATGAGCGTTTCCGGGGTCGGGGCCATCACCGGCTCGCTGGTGCTGGCCTCGCTGCCCAACCGCAGGCGGGGGCTGCTGCTGATACTCGGCACGATGGTGATGTCCCTGGCCCTGATGGGCTTTGCCGCATCGACCTCGATGGCGGTCTCGCTGGGTGTCATCGTCTTCGTGGGGCTGGGGCAGACGGCCCGGATGGCCCTGGGGAATACCCTCATCCAGTACTACGTGGACGACGAGTACCGCGGCCGGGTGATGAGCATCTACATGATGCAGTTCGGCCTGACGAGCTTCGGCACGTTTGCCGCCGGCCTTCTGGCCGAGGTATTCGGGGTGCAGTGGGTCGTCGGCGGGTTTGCCGCCGTGCTGGCAGCGGTCTCGCTGGGAGCCCTTCTCTTCGCCCGGCGGCTGCGCCAGCTTGACTAGTTACCGAGGCGGCAGCTTGCCTCGCCGACGACGATTTTCTGCCCGTCCTGGCGCTCCATCCAGACTTCGAGGGCCATCCGTTCGCCGGCCGCCTCGGCCGTGTAGCCGGACACCCGGCCGTGGACTGTCACCACGTCGCCGTTGATGGCACCGCCGCCGATGTATGAGACCTTGATGCGGCCGTGGTAGAGCCAGGCGTCCCCGAAGTAGCGGTAGAGCATCTCCAGCACGTAGCTCAGCAGGGTGGAGCCGCCGATGAGGGCACCCCGCATCCCGAAGCTGCGCGCGTAGTCATCGGTGTGGATGACGTTGCGGGTATCGGGGTCAATCGGCATGTAGGCGGTCTTCACAAGGGGCGGTATCTCTTCCCCAACGGATAGCCTGCCTGTCTTTTTCATGCTCGCCTCCTGCCTACTCCACGTAGATGCCGGTCTCCCGGCTTCGCAGCACCACGTCGCCGGTTTCGTCGGTGGTCTCCAGCTCGGTCACCAGGTAGCGGCGGCCACGCTTCAGGTACTTCTCCACGACACGGCCGCGTATGCAGACCCGGCCGCCGAGCTTCATTGGCTTGAGGAACTCCTGCTCACTCCTGGCCCAGATGGAGACGCGCATCTGCGGCAGGGCATCAAACTTCATGCGGGCGTGGTGGCTGATGGTGAAACCCGGGGGCACAATACCCCTTTCCAGCAGGCTTTGCGCCTGCCACTGCGTCAGCCCCAGCCGTTCCCGGACGAATGCCTCGTCAAGCACCAGCTCCAGCGGCCCCAGCTCGAGGCCGATGGGTATCGCCTCGTAGTTTGCCTGGCTGTCCACGGCCCACCTCCAGCACGTGAGTGGCGCTATTTTAGCAGCGGCCGGCCACGCCGGCTACCCCCGGTGCAAATTGACGTTGGCCCGCGGCTACGCTATCATGGGGTGCTGGACCGGTACGATTTGATGTCGCGGCGTCCCCTCTGCGAGGAGATTACACCAGCCCCCTCCCCCCTGGAGACCTTCGAGCTTTTCCGTGGTGAGCCTTTCTGCTTTTTCCTTGATAGCGGCATGGACCACCACAAGCTGGGGCGCTACTCCTTCATGGGGAGCCGGCCCTTCCTGGTCCTGAGCACACGGGGGGAGGAGTGCACCATCCACCGGGATGGCGAGATAACCGCCTGCCGTGGCAACCCGATCGACGTGCTGGCGGGGCTGCACCGCCGCTACCGGCTGGACGCTTCGAATGTGCCGGTGCCGCTGCCCGGCGGGGCGGTCGGCTACTTGAGCTATGACCTCTGCCGTTTCATTGAGCGCCTCCCGGCCCGGGCCGTGGACGACCTGCAACTACCGGAGCTGTGCTTCGGCTTTTATGACGTGGTGCTGGCCTTTGACCATCTGCAGGGGAGGGCGTACCTGGTATCCACTGGCTTCCCCGAGAGTGATGAGTCGGCCCGGCTGGCCCGTGCCCGCCAGCGCCTCGAGGAGGTAAGGCAACGGCTCCGGGCGGGGATGCCCCGCCCGGTGGCAGACGAGTCGCCGGCCGGGCGGGTGGCGGCGGCCTCGGCCCTGCGGGGTAATTTCAGCCACGAGGAGTACGTCCGCGCCGTGGCCAGGGCGCGCCAGTACATCATCAACGGCGATATCTTCGAGGTGAACCTCTCTCAACGCTTTGAAGCTGAGCTTGCTATTACCCCCTATGAACTATATCGGCGGTTACGTCAGATAAACCCGGCACCCTTTGCCTGTTATCTCGGTTTTGATGAAGTCACAGTAGTCTGCGCTTCACCAGAAAGATTTCTCCGCCTTCAGGGAGACCGGGTAGAGACGCGACCCATTAAAGGTACCCGCCCACGGAGGAAGACCGCAGAGGAGGATGAAGCTCAGGCAAAAGAACTGGTAAGT
>CAZBPZ010000050.1:0-11648 GCA_964493955.1 uncultured Dehalococcoidales bacterium | reverse complement strand
CTTCCACCTGCCAATGGTCTACTTCGCCGACGAGCCCGGCTTCATGGTGGGGCTGGAGGCCCAGAAGCAGGGCATCGTCCGCGCCGGCGCCAAGATGGTCTGCGCCACCCAGCAGAGCCGTATGCCCTGGATAACCTTTGTTATCCGCCAGCTCTACGGGGTGGCCGGGCAGTGCCACGACCGGGCAATGCGCGGCATGTTCAAGCGGGTGGCCTGGCCCTCGGCCAACTGGGGCTCAATGCACATCGAGGGCGGCGCCTCGGCCGCCTACCGCCGCGAGATTGACAGCGCCCCCGACCCCGAGGCCAAGCGCCAGGAGATAGAGCGCCGGCTGAAGGCCATCGCCTCGCCCTTCCGCACCGCCGAGGCCTTTAACATCGAGGACATCATTGACCCGCGTGATACCCGCCCCATGCTGGTGGACTTCATCGAGTCCGCCCAGCCCATCCTCAAGACCCAGCTCGGGCCCACCTGCGGCCCGCCCTTCATGCCGTAGGCAACACCCGGCGACGGGTGGTATACTGGACAGAGTTTCACACCTAAGGAGGCGTGCAGCGCATGATAGTCGTCGTGGCAGTCCTCAAGGCCGCCGAGGGCAAGAGTGACCAGATAATCGAGGAGTTCAAGAAGCTGGTGCCGAAGGTGCGCCAGGACCCGGGGACCATAACCTACGCCGTGCACCGGGCGCTTGATGACCCCAACAAGCTGATGGTCTTTGAGCAGTACGAGGACCAGGCAGCACTCCAGTACCACGGGCAGACCGAGCACTTCAAGCAGTTCGGGCGCGATACACGCGGGCTCTTTGCCGGCCGCCCCGAAGTGACCCTCTACGAGTGCGTCGTCTAGGGGGCTGGCTCCGCCTGAGACGGCCGCCCATTCCAGACTGCTGATAGGTACGCCCACCGACTGGCGGGCGAGTTGACACCGCCCGCCGGGGCGGCGCTACAATGTCACCTATCTGCCCCACCCGGACTCTGGGCATACAGGAGGTTACCATGAACCCCGAGAAGACCCCCCTCAGCCCCGAAGAAAAGCTCGTGCCGACCACCTCCGCCTTTGACTGCGGCGGGCGTTGCCCCCTGCGCGCACACGTCAAAGACGGAGTCATCACCCGCATCGAGGGCGATGGCTACCCGGATGAGGAAAGGCAGCTACGCGCCTGCTGGCGGGGCCGGGCCTACCGCCACTGGATATACCACCCGGACCGCCTGCTCTATCCCCTGAAACGCACCGGCGAGCGTGGTGGCCGCCAGTTCGAGCGCATCTCGTGGGACGAGGCGATGGATACCATCGTCGCCGAGCTGAAGCGCGTCAAGGAGAGCTACGGCAACGGCGCCATCTTCTACGGCGGTGGCGGGCACATGGGGGCCCTCCACACCGCCGGGGCACTCGCCCGTGCCCTGGCCATGTTCGGTGGTTACACCACCCAGTACGGCAACATCTCCTCCGAGGGCGCTGTCTGGGCGGTAATGTCCACCTATGGCGATGTCATGGTGGGCCACAGCCGCGAGGACCTGCTCAACAGCCAGCTCATCATCATCTGGGGCTGGGACCCGGTGCGCATGATTTCCGGCACCGATGCCATCTACAACCTCATCAAGGCGCGCGACGCCGGCATCCCCATCGTCGCCATTGACCCGCGCTACCATGACTCGGCCCAGACCCTGGCGGCCGAGTGGATACCTATCATCCCCGGCACGGACGTGGCCATGATGCTGGCCATGGCCTACGTCATCATCAAGGAGGACCTGCAGGACCAGGCCTTCCTGGACAAATACACCGTGGGCTTCGATAAGTTCAGGGACTACGTGCTCGGGACCGAGGACGGGGTGGAAAAGACACCGGGCTGGGCCGCGGCCATCTGCGGCGTGCCGGCGGAGAAGATAACCGGGCTGGCGCGGCGCTACGCCACCACCAAGCCCGCCTGCCTGATGGACTGTCAGGGACCGGCGCGGGCTGCCTACGGTGAGCAGTACAACCGCTGCGCCATTACCCTCACCGCCATGACGGGCAACATCGGCAAGCACGGTGGCAGCGCCTGCGGCGGGCTGATGGGCATCCCCTACGGGCACATGTTCCGCGCCGCCGGCATCCCGGGGATGCGCAACCCTACCGAGGCCGGCGGGCCCTCGGTGCGCGGCACCCTGGACATCAACCTGCGCCTGGTGCGCCGCATCCACGTGAACCGCCTCTGGGACGCCTTCCTCAATGGCAAGGCCGGCGGCTACCCGGCTGACATCAAGATGGCCTGGTTTGCCGGGGGCAACCCCCTCAACCAGCGCGGCAACACCAACAAGGGCGCCCGCGCCCTGCGGGGGCTGGAGTTCATCGTGGTGCAGGACATCTTCCTCACCCCCACCGCCCGCTTCGCTGACATTGTCCTGCCGGTCAAGACCTTCGCCGAGAAGAACGACCTCACCCGGCCCTGGCCATCCGGCCCTTACCTCTGCTTCGCCAATCAGATAATCGAACCGCTGGGCGAATGCAAGTCCGACTGGGAAATCGGCAACCTGCTGGCCGAGAAGCTGGGCTTCGAGAACTTCAACGACAAGACCGAGGACGAGTGGCTGCGCACCTTCGTGGCCACCAACCCGGAGTACCAGCGCTACATCAAGGACTATGACGAGTTCAAGCGTGAGGGCACCTACCGGATTGAACTCGAAGAGCCCTACGTGGCCTTCAAGGCGCAGATAGAAGACCCGGAGAACAACCCCTTCCCCACCCCCTCCGGCAAGATTGAGATTTACTCCCAGCGGATCGCTGACCTGAACAACCCCCTGGCCCCCCCCATCCCCAAGTACATCGCCGAGGGGCGCGAGGACCGTAACCACCCCCTCGCCAGGAAGTACCCGCTGCAACTGCTTTCACCCCACCCCCGCGTCAGGGTGCACTCCACCCTGCAGAACGTGGACTGGCTGGTGGAGGTTGACCCCCACGTGATGTGGATAAACCCGGTCGATGCAGCCGCCCGTGGTATCCGTGATGGTGACGAGGTCTATGTCTTCAACGACCGCGGCAAGCTCGCCATCAGGGCCTGGGTGACCCGCCGCATCATACCGGGGGTCATCAGCATCTACGAGGGTGCCTGGTACGACCCGGACGAGAACGGCATCGACCGCGGCGGCTGTGTCAATACCCTCACCGACGACGGCTACTCCCCCGGTGGGGCGGCTACCCTGAAGACGGTGCTGGTTGAAGTGAGCAAGGCTGAGTAAGGAGAAACGGACCAATGCAACTGGGTTTCTATTTTGACCAGACACGCTGCACCGGGTGCTTTGCCTGCGCCATCGCCTGCAAGGACTGGCATGATATCCCGGCCGGCCCCGCCAGGTGGATGCGTGTCCTCTACAAGGAGGAGGGCAACTACCCTGACCTCTTCGTCAGCCACATGGTCACCCCCTGCTACCACTGCGCCGAGCCGGTCTGCGCCTTTGTCTGCCCCAACGAGGCCATCTCCAAGCGGGACGAGGACGGTATTGTCGTGGTTGACCGCGAGAAGTGCCGCGGTGATAAGCCCTGCGGCATCATCGACGAAGAAAAGGCCGGGCCGGGCTACCTCTACGGCGAGGGCGTGGCCCCCTGCCAGGCAAGCTGTCCTGCCCACATCCACATCCCGGCCTACCTGGCCCTGATTGCCAAGGGTAAGCTCAAAGAGGCCCTGGAGGTCATCCGGCGGCACATGCCGCTGCCCTCCGTCTGCGGGCGCGTCTGCCTGCACCCCTGTGAGGCGGAGTGCCGCCGCAAGGAACTGGACGAGCCGGTGGCTATCATGGCCCTGAAGGGTTTTGTGACTGATAATGTGCCGTATGAGGCCCCGGAGCGGTTGCCGCGGACACAGCCGCACCGGGTAGCCATCATCGGTTCCGGGCCGGCCGGGCTGGCGGCCGCCTACGACCTGATACGCCGCGGCTACGGTGTCACCGTCTTTGAGGCCGGGCCGCAGGCGGGCGGCATGCTCGTCACCGGCGTGCCGGAGCACCGGCTGCCGCGCCACGTCCTGAAGCGGGATATCGACTACCTGGAGGCCCTGGGGATTGAAATCAGGCTCAAGAGCCCGGTTGACCTGGGCCAGGGCATCGACGGGCTACTGCAGGACGGCTACGGAGCGGTGCTGCTGGCCCTCGGGGCCGGCCAGGGACAGAAGCTCAACATCCCCGGGGCCGACCTCAAGGGGGCCACCGTCGGCACCGAGTTCATGAAAGGCGTCAACGCCGGCACCATCAGCACAGTTGGCCGGCGGGTGCTGGTGGTCGGCGGGGGCAACGTGGCCATCGACTGCGCCCGGGCCGCCCGTCGCCTCGGGGCCGAGACGGTCAATGTCGCCTGCCTGGAACGGCGCGAGGACATGCCCGCCGAGGAAAGCGAGGTGGCCCAGGCCGAGGAAGAGGGTATCCAGATACACCCCGGCCGCAGCTTCAACTGCCTGCTGGGCCAGGACGGCACCGTCACCGGGGCCGAGTGCGTCCAGATAGAGGACCTGAAGTTTGACGAGTACGGCCGGCCCCATTTCTCGGTGGTGGCCGGCACCAGCCAACGCTTAGAGGCCGACACCGTCATCTTCGCCGTGGGGCAGGTGCCGGAGCTGTCCGGGCTTTCGCCCGACATCAGCACCAGCCCGGCGGGGACGGTGGCGGTTGACCCGGAGACGATGATGACCACCCGGCCGGGTGTCTTCTCCGCCGGCGATGCCGTCAACGGGGCCACCAGCGTCATCGATGCCATTGCCAGCGGCCAGCGGGCCGCCTTCTTCATCGACCGCTACCTCCAGGGCGACGTCGTGCCGGTACGCGAGGCCCCGGCTATTGACGCCGCCGCCATCAAGGTGAACATCCCGCCGGAAAAGGAGAAACAGCCCCGCGAGGTAATGCCGCTGCTGCCGGTGGCGGAGCGCCTGAGCGGCTTCAAGGAAGTGGCCCTCGGCTACAGCACCGAGGCGGCCATGCGCGAGGCGGGGCGCTGCCTCAACTGCGCCGGCCACCTCTGCAAGGACGCCTGCCCCTACTCATCACCGCAGTTCGCCGACGAGGAAAACGCCAGGATGCAGAAGTGCGACCTCTGCCTGGAGCGGTGGCCGGAAGGCAAGAAGCCCATCTGCGTGGAGGCCTGCCCGCCGCACGCCCTGGACGCCGGCAGGCTGGAGGAGCTGCAACAGAAGTACGGCACCCTCTGCCAGGCCAGTAACTTCACCTATTCCCCCGTGGTGCAGCCGTCGCTGGTCACCCGGCCCAAGCAGCGCCGGCTGGACTGACAGCGCCACCGCCGGGGTAACCTCCCGGGGCCGGGTGTGTCCAGGGGCTTGAAGGCCCCGGAACATGCCATCTCCTTCCAGCACTGCAAGCCAGCGGGGTGGCCGCCGGCCTGTGGTATTCCCCTGCCCCAACCGGTATAATGTCGCCACAACGGAGGGGTGCCACTTGGACGAGTCAACAGTCAGCCGCATCCAGGAAATCGGCCAGAAGGTCAGGGAAAACGTCGAGCGTGTCATCGTGGGCAAGGGCAACGTGGTGGAGCTGGCCATCGTCACCCTGCTCTGCGAGGGGCACCTGCTGCTGGAGGACATCCCGGGCATCGGCAAGACGATGCTGGCCAGGTCAATTGCCCGCTCGCTCGGCTGCACCTTCCGCCGCATCCAGTGCACGCCGGACCTGCTGCCGTCCGACATCACCGGCACCTACATCTTCAACCAGAAGACGGCCGACTTCGAGTTCCGGCCCGGCCCGGTGATGGCCCAGATAGTACTGGCCGATGAAATCAACCGCGCCACCCCGCGCACGCAGTCGGCCCTGCTGGAGGCCATGCAGGAGCTCCAGGTCACGGCTGAAGGTGAGACGATGCCGCTGCCGCGCCCCTTCATGCTGCTGGCCACCCAGAACCCGATTGAGCTCGAAGGCACCTTTCCCCTGCCGGAGGCCCAGCTTGACCGTTTTCTCCTCCGGGTGAGCCTCGGTTACCCCACCGAGGCCGACGACCACACCATCCTGGCCCGTTTCCGCACCGCCAACCCGCTGCAGGAGCTGGAACCGGTGGTCTCCGCCGAAGAGCTGCTGGCAATACAGGCCCGGTGCCGCGACATCCACGTCGCCGCCGACATTGAGGACTACATCATCCGCCTGGTACACGCCACCCGCCAGCAGGAGACGCTGCAGCTGGGGGCCAGCCCGCGGGCGATGCTGGCCCTCTACCGGGCGGCGCAGGCGCTGGCGGCGCTGCGGGGGCGGGGGTTTGTCGTGCCGGACGACGTCAAGTACCTGGCCCCGTACGTGCTGACCCACCGCATCATCCCGCGGGCCGAGAGCCACCTGCGCGGCCATACCGCTGCCCAGGCCCTCCAGGAAGTGCTGGACTCGGTGGCGGTGCCGGTTGAAGGGGAAACCGCCACCCGGGAGAGGTAAATGCGGGGCAGCCTCTGGCCCTGGGCCGGCGGGATACTTTTCTTCCTGGGCCTCGTCCTGCAGCAGATACCGCTGCTGCTGGTAGCGCTGCTGGTGCTGCTGGTGCGCGGCGTCAACCGGCTGTGGGAGAAATACGCCCTGGTGCGTATCCACTTCACCCGCCGCCTCAGCACTGGCCGCGCCTTCTTCGGCGAAGAAGTTACCCTGGTGGAGGAGATAACCAACCGCAAGCCCCTGCCCCTGCCGTGGCTGGAGGTAGAGGACGAGGTGCCGCGGGACATCACCTTCCTGCGTTACAGGACAGACCACAGCCATATCGTCTCACGGGCCCTGCTCGGCAGCCTCATCTCCCTCGGCTGGTACCACC
Organism: uncultured Dehalococcoidales bacterium; assembly: GCA_964493955.1. Lineage (GTDB taxonomy): Bacteria > Chloroflexota > Dehalococcoidia > Dehalococcoidales > Fen-1064 > CAZBPZ01. Next base: position 4,889 of record CAZBPZ010000050.1, on the reverse strand, counting down.
GCGTCACCCGGCGTTACCGCTTCCGCTGTGATAGCCGCGGCATCTTCACCTTCGGGCCGGCCGTCATCAGGTCGGGCGACCTCTTCGGGTTCTCACGGCAGCAGATGGAGTTCCCGGTAACCGACCGCCTTATCGTCTACCCCAGGGTGGTACCGCTGGAGCGTGTCACCGTTCCTTCCAAGCAGCCCCTCGGCAACATCCGGCTGCGCCGCCACATCTTCCAGGACCCGCTGCTGACCATCGGCGTGCGGGACTACCACCCCGGCGACAGCCTGAAACGTATTCACTGGAAAGCGACAGCCCGCACCGGCCAGCTCCAGACCAGGCTCTACGAGCCTACCACCTCGGTGGATATGGGCATATTTCTGGACGTGCGCACCGTCACCCCGCCGGGGTGGGGCACGGTGCAGCAGCTCCAGGAAATCGGGGTGATGGCGGCGGCCGCCATTGCCAGCCACGCCATGGGGAACGGCTACCGTGTTGGTCTTTATGTCAACCAGCGCCGCCAGCTCACCGGCGAGGCAGTCCGCATCGCCCCGAGCCAGCACCCGGACCAGATGACGGGCATCCTGGAGGCACTGGCACAGGTCCACTCCGCCCAGGAGTCCATGCCGATGTCCCGGTTCGTACTGCTGGAGAGCCGCAGCCTGCCCTGGGGTAGCACCCTGGTGCTGGTAACCGCCGTCCCCACCGAGCCCCTGCTGGCAACCCTGCTGGCAATGAAGCGCGCCGGCCGCAGAGTGGTGCTGGTGCTGGTCGGCGGCCGACCGCCGGCCCGCCTGGAAGGGCTGCCGGTCTACCACGTTTCGGACACTACCCCGTGGCGCCAGGTCGAATCAATCAGCCTGCGGGAGGTGGCAGCGTGAAGTGGCTGCGGCGGCTGCGCCGCCTCAACTGGCTGCTGGCGCTGGTACCGGCGGCCGTCATCCTGATGGAGGTCTTCTGGTTCTACCCGTGGATGCAGCTTCTGGGCAGGTGGAAGGTATTTGGCCAGGCGCCGCTGACATTCGGGGGCACGCTCTTCCTCATCGCCGCCGGCTATGCCTTCACGCGCTTCCTGCTGGGCCGCCCCTGGGGCATCAACCGGGTCCGCAGCGGTGTCATCCTGGCCGGGCTGATTGTGGTCTTCACGGTAGTCCGCAGCGAGTATGCCGCCGGCTACGAGCTCTCTGACCCGGCCTGGTTCGTCCACACCGGGCGGCTGCTGCTCAACAGCTTCTCCAGGCCCCACCCGCTGGCACTGGCGCTACCGGCAGCGGCCTACCTCTGGTGGCGCGGCATAGCCTACGGCCGGGCACCGCTGAACAGTACCAGCGTTTACACCAGCTTCGTGGTCGGCATCGGCTCCTTTGTGCTGCTGATTATCATCTGGCGGGCCGCCTTCGGGGCCGCCTCGCTCCGTGGCCTCGCCTCGGCCGTGGCCCCCCAGGTAGCCGCCTTTTTCTTCTTCGGCCTGCTGGCCCTGGCCATGCTCAACCTCAGTGCCATCAGGCGCCGGCTCGGGACGGACGAGACCGGGGCAGGCTTCAACCGGCGCTGGCTGCCGATACTGCTGGTGGTGGCCGGGGGTATCGTCATCATCTCCATGGGTGTAGCCGGGCTCTTTTCGCCCGACTTCATGGCGCTCCTCACCGACGCCCTCAACGCCGTGTTCGGCTTCTTCCGCCAGCTCATGTATTACCTGCTCATCCCGTTCGGCTACATCGCCGCCGCCCTGTTCTACGTGGTGCGCTGGATAGTGAGCCTCATCCGCAGCACCAATCCACCCGAGTTCGAGATGCCGGACCTCGGCGCCAGTGAAGAGCCGCTGGAGACACCGACCGGACAGCCCATCGACGAGACCATCCTGCTGGTGCTCAAGTGGGCGCTGTTTGCCGTGGCGGCGGTGGTGGTCATCTGGCTGCTGGCCCGGGCCGTCTCGCGCTTCCGGGCCGCCCGCCAGGCCCCGGGAGTGGACGAGACGAGCGAGTCGCTCTGGAGCTGGGCCAGCTTCAAGGCGGACCTGTGGCTCTTCCTGAGCGCCGTCTTCGGCCGGTTCCGCCGGCGCCGCCCGGCCCCGGCCGGTGCCCCGGCCGGGCCGGAGCCCGGCCGGGACCTGGATGAAGGCGGCCGGCTCAGCATCCGCCAGATATACCAGCGCCTCCTCTGGCGGGCGGCGCTCTTCGGCCTGGGACGCCGGCCCCACGAGACCCCTTTTGAGTACGAGGCCCGCCTTGACCGCACCCTGCCGGAGACGGCCAGGCCGCTGGCAGAGCTCACCGAGCTCTACGTGCGCACCCGCTACGGCGAGATGGAGCCTCCCCGGCCCGCGGTGGAGCGTGCCAACCGTCTCTGGCAGGCCCTGAGGCCCCTCATCAGGGGGGACGGGGCGGCCACCGGCCAGCGGCGCCCACGGCGCGCTTGACGCCACCCGCTCCCCCTGCTATCTTGACCCCAGCAGGTGTGAAAGGGTTGCGGGCAGGTACCGGCACTATTCTGGACAGGGTCTTCCACCGGTGGACGGACGGCCTGGACCCCGTGGCGGCCCGAATCGCCGTCTTCGAGCGGGTACGTAACATCCCTTACGCCGTGCTGCCGGAGCTGATAGACCGCGAGCGGTACATTGACATCCTCCGGCTCAACCGCGGCTCGTGCACGCCCAAGCACTTTCTCCTGGGTGCGATGTTCGAGCGCCTGGGGCACCTGGTACTCTTCGTCGTCTACCCTTTCCGCTGGGGGGAGCGGGCTGAAGTCCTGGCAGACTACCCGACAGCCCTGCTCGAGCGCGCCCGGGCCATGCCGCTGAGCCACCACCTGGCGTGCCTGGTTGAAATAGCCGGGCGGCTGGTGCTGGTAGATGCCACCCTGGACCCGCCCCTGGCAAGCGCCGGCCTGCCGGTGAACCTGCACTGGGACGGGTACAGTGATACCAGCCTGCCGATGACACCCCTCGGCCCGGGGGAGCTCTACCACAAGGAAGAGGCTTACCTGATGGAGCCCCGCACCGACGAAGCATCGCTGGCCTTCTACGCCGAGCTCAACGCTCGCCTGGAACAGGTAAGGCAGGCCAGGCAACGGCCACAAGAGTAGCATACGGCCCTATCGTGACGCGCCTCAGGTGGCCTTATCGGCGGGCAGCCCGCCGCCGGACTCCAGGTGAAGCCTGATACGCTCCAGCAGTTCGGACAGGCCGAAGGGCTTGGCAACAAAGTCATCGGCCCCCAGCTCCAGTGCCTGTTGCAGCACCGGCGCCTCGCAGCAAGCCGTCACCACGATAATGGGCACCCCGGTACAGCGCCGGAGCAGCCTGAGAGTCTGGAGGCCATCGATATCATTCATGACCAGGTCAAGCAGGACAAGGTCCGGCCGCCACTGCCGGAGCAACAGGAAGGCACGCCGTCCGCCCTCTGCCCCCACCACGGAAAAACCCTCCAGCCGGAGCAGGTCGCCGAGCAAGGCCAGGATGTCCGCATCGTCATCCACCATCAGTACCAGCGGGCGTTTCCCCATGGAGACTTCACCCGCCGTACCCCGCACGCCGGGGAGGCACTATGGCGGGGAGAGTGGATAGACGGGGTGCCCGGCACACCGCAGAAAGCACCGGGCACCCCCTGCCACCGGGCACGCCCCCCGAAGGACACCGCGCCGGCGAAACCTGAGAGGGCGGCACAGCCGGGGAGCGGGCGGCACTACCGGTGGTGTCTACCCGAAGGCGGACGCCGGTCGTTCCGGGTATTCCAGTCACAGAAGCCCGGGAAGCAGGCCCGGTGCCCCACCACCACGGCGACAGAATGGTGGACACATCCGGGCCTGCGCGGGTAGTGAAGGCCACGGGTGCATTGGTCCTTGACAGCGCCTGGTGCAGGGGCAAAATTGACCCGTGGCCTTCACCCCGAAGATTGCCCCGGATTCCGCAAGCTGCCTGGTTCACACCTTCAGTATGGAGCGCCGGTATCACAGCCACATCACGCCGCCAGCCACAGGCAGAACAGCCGCGTCAAAACCGGGAAGGTACGGACCGGGCGAGGAGGGCGGGGGCAGGGCTGCCAGAGTGCCCGGCCGGACGGGGGTCAGCCCGGCCTCTGGAAAAGGTAGCCCATGCCAACCCGGGTCACGATAAAGCGCGGCCTGTGCCGGTCGTCTCCCAGCTTGGAGCGGAGGCGGGCGATGTTCACCCTGAGGAGATGGGCCTCACCAGTGTAGGCCTCGCCCCAGACTGCCCGGAGTATCTGGTCCGGCGTCAGCACGCGCCCGGCGTGGCGTGCCAGGTAGCAGAGAAGGCGGTACTCGGTGGCGGTAAGGTCAAGGTCACGGCCGGCCAGCGTCACCCGGTGGCCGGTAAAGTCAATCGTGAGGTCATGCACCGTCAGGCTGGGCTCACCGGCCGCCTCCCAGAAGTGAGAGCGACGCAACACCGCCCGCACGCGGGCCACCAGCTCCCGGGGGGAGAAGGGCTTGACAAGATAGTCGTCGGCGCCGGCATCAAGCCCCCGGACCCTGTCCTCTTCACCACCACGGGCGCTTATCATGATAACAGGTACACTGGAGAACTCGCGGATGTGGCGGCAGATGGTGTAGCCGTCCATCTCCGGCATGACCACGTCCAGCAGCACCACGTCAGGGTTCTCTTCCAGGATAACGTCAAGGGCCGGACCGCCACCGGTCACCTTGAGGACACGGTAGCCCTCCATGCCCAGGACACGCTGCAGCAGGCGCAGCATGTAGATGTCATCGTCCACCACCAGCACCGACGCCCCGCGCAACGGCATGTCAGGCCTCTCCTTGCCCCCGGCGGGGAGACTCCTCCGGCAGGGTGAAGTAGAAAGTACTGCCACGGCCGGGCTCACTCTCCACCCACAGCCGTCCCCCGTGCGCCTGCACGATGCCCCGGCAGAGTGTCAGCCCCAGGC
>CAZBPZ010000049.1:6992-12112 GCA_964493955.1 uncultured Dehalococcoidales bacterium | reverse complement strand
CCGACATCGCCGCCGCCATGGCCACCGGTGACATCTGGATGAAGGTACCACCCACCATCCGCTTCGTCTATCACGGCCACCTGCCGGAGTGGGTGGGGGGTAAAGACCTCATCCTCTACACCATCGGCCAGATTGGCGTGGACGGGGCGCTCTACGCCGCCATGGAGTTCACCGGTGAGGCCATTGCCCGGCTCGAAATGGACGGGCGCTTCACCATGGCCAACATGGCAATTGAAGCCGGCGGCAAGGCGGGCATCTTCCACGTGGACGAAAAGACGCTGGCCTATGTAGAAGGGCGCGGCCAGCGGCCCCACACCGTCTATGAACCGGACGCCGGCGCCGGGTACGCCCGGACATTTGAGTACGACGTCTCCTCCCTGGAACCACAGGTGGCCACGCCCCACCTCCCCTCCAACGCCCGCAACGTCGGCGAGCTGGCCGGCACGAAGATAGACCAGGCTGTCATCGGCTCCTGCACCAACGGCCGCCTCAGCGACCTGCGCCAGGCCGCCGCCATACTGAAGGGCCGCCAGGTGCACCCGGACGTGCGCTGCATTGTCATTCCCGGCACGCCGCAGGTCTACCTGGACGCCCTCAGGGAAGGGCTGGTGGAGACCTTCATCCGGGCGGGGGCGGTGGTGAGCACGCCCACCTGCGGGCCCTGCCTCGGGGGGTACATGGGGATACTGGCAGAGGGGGAGGTCTGTATCTCCACCACCAACCGTAACTTCGTGGGGCGGATGGGCAGCCCGAAATCGGAAGTCTACCTGGCGGGGCCAGCGGTGGCCGCCGCCAGCGCCGTCACGGGGTACATCACCCACCCGAAGGAAGTCATGCAGCAGGGAGACTACGATGGCAAAGACCCGGAAGACCTGGCGCGAGAAGCTGGCCGACGCTAAGGACCTGCCGAAGGTGGTCAGGATTGACGCCAGGGAAAGCCAGCGCTGGGGCGGGGACACGCTCCTCATCCCGGCCCCGCGCCAGGTGGACGAGATGATGAGACGCGTGCCCTTCGGCAAGCTCACCACCGTCAACCAGATACGCGCCGCGCTGGCCCGCCGCCACGGTGCTGCCATCGGCTGCCCCCTCACCACCGGCATCTTCATGAGCATCGCCGCCCGTGCCGCCGAGGAGGCCGCCGCCGAAGGCGCAACCGACATCACCCCCTACTGGCGGACGCTCAAGTCCGGCGGCGAGCTCAACCCCAGGTTCCCCGGCGGGGTGGAGGCCCAGGCCGCCCGCCTCGAGGCCGAAGGGCACCGGATAGACCGCAGCCGCCGGGTGCCCCGCGTGATTGACTACGAGAGGGCGCTGGTGGAGGAATAGGCACCGGGACTTAATCTGGGAGGCGACCCATCATGCTCAAAGGGAAGGTCCACAAGTACGGCGCCAACGTTGACACGGACGCCATCATCCCCGCCCGCTACCTGAACGTGTCCGACCCGGCCCATCTGGCCGAGCACTGCATGGAGGATATCGACGCCGGGTTTGCCAGCCGGGTGCGGCCGGGTGATATAATAATGGCCACAACCAACTTCGGCTGCGGCTCGTCGCGCGAGCATGCCCCGCTGGCCATCAAGGCCGCCGGTGTTTCCTGCGTGATTGCGAAGAGCTTCGCCCGCATCTTTTTCCGCAACGCCATCAACATTGGCCTGCCGCTGCTGGAAAGCGAGGCGGCCGTGGACGGCACCGGGAGCGGGGACGAGCTGGAGGTAGACCTGGAGAAGGGCACCATCCGCAACCTGACACGGGGTACCAGCTTCACCGCCAGGCCCTACCCGCCCTTCATGCGCGAACTCATCGCCGCCGGCGGGCTGATTGAGTACACCCGCCGGAGACTGGCCAGCAGGAGGACTTAATGGCACGCTTCAAAATCGTCGTACTGCCCGGCGATGGCATCGGGCCCGAGGTAACGGCCGAAGCCGTCAAGGTGCTCAGGGCGGTCGGAGCAAAGTTCGGGCACGAGTTTGACCTGAAGTACGACCTCATCGGGGCGGCGGCGATTGACGCCACCGGCCAGGCCCTCACAAAAGAGACGCTCCGGTTGTGCCGGCAGTGCGACGCCGTCCTGCTCGGGGCGGTGGGTGACCCCAGGTATGATGACCCGCTAAAGCAGGTAAGGCCCGAGGACGGCCTGCTGGCGCTGCGCAAGGGGCTGGGGCTGTTCGCCAACCTGCGGCCGGTCAGGGTCTTCCCCACCCTGGCGGACGGCACCAACCTCAAGCCCGAGGTGGTGCGCGGCGTTGACTTCATCTTCGTGCGCGAGCTCACCGGCGGCCTCTACTTCGGGCGGCCCAAGCGCCGCTGGCAGACCTCGCGCGGGCGGCGGGCGGTGGACTCCATGGTCTACACCGAGCAGGAGATTGCACGCATCGTGCGGGTGGGCTTCGAGCTGGCGCGGCGGCGCCAGAAGAAGCTGATTTCGGTGGACAAGGCCAACGTGCTGGAATCGTCCCGCCTCTGGCGGGCCGTCACCCTGGAAGTAGCCGAGGAGTACCCGGACATAGAGCTGGAGCATATGCTGGTGGACGCCTGCGCCATGCGCATCATCCAGAACCCGCGCTACCTGGACGTGCTCGTCACCGAGAACACCTTCGGTGACATCCTGACGGACGAGGCCTCAATGCTGGCCGGCTCGATGGGGATGCTCCCCTCCGCCAGCCTGGCCGGGGTGCCGGTCGAGGGGGCACGTATCCCCGGCATGTACGAGCCAATACACGGCAGCGCGCCGCGGCGGGCCGGCCAGGACCTGGCCAACCCCTGCGCCACCATCCTGAGCGCGGCCATGCTCCTGCGTTACTCGCTGGCCCTGCCGCAGGAGGCCAGCGCCGTTGAAGCGGCCGTCAACCGGGTGCTGGAAGAAGGCTACCGCACCTACGACATCGCCGCCGGCGGCCCGCAGGTGGGCACCAGGGAGATGGGCGACCTGATTGCCGCCAGGGTATAGGAGCATTACCTTGCCGCAGCTGGAGCTATACGACACCACCCTGCGGGACGGCGCCCAGAAAGAGGGCGTCTCCTTCTCGGTGGTGGACAAGCTGAACATTGCCCGCCGGCTGGACGAGCTGGGCATCCACTACATTGAAGGCGGCTGGCCCGGCTCCAACCCCAAGGATGCCGAGTTCTTCCAGCAGGCCAGGAAGCTCAGGCTGTCCCGCGCCCGCCTGGCCGTCTTCGGCAGCACGCGCCGGGCCGGCATCAGGGCCGAGGACGACGAGAACCTGAAGATGCTCCTGGACACCGGCACCGGGCTAGCCACCCTCGTCGGCAAGAGCTCAGACCGGCAGGTTACCCAGGTGCTGGAGACAACCCTCGAAGAGAACCTGGCGATGATTGCCGACTCGGTCCGCTTCCTGGTCTCCAGGGGGATGACGGTCTTCTTCGATGCCGAGCACTTCTTTGACGGCTACAAGAGCAACCCGGCCTACAGCCTGCGCACCCTCGAGGCGGCGGCCGGGGCCGGGGCTTGCTGCCTGGTGCTCTGCGACACCAACGGCGGGGCCCTGCCGGAGGAAGTGACCGCCGCCGTCGGCGCCGCCCGCCAGGCCAGCCCGGTACCGCTGGGCATCCACGCCCACAACGACGGCGGCCTGGCCGTGGCCAATACCCTGGCGGCCGTCCGGGCCGGGGCCACCCACGTCCAGGGCACCATCAACGGCTACGGCGAGCGCTGCGGCAATGCCGACCTCTGCTCCATCATCCCCAACCTCAAGCTCAAGCTGGGCATCGACTGCATTGGTGATGCCCAGCTGGCCCGCCTCACCGAGGTATCCCGCTTCGTCAGCGAGGCCGCCAACCTGGTGCCGGAGGCCTCGCTACCATACGTCGGCACGAGCGCCTTCAGTCACAAGGCCGGCTACCACGTGGCCGGCGTCAGCAAGTGGGCCGATGCCTACCAGCACATTGACCCCGCCAGGGTGGGCAACCAGCTGCGCGTGGTGGTCTCTGACCTCTCCGGGAAGGGTAATGTCCTCTTCAAGATAAGGGAGCGCGGCCTGCCGCTACCGCCCCCGGCCGAGGTGCGCAAGCTGGTCCAGCAGATAAAACAGCTTGAAAGCCGGGGCTTCCAGTACGACACGGCCGAGGCCTCGTTCGACCTGCTGGTCTACCGCGCCCAGCCCGGCTACCAGGCCCCCTTCGAGCTGGTGGACTTCATGGTGGTGGTGGAAAAGCGGCGCCGCTCCCCCACCCGGCGCGACCCCGACGAGGCCCTCTCCGAGGCAATGGTCAAGGTGAAGGTCGGCGACGAGATTGTGCACACCGTGGCCGAGGGTAACGGCCCGGTGAATGCCCTGGACCAGGCCCTGCGCCGGGCACTGCTCGGCTTCTTCCCCGAGCTGGCAGCCATCAGGCTGGTGGACTACAAGGTGCGCATCCTTGAGGGTAACACCGGCACCGAGTCACAGGTACGGGTGCTGATAGAGTCCAGCGACGGCAATACCGACTGGACCACGGTGGGAAGCTCAACCAACATCATTGAGGCCAGCTACCTGGCGGTGGCCGACAGCCTGGAGTACTGGCTGGTGAAACACCGGGGCAGCTAGGCGGGCTATTCCCGGTCCACCAGGACGCAGTCCGTTATCAGTACGTTGATGGTGCAGCTATCGTAGCGGCCCTCAACCGTTACCTTCTGGCCGGTGGTAAGCCTGCTCACGGCTTCCGCCTGGTCACCGGCAAAGAGACAGAGCACACTCCGTACCGGCGTTTGCCCGGCACTGGTGAGTATAACCAGCGGGTTCTCCACGATGTCCGGGCCGTGCACGCGGCCGACCACCCCGGTGACACGCAGCGTCTTTCCAGTGAAACGCGCATCAACGGACTGGCGCCCTCCCTGGCAGAGGCCGTGCAGCTCGTCCACCGTGAGAACGAGCCGGTCCGGGCTCACCTCCCCGGCAGGCCCGGCTTCGCCGGTGGGGGCACCCCCGGCCGCCTCAGGGGTGGCGGTCTCGGCCGGTCCCTCCGCCTCCTCGCCGGGCGGGGTGTAGCGGTGCTGGTAGCGCCGCACTGCCTCGGTCTCACTCTCAAGCACCGGCCCCACCTCTGCCTCCGGTGGTATGGCTACCGGCCCTTCTTTCGCCTCCGGTGGTGTGGCCGGTGCCTCTTCCTCCGCCTCCGGCGGT
>CAZBPZ010000049.1:0-6892 GCA_964493955.1 uncultured Dehalococcoidales bacterium | reverse complement strand
CCCTTCTTTCGCCTCCGGTGGTGTGGCCGGTGCCTCTTCCTCCGCCTCCGGCGGTGCGGCTACCGGCTCTTCTTCTGCCTCCGGCGGCAGTGCCTCCCCGGCAGCCTCCTCTTCCTGTACCCCGGCGGTAGTTTCTTTGGGCCTTTCGGGCGGCGGGGCCTCCTCGGCTGCTGCCACGGTCTCCCCGGTCACACCGGCCCCCGGAGCGGGGGCCTCTTCTTCGGCCGGCACAGGCCCCGGCTCTGCGGGGGCCGCTACTTCCTCCGGGGCGGCCCCGGCGGCAACGGCTTCCCCGGTCTCTTCCGCCGTACCCGTCGGCCCGGGCTCAACCGGCGCTTCCGCGGGCGCCGCCTCTACGGCCTCGACCTCAGCCGGCCCTCCTGGCCCTGCCTCAACCGGGGCCCCTTCGGGCGGTGGTTCAGGCCCGGCCGCCGGCCCCTCTGCCGCCACCGGCGCTACCTCCTCCGGCGCAAGCGCGGGGAGATGAAGACGGCCCTTCTCCTCCAGCAGCTCGGCGTAGGTCCGGGATATCTGGCGGTAGGAGCCGGTCACCAGGGGAAAACCACACCACTGGCAGGCCCAGTCGCGCGTCCGCACCGTCTCCCGCCCGCAGTTCGGGCAGCTTGCCATAACGGCCCTCTCCTTTACCCCCAGAGTATTGCAGCGGCCGGCACGGTTGTCAACCGGCCCGGCCGGTCACCCTAGCCTTTGATAACAGCCAGCGGCCGGGTACGCGCTACCCGGCGTGACAGCCCGGCCCGGTGGGCCACCTCCACCACCTCGTCCACGTCCTTGTAGGCCTCGGAGGCTTCCTCGGCCAGCCCGGCCATGCTGCCGGCCCGTACCGTGATACCGCGCGCCGCCAGCGCGTTCATGATGTCAGCCCCGCGCACCCCCCGCCGGGCAGCCGCCCGGCTCTGAGTCCGCCCCGCCCCGTGGCAGGTGGAGCCGAAAGCCTCGCCCATGGCAACCTCGGTCCCCACGGCAACGTAGGAACCCCGCCCCATGTCACCCGGAATCAGCACCGGCTGGCCCACGGCGCGGTAGGCTGCCGGCACGTCCGGGTGGCCAGCCGGAAAGGCGCGGGTGGCACCCTTGCGGTGCACACAGAGCCGCAGCCGCTTGCCGCCGACCTCGTGCTCCTCAATCTTGGCAATGTTATGGGCCACGTCATAGACCTGCTGCAGGCCCAGGTCACGCCGGCTCCCGCCCATGACCTTCACCATGGCCTCCCGCACCCAGTGCAGGATGCACTGGCGGTTGGCCCAGGCATAGTTGGCGGCGCAGGCCATGGCCGCCAGGTAGTCACGCCCTTCGGGCGACTGCACCGGGGCGCAGGCCAGCTGGCGGTCCGGCACCTCAATCTGGTAGCGGCGCACCGCCTCGCCCAGCCGGGCCACGTAGTCGGTGCAGACCTGGTGCCCCAGCCCGCGCGAGCCGCAGTGCACGAACACCAGCACCTGCCCCACCCCGTCGATGCCCATGGCCCGGGCCGCCTCGGGGTCAAATACCTCGGTCACCCGGTCTATCTCAAGGAAGTGGTTACCGGCGCCAAGCGTCCCCAGCTGGGGGATACCGCGCTCCTTGGCCTTGCGGCTGACCCTGGCCGGGTCCGCCCCGTCAACGCAGCCAGAGTCCTCGGTGGCGGTCACGTCCTCCGGCTCGCCATAGCCGTGTTCCACCGCCCAGCGCCCCCCTTTCACCAGCACCTCGTCCAGCTCGCGCTCGCTGACGCGCAGGCGCCCGCTGGAGCCCACTCCCGAGGGTACGGCCGCGTATATCTCCGCCGCCAGGGCGTCAATACGGGGACGTACTTCTTCCTCGGTCAGGCTGGTACGCATCAGCCTGACGCCGCAGTTTATGTCAAATCCCACCCCGCCCGGCGAGACCACCCCGTCGGTGACCCGCATCGCTGCCACCCCCCCGATGGGAAAACCGTAGCCCCAGTGGACATCCGGCATGGCCAGCGAGTGCCCCACTATCCCCGGCAGGAAGGCCACGTTGGCCACCTGCTGGAATACCTGCTCCTGCCAGATGTGCTCCAGCATCGCCTCGCTGGCGTAGATGCGGCCGGGGACCCTCATGCCCGGCTTGTAGTCCGGCGGGATCTCCCAGCAGTAGTCGCTTACCCGGGTCAGTACCTCTCTCCACGAAGACATCTTCAACCTCCTGCCCGGTGCCAGTCCTATATGTCAAAGAGGACACGCACCCGGCAACCCCGGGTATGGTCAATCTCAAGCATGTGGTAGGTGACGGCCTTGATAACAGCCTTGAAATGGTGCCGGCCAGCCTCTGCCACCTCTCCGAAGGCGCGGGCCTCAAGCTGCCCCCCCTCCAGGCGCTCTATCTCGAACCGGCAGAACAGCCGGTTCTCCGTGTCCAGGTAGTAGAGCAGCTCGCCCAGCCAGGCCACCAGCAGGTCCTCCTCGCTGGCAGCCGTCACGCAGATGCGACGCTCTTCGCGTTCCCGGACCTCTTCAAGCTCCACCATGATGGCAAACATGCCCCGGGCGGCACTGGCAAACGCCTCGGCCGTGTCCGCGCCCCAGGCCTCAAGGCCAACATCGGCGGTATGCTCCAGCACCCGAAAGCCACCGGCCATTCCTCGTCCCCCGCCAGATTATATCACCGCCGGGGGGCATGCCGGTACAGGGGGCACACCACTGGCTTTCTTGACTTTATGGCCGGACATGTGTCCTGCTATAATCTCTGGTAGAAGCACAATGGCACCGTGATGGAGAGACACCATGACGGATATCAAAAGCGCCCGCGAGATAGCTGAAGAAAAGCTCGCCCGGCTCGGTGAGGCCACCGAGGAAGAGCGGCTGGAATGGAAGTATGTCCCGGCCGGGCGCGAACTGGCCGTCCGCTACCTCAAAGGAGACGCCAACCTCCTGGCCGAGGTCAGCCGGTACAGCGAGCGCGAACGGCCGGTGGTCACCCGGGCGGCGGTGGAGGTGCTGGCGCGCAATATTGACCTGCCACGCCACGAAGCGGCCCGCAACACCACCCGCCGCGCCATGGAAGGTATCAAACTGCTCAAGCAGGACAAGGCCAGCGTGGAGAACGTCTTCAGCCGCCTGCGCCAGATAATGAACCACTACAGCCAGCAGGGCGAGCAGCAGCGCCGGCAGGCCCGCGAGCAGCTCAAGGCCCAGTTTGAAGAGCGTGTCCGGCAGGCGATGCAGCAGCAACTGGGCATGGTTGCCAACCGGATGCGGGTGGACGTGGAGCGTTTGCCCCAGTTCCAGGAAGAGTGGCGCCGCCTCGAGCGACAGCTTGAGGCCCCTTACAACGGGCACCTGGAAGAAATCCGCCGCGAACTCCAGAGTATCCCGTAGTGCTGCGAGGCTGAGAGCTTGAGCACCGAAGACAGACGCATCCAGGAGGCGGTTGCCCAGACGCAGATAATCCGGGCACCCCGGCAGCACCTCTACACCTTCGGCATGACCACCATCCACTACTACCTGCTGACCGAGCCGGTCTATGCCGAGGTCTGCGGCGGCGGCCCCGAGACGGTGGTGCGGGAGGGCCGTGTCCTGGCGGAGAGGCCCCGAATCGTCACGCCCTACTACCTTTCCAACCTGGAAGGCTTCAGCAGCGATGCCCGCCGCTATTTCCAGTCCCTGGTGGAGGAGTTCGGGCCGCACTCGCCAGGGCTGCTCTATGCCTACAAGAACCAGCCCGAGCAGCTGAACATCGTCTCCGGCCACTGGCGCGAGGTCGCCGAGAGAATCAGCCAGGAGATTGACCAGCGGAACGACCCGCTGGCGGCAATCGTCAAGGGGCTGGACGAGCTCTGGGACGTGGCCATCATCAAGTTCATCTTCGAGCTGACACGGCGCTCGCTGAGCAGCAACATCGGCCAGATGAGTGCCCGGGGCCTGCTGAACGTCGACGCACGGGGTATCCCCACCGATGCTCGTGTCCGCATTGAAGAGCTTTTCAGCCAGGTACGGCGCGGCGAGGCCAACCCGCGCACCCTCAAGGAAGAGCTTGACCGCTGGGAAGTGTTTGACGAGTACGAGGACCGGTTCCTCGCCCTCTTCCGGCGGGGCTAGAAGGGAAGGGGTAGGGTGAAAATCACGCTCATCGAGGCCCGGGACCTGTCCGAGGCCTGGTTCCTCTGCCTGGGCAAGGTGCTGACACAGGGCCGCGAGTACCGGATTGACCGCGGCAGCTACGCCGGGGAGCGCCGCAAGGAGCTTGACCTGGCCGTGGTCCAGATAGCCTACCCCGGCTCACGGCCGCTGGTACCGGACGTACCCCAGGGGGTGCCCGCCCCCACCACCATGGAGTACATCGAAAGCTACCTGCCCTACCTCATGACGGCCCACAAGGCCGAGGGCGAGCAGTACACCTACGGCCAGTACCTGGAGAAGCAGATTGACGAGGTCATCCGCATGTACCGGGAGGACGGCCACAACACCAACCAGGCCTTCATGGCGGTGGGTGATGCCCAGTCTATCTACCTCTCGGACCCCCCCTGCCTGCGGGCAATTGATACCCGCATCAGCCAGGGGCGCCTCCGCTTCATCGTTTACTTCCGCTCCTGGGACCTCTGGGCAGGCTTCCCCTCCAATCTGGCAGCCATCCAGCTTTTGAAGGAGTACATGGCCGGCGAGATAGGCGTGGAAGACGGCGAGATAGTCGCCATAAGCAAGGGGCTGCACCTCTACGAGTACTGCTGGGAGCTGGCCCGGCTGGCCGCCCGCCTTTCCGGCTGACAGGTAAGCCACCTGCTTTGTCACCCTCCGTCCACCTGTGCTAGCATATCCGCACAGACCCGGCCCGGACTGAAAGGAGACACACCTCATGCTCACTGTGGAAGAGGCAATAAGAAAACGGCGCAGCATCCGCCAGTTCAAGCCCGACCCTGTACCGGACGAGCTCCTTGCGCGGATACTGGAAGCCGCCCGCCTGGCCCCGTCCGGCACCAACCGGCAGCCCTGGCGCTTCCAGGTGGTGCGGGAGGGCGAGCTGAAGAAGCGGCTGGTGGAGGAGGCCGTCATGGGCAATCCCCAGGTGGCGCAGGCCCCGGTGGTGATTGTCTGCGGCTCCGAGCTGCTGACCTTCGTGAAGGGCCACCGGCTGGCCCCACCCGGCTCCGAGTACTACGGGGCCGAGAGCGAAGACTGGGAGGAGCTCAAGAAGTTCCTGCCGGACGCCCACATGTACACCGCCATCGCCGTGGAGCACATGGTGCTGATGGCCACCGCCCTCGGCCTGGGCAGTTGCTGGGTGCAGCGCATCCGCTTCGGGCAGACCGCTAAAATACTGGGCTGGCCCCGGCACCTGGTGGTGCTGGCGCTGCTGGTGCTCGGCTACCCGGACGAAGACCCGCCACCCCGCCCCCGTCTTCCCCTGGACCAGATTGTCATCAAAGAGGGCCAGGCCCCAGACTAGCCGGTCCACCACAGCAACGGCAAGCTTGAGGCGGACGCTGGCGGCCATCCTGGCAATGGGTGTTCAGCTGCCCACCGCCTGCACACCGGCCGGCCCCTTCGACCGTGCCCTGCAGCGGCTGGTGCAGCCCCACCTCTTCGGCTACGCGGGCTGGGAGGCCCGGGCCGCCTCACTGCGGGAATTCCTGGAAACGGCCGCGCGCCTCACCGACCGTGACACCCTCCGCCAGTGCCTGGCGGAGGCAGGTGACTAGCCCGGTTGCGCCGGAGGCAGGCGTTTGCTAAACTTGATTGGCGTGTGGGCCGCTAGCTCAACTGGCAGAGCAGCTGACTCTTAATCAGCCGGTTCCAGGTTCGAGTCCTGGGCGGCTCACTTTCCCCGCTTGCAAAAGTTTAGCGGAAGCTGGCTACGACACACGCCTAGTGTAGACTAACTGATTTTCTCAAGTTACCTTTAGAGAAGACTGTATGCCCTTCCTTCCGTCCTGAATGGGGGAAGACCTTTTCTTATCGAAACTCCGTGAAATGAAGGGTAAAATGGCCGGCGGAAAATCTTGGAACATCCTGGAGTCAACAGGGGTTTTCTTTGCACTTGGTTAGTAGGGTATTTATAATACCCCCACTATGAAGATAGTAATTGCTGGCGGGCTGATTCCTATAGCCTTGGCAATTTACACCTTCGGTATGCTTCATCTGTTCTGGTCATCATTATTTCTTCTATCAGTAGGACTCACAATCATATCGTTAGCGGCACCTAGCAAGTTTACCTTGTATCTTCTTGTCGCATCTGCAATTCTCTTTGTAGTTTCTTATTTTGCAGAGCCGAGACGGTTAGAGCTAGTATTAGAATCAATATCATGACTATCAACCCAGTAACAAAGATAGCTCCCCCTTAACATTAGTTCATCCTCCTACTTTAGCCTCAAGCCCATCATCGCAGTCGGAGTAGCGGGTAACCTTCCCCGATACTGCTTCCGCTTCTGTGGTCTACCGACTTGAACTACCGGCAACTTAACCCTGCCTCTGGGCTGATGCTCAATTACCACAGGCTTTGATGGCTATGCTTGCGGATAATGTCAGCCCAGTCCCGATAAGGGTAGTCTGCTCCCGCTAAATGCAGATAAAACCATCAACAGGATACGCTTGACAACCGCAAAGAGATATGATATGTATATAGTATCATCCCCAGTGGATATATTCCACTGGGCCCCTCTGGGTTGCGATCCAGAGGGTTTTTTACACTATGCGCATTCGCACTATCTTTTTGGTAGATGGTTTCAATATCTACCACTCCGTTGTAGATATTGCTCATCATTTTAGCGGACTATCCTTAAAGTGGCTCGACATCTACTCCCTCTGTAATTCATTTCTGCATTTGGTTGGTAAAAACGCAGCACTTGAATGCGTTTACTATTTCTCAGCACTTGCTTATCACTTGAATGACCCTAGCGTGATTGCACGCCACAAATCCTATATAAAATGTCTTC
>CAZBPZ010000048.1:0-12471 GCA_964493955.1 uncultured Dehalococcoidales bacterium | reverse complement strand
GGCCTACGAGGAAGGCTGTTTCAAGTGCCCGGGCTGCGGCTATACGAAGTGCTAGCGGGGCCTTGACCGGTTACACGGAAACGTGTAGGATGGTTGGCATGGAAAAAGGCAAGACGGCCTGTATCGCGATAGAGCCCTGGTATACAGACCCAACCCAGGCTGTGACGTTGTATCACGGTGACTGCATGGAGGTGCTGCCAGAGCTCCCCGATGGTTCTGTGGACATGGTTTTCGCTGACCCCCCGTACTTCCTCTCTAACGGGGGAATTACATGCCACGCGGGCAGGATGGTCTCGGTGGACAAGGGTGAGTGGGACAAGTCCAGTGGGGTTGAGCAGAACCACGCTTTTAATCTGGCCTGGCTGGCCGAGTGCCAGAGGGTCCTTGCCAAGGATGGCACCATCTGGGTGTCAGGTACGGCGCATGCCATATACTCGGTGGGCTTTGCCATGCAGCAGTTAGGGTTCAAAATCCTTAACGACATTGTGTGGTACAAGCCCAATGCCTCCCCCAACCTGAGTTGTCGATACTTTACTCATTCGACGGAGACTTTACTCTGGGCCGCCAAGAATGCCAGGAGCAAGCACACTTTCAACTACGAGCGTATGAAAGAACTTGCCCGCGGCAAGCAGATGCGGAACCTCTGGGAGATACCCCCGCCCAGACCTAAAGAGAAAAAGTATGGCAAACATCCTACCCAGAAGCCGTTGCAGTTGCTGGAGCGAGTCCTGCTGGCTTCAACCAGTGAGGGAGACCTCGTCCTTGACCCTTTCAATGGGAGCGGCACGACAGGTGTGGCCGCGCTTCGCCTGAAGAGGCGGTATGTAGGCATAGAGACCGAAGAGGAATACCTTCGCATCACAGTTGAGCGCCTGAAGGACGAAGCCAGGAACCCCGGGATGCTGGTATAGCACTCATACTGCCCCATGATTACTGCTCCAGTATCGCATCCACTGCCTTTTTGAACATTTCACGGCCTGAGTAGTTCCAGTCACGGATATCTTGTTCTATGAAAAACCACTTTGTGACCTTAAGGATGAGTTCTACCGGATGGCCGTGTCGGAATTGCAGGTCTGAGTATTCAGCCAAGAAAGAATCAGGGTCTTCGCACTGGAAAACACGCTGAATGGCCGCATGTAATCTTGCACATTGTTTGGGTGCATTTTTCTTCTTGAGCCTTAGATCATCGAATATGTCATTGTGCCTGGGGTACTCTTTGCCGTTCCCGAATACCGTGCCCGTGACGTTTATGCGAAAGTCAAATCCCTTCTTCAGAACCGCCGGCCTGGTGAGATAAACTACCCGGCCATCCTGCAGTGTCTCTACGTTATACCGGTATTTTGATGCAAGTTCTCCGCCGCCGCGGCCGGGCAGTTCCTCGAGAAACTTGCTCACGACTTCTTTGCGTAGCCCGAGCCTGGATGTTTGTGTTACTTTGAAGTCTAGTTCGATGACCATCCTGCCTCCTGGTGTTTGCCGCTAGCTTCGCTCCCCCAGCACCACCGCCACGGCGTAGTCCCGCGAGTGCGACAGGCTGATGGCCAGCCCGGCCAGCCCCAGCTCGTCCGCCAGTTTACGGGCGCGGCCGTGCAGCATCACGCCGGGCTGACCGTCCGCTGCGGCCAGTATTTCAATATCGTGCCAGGTGATACCCCCGGTCTTCCCCAGGGCCTTGACCACGGCTTCCTTGGCGGCAAACCGTGCCGCCAGGGAGGGGGTGCGGCCGCGGTAGGCTGCCAGCTCGGCGGGAGTGAAGACCCGGCGCAGGAAGCGTTCCCCCCAGCGCTCTATCGCTTCGGCCACCCGTTCAATCTCGATGATATCAACGCCGATGTGCTGCATCATGCCAGAGTGCCGCCTGTGGATGGGCCGGTGGGTGCGGTGCCAGCGGGACTAGGGCGAGCCGAAGGCCAGCTCAATGAGGTCGCTCAGGCGGGCGGCCTCCATCTGATAGACAGAGCTGGAACCTGCCAGCCGGATGTACACGTTCCTGCCGTCTGGTGCCGTTTTGCCCATCTCCACCTTCACGGCCTTATCATGGAGGCCGGTTATTTCCAGTGTTACCACCGGCTCAGACAGGCCGTAGTTCTCAAGCTGGGATGCCGTGGCGTTCTCCCTGATGCTGGCCTGGGCTTTCTCGGCGTCAGGGATGAGGGGGAAGCTTCGCGCCAGGGCGCTCGTGACATCGGTGCCGCCCCGGTGCCACCGCCCGGCCTCTCCGCAGGTCATGGTGGTGGTCTTGCCCAGGGCGGGCAGGCTGATGGTGATGCCGGTAAAATCATCCAGCCTGAGGCCCCAGATGTACGGGGGTGGGTAGGGTGGTTGCAGCAGCAGGCGTTCCAGCACCTGGTACCAGGTGGCGTCCACCGTATAGACGCTGCGTGACTCGTGGCGGCGCACGTAGTAGGCATGGGTGTCAGGGGTGGAGTCACCCACCTCTATCCGGATCACCTCGCCGTCATCCTTGGTGAGCGATAGCACCATCTTGGGGGTGGGCAGGAAGCCGAAGGCCTCCAGCCGCTCGTCGGTGGCGTTGCGCTCGATGGGGCGCTCCGCCGCCGGACCGCTCAGGATGAGCGGGATGCCGCCGCCCCAGCGGTACATATCTACCCTGGGCTCGCCGGGCTCATCAAAGTACCAGAGCCGGTCCTCGTGCTTTGTCCAGGTGTCGGCCTGGCCGGTGCGGGGCAGTTCAATCGAGATATACTCCAGCTCGTCCATCTCGAAGTACCAGACGTACTCGGGTGGCTTGGGTCGGGGGGCTACCTCCGGCTCGGGGCGGGTCACAACGTAGAGTACCCCGGCTACCGCCAGTACCAGTGTCAGGGTTAGCAGGCTGCGTAGTCTCACGTCCGGACCCCGGGAGTTTGTTACCTGTCTTACCTGGCGGTTACCTTCGCCGCCACCAGATGATACCGCCGGCCACCAGCAGGGCCAGTGGCAGGAGGCCAATGCTGGAGACATTGATAAAGTTCTTGGCCTCCGGGCTGACGATGAACCGGCGGGGCTGGAGGAACTTGCGGTCAATGGAGATGATGCTCTTGCCAGCCGTGAGCCACTGCACCGAGGTGAGGAAAAGGTCACTGTTGCCGCCGTTGAGGAAGTGGGCGTTGCTGGCAAAGTCTGAATCGGCAAAGACTATTAACTGGATATCCCGGAAGTCCTCGGGGACTGTCGGCTCTTCGTCTTCGTTTTCGGGTGCCGGCGGTTCGTGGTATATCCAGACGCCGATTGCCTGCGGCCCCTTGGTGTCAACACCTTCATCGAACCGGGGAGGGGAGTCAGGGTCATAATTGGCATCCAGGTAGGCCTCCTCGCTGGAGATGACGAGGGTTTGCACCTTGCCGTACTTCGGGCTGGCTCCGCTGGGTATGATGGCGGTAGCCCCCGGGAAGTAGGTGGTGGCCAGGCCCCAGAAGTTGCGGGTCCGGGGGACACTGGGCGAGGTGATGTGGGGGGCGGCGTACGAGGCGGGGTCAATCAGCATCTCCTTGTCCACCAGCACCCCGAATGGTGCCAGGATGGTGTTGATGGTGTCCGGCCGGTCCGGGTTGGTCAGCACCAGGAGACGCCCCCCGCCCAGCAGGTATTCCACGATGAGTTTAATCTCGTCCTGGGTGATTGGTGGCTTCGAGCCGGGGGCGGCCAGCACCAGCAGGGCCGTGTCCTCCGGTATGGCCCCCGTGGCCAGCAGGTCCAGGGTGGCTGTCCTGAAGAGGTTGTCTTTCAGCCCCTCCCTTGCCAGCGAGTAGCCCACCGGCGATGTATCGTAGATGTCTGCCTCGCCGTGGCCGGTGATGAAGTAGACTACCTTCTGCTGGGTACCGGTGACTTCCAGGATGGCACTGGTGAAGGCGTGTTCGGCCTCGGCTACTATCTGCGGCAGCAGCACGAGGCGCCTGCCGGCGCTGCCGTTGAAGACGACCACCTCGGCCGAACCGTAGGTATCGTAGAGCATCTGCTGGTATTCAATCACCCCTTGTTCGCGGGCTATATCCGGGTGTTCGTCCGGGTCAATCTGCCTGATATCCAGCTTGTCGGTGTAGTTGGCGTACTCTTCCAGCAGGCTGGAGGCGTAGGCGGCTGCCTGGTAGGGGTCACTGACCGGGTTGAAAAACTCGATGACCTCAACCCGCTCGTCGAGGTTGGCCAGCACGTCCTTGGTCTGGGAGGTGAGGGTGTACTGGGCCAGGCCGGTGGTGTCAATCCGGGCATAGTTGCCGATGCTGATGGCGTTTACCAGCAGGATGATGCCAACGAAGATGGAGACCATCAGGCTGGTGCTGGTGCCGAGCTTGCCCCGCCGGGTCCGCAGTGCCCGGCCCACCCGGCGGTAGTCCAGCGCGAAGGCCACCGCTATCAGGATAACGCCCAGGGCCAGCACGCCCCAGGCGGCGTACCGTATCTGGGGGAGCACCAGCGTGAGCACCCAGCCGATGAAGAGGGTGCCCAGGCCAAGCAGGGACATGAGGCCGGTCTGCATCTAGCCTAACCTCCCCGTTTCCAGCGAGCGTACCGTCAGGAAGAGGAAGAGTGCGGTGATACTCAGGTAGTACACAATTGCCCTGGTATCAATGATACCGCGGGCCAGGCCTTCGAAGTGCTGCGAGAGGGATATGTAGGCGAGCAGGTCCTGCACCGGCCCACTGGTCACGTTGCTGGCCATGCCGATGAAGTAGAGTACCACCAGGATACCCCCGGCGATGACAGCCGAGACTATCTGGTTGGACGTGACCGAGGAGGCAAACAGGCCGATGGCCAGGGCCGCACTCCCCAGCAGGAGCAGGCCGATGTACCCCGTCAGAATCGGGCCCCCGTCCGGGTCACCGAAGACGGCCAGCATCAGCGGAAAGTAGAGCGTGATGGCCAGCATGGCCACGAGTATCCCCAGGCTGCCCAGGAACTTGCCCAGGACTACTTCAGTATCTTTTACCGGGGCTGTCAGCAGCAGCTCCCACGTACCCAGCTTCTTCTCCTCGGCGATAAGGCGCATCGTGATGACTACCGCGAAGAGTATCAGCGCCAGGTTGCCCATCAGCCCCATGTAGCCGGCCAGGCTGGTATCGCCGTACTGGGTCTGTGAGAGGTACTGGACGAAGAGCCCCCCGGTGAGGGCCACGAAGACGGCCGCCACGATGTAGGCCATGGGTGAGGCAAGGTAAGACTTGAACTCTTTACCGGCAATCAGGAGGATGTTTCTCATGCCCCTTCCCCGCTTTCCGGGCTGGCCTGGCCTTCTTCAATTGTGAGCTGCAGGAAGATGTCCTCCAGGCTGAGTTCGGCCTGACCCATGGAGAGCAGTGCCCAGCCGTGTCGCACCACCATGTCTGTCAGGGCGCCGCGGATGTCCTGGTCCGGCGGACAGTCAACAAAGTGGTACGGGGCCTCGTACTGCACGGCCTGTACCCCGGGCAGGGCCTTCAGGGCAGCGGTGACCTCGCGCGTTGGGCCCCGTATCTCCACCCAGATGCTCTGCGCCCCCCGCAGCAGGGCCGAGAGGTTTTCAATACGGTCCTCGGCGATGATTCGCCCCTCGTTGATGATGATAACGCGGTCACACACCATCTCGACCTCGGGCAGGATATGGCTGGAGAGCAGGATGGTATGCTCCTTGCCCAGGTCCTTGATGAGCTGGCGTGTCTGGGCAACCTGGATGGGGTCAATGCCCATGGTGGGCTCGTCCAGAATCAGCACGGGCGGCTCGTGGATGACGGCCTGGGCCACGCCGACACGCTGGCGAAAACCGCGCGACAGCTTGCCGATGAGGACGTTGTAGTACTCCTCAAGGTGACAGAGTGTTACCACGTCGGCTATCCGGGAGGCTATGCGTGTCTTGTCCACCCCGCGCAGGCGGCCGGCAAACTCAAGATAGTCACGCACTGTCATGTCGGTATAGAGCGGGATAGCCTCGGGCAGGTAGCCAATCAGGCGGCGCCCTTCCAGCGAGTTCTCCGCCATGTTATGGTCGGCCACGTAGGCGTCCCCGCTGGTGGGCATGAGGAAACCGGTGAGGATGCGCATCGTGGTCGTCTTGCCGGCGCCGTTGGGGCCCAGCAGGCCAACTATCTCTCCCCGGGCCACCTGAAAGCTGATGCTGTTAACCGCCAGCCGTTCCCCGTAGTACTTGGTAAGGTTGC
Source organism: uncultured Dehalococcoidales bacterium (assembly GCA_964493955.1). Classification (GTDB taxonomy): domain Bacteria; phylum Chloroflexota; class Dehalococcoidia; order Dehalococcoidales; family Fen-1064; genus CAZBPZ01. The sequence goes on along the minus strand of CAZBPZ010000048.1, from coordinate 6,334 downwards.
TGACTCTTATCACCTTGCCAGTGTCCTGCTTGCTCTATACTAGATTATATCTTAAGCCGGAGGCCGGCCGTGCTACTGGCGCTCTAGCTGCCACATCAGCCAGGTGTAGGTCTCCGAGTCAAACCCGTTCTTGCGGCCGTGGAAAGTAATCTTCTGGTTGCTGGCTTCCTTGGTAAGCCAGTCCTGCAGCAGGTTGGCCTTCACCAGCGGCATGACGGCATCGTCAATTTCACGCGCCTCCTCCCGCTCCGAGACCAGATAGATGGCAAAGCTGCCCGTCTGCTCGTCATAAATAACCGGCTCGCTTACCTCACCCGGCTCCAGGTAGAATACCCAGCGCAGCTCAGATGGCAGGGCTTTGAGTGGTAGCCAGCCGATATCACCCCCGGTCTCGACCACATTGGCCAGGGTTGACATGTCACGGGCCACGGAGGCGAACTCCTCTCCGTTACCGAGGCGCTCCTTGGCTTTGAGGGCATCCTCGTAATTCTCCACCACCAGCAGGTGGAGATGCACCTGCTCGACCGCGGCCGGGGTCTGCCGGGCGAGGTAGTCCTGCAGGCGGCTGGCCAGCATGCTGGTGGCCTGCAGCTCGCGGAACTCGGCCTTTGAGAGGTGCGTTTCGTTGAGCTGGTCGCGCAGCCACTTGTTGAACTCGGCTTCGGAGATAGACTCGTTCTCACCCCGGGCGGCCGCCCGTAGCGCTTCATCTATTTCCTGCGGGGTCACCTCTATCCCGAGCCGCGGCGCTCCCTGCCGGATGAGTATCTCATTGGTGATTTTTTGCATCAGGCTGAAGATGTCACGGTCGGGCGAGGTGTATTTCAGGCGGCGCAGGAAGTAGCCGACGTTTACGCTGGTGTCATTGACCTTGATGATGGTAGCCTGAAGCGGGGCCACGTAGATGAAGTAGTATGAGAGCCCCACCGTGAGGGCAATGACGGCCACCACCACGCCGGTGACTATCAGGGCTATCCGGCGGCGGGGGCGCTTCTCGGGCGGCGGCGTGATGACTGGTCGGGAGGGTTCTCTGGTGGGCGCGACCCGGACGGGTACCCGCCGGACGGGCAGGCGGCCGGATACCCGGCGGCTGGTGGGTCTTTGCGGCGTTTCTTCAGACATGCTTCCCCCCGCAAGGGTGACATACCGCCATATTCCCGGGGTTGACCATACGGGCCGGTACTACATTGGCAGGTGGGTGCCCGGGATGAAGTACCACCCTCACACCGCTGCCCCTGGATGGATGCTCATCTGGGTAAACGGAGCTGCTGCCGGCTACTTGACCAGATGACAGGCCACCCAGTGCTCCCCCCCGACGTTCTTGAGTTTCGGTACCTCGACCCGGCAGATGTCAGTTGCCTGGAAGCACCTGGGGTGAAAGTTGCAGCCGGACGGCGGGTTTATCGGGCTGGGTACGTCCCCCGCCAGGATAATGCGCTCACGTGTCCGGTCAACCGCCGGGTCCGGAATTGGCACCGCCGAGAGCAGCGCGATGGTATAGGGATGCAGCGGGTTGGAGTAAAGTTCGTCGCTGTCGGTGATTTCTACAATCCGGCCGAGGTACATCACCGCCACGCGGTCGCTGATGTTTCTGACCACCGAAAGGTCATGGGCGATGAAGAGGTATGTTAGCTCCAGTTCCTCGCGCAGGCGCTCCAGCAGCGTGATAATCTGCGCCTGGATTGACACGTCCAGGGCGGATACAGGCTCGTCGCAGACGATGAAGCTGGGCCGCACCGCCAGGGCACGGGCAATGCCAATGCGCTGGCGCTGCCCGCCGCTGAACTCGTGGGGGTAGCGGTCGGCCATGAAGGGTTCGAGCTCCACCATGCGGAAGAGCTCGGCTACCTGGTCACGGTACTCCTGTCCCTTGGCCAGGTTGTGCACCTTGAGGGGCTCGCCGATGATTTCACCCGCCGTCATCCGCGGGTCCAGCGAGGCGAACGGGTCCTGAAAGATTAGCTGCATGTTGCGCCGCATGCGCCGCATCTGCTCTTTCCTGAGCTGTGTCAGGTCCACGCCGTCAAAGAAGATTTTCCCCCTCATCCCTTCATAGAGCTGGAGGATACAACGGCCGGTTGTAGTCTTGCCGCAGCCGCTTTCCCCCACCAGCCCCAGGGTCTCACCCCGGCGGATGAAAAAACTCACCCCGTCAACCGCCTTGACATCCGCCACCTTCTTCTGGAGGATACCAGCCGTTACCGGGAAGTACATGTAGAGATCTTCAACTACGACCAGCTTGTCACTATCGCTCATCCCGGGGAGTCCTCACTCGTTATTTTGTGTCCACTCTCTGGAGCTTGTCGGCGTCGTAGAAGCAGGCCCGCAGGTGCTCCGGCCCAACCTCTTCCAGCTGCGGGACCTCCTCGCGGCACCGGTCAAAGGCGTAGTCACACCGGGGATGGAAGGCGCAGCCCTTCGGGAGGCGCGCCAGGTTCGGCGGCAGGCCCTTGATGACCCGCAGGCTCTGCTTGCGCGGGCTGTCCAGCCGCGGCACCGATGCCAGCAGGCCGATGGTGTAGGGGTGTTTCGGCCTGGCATAGAGCTCGTCGGTGGGGGCTGTCTCCACGAGGCGGCCGGCATACATAACGTTGACACGGTCAACGTAGCGGGCCACGACACCGAGGTTGTGGGTGATAATCATCACCGCCGTACCGAGGCGGTGCCGCAGCTCGGCGATAATCTCCAGGAGCTGGGCCTGAACGGTGACGTCCAGCGAGGTTGTTGGCTCGTCGGCGATGAGCAGCTGCGGGTCACAGCTCAGGGCCATGGCAATCATGATGCGCTGCTGCATGCCGCCGCTGAACTGGAAAGGATAGTCGTTGGCACGGCGCTCGGCATCGGGGATCCCGACGAGGCGGAGGAGGCGAATCGTCTCCGCCAGCGATTGCTCCTTGTCCAGCCCCCGGTGCAGTTCCAGCGATTCTGATATTTGCCGCCTGATTGTCAGCACCGGGTTGAGGGAGGTTGTCGGCTCCTGAAAGACCATGGCAATGCGGTTGCCCCGGATGTGCCGCATCTCCTCCTCGCTGACCTTGAGGAGGTCCTGGCCCTGGAAGATGACTTCTCCACCAACGATGATTCCCGGAGGGTAGGGAATCAGCCGCAGCACCGAGAGGGCGCTCACGCTCTTGCCGCAGGCGCTCTCACCCACCAGCCCTACTGCCTCGCCTTTCCTGATGTAGTAGCTGAGGCCATCGACCGCTCTGACTTCGCCTTCCTGGGTGTAGAAGTACGTCCTGAGATCCTTGACTTGGAGTACGACTTCATCAGTTGTGGTTGCCATCTTCCTATCTAACCCAGGAGTGCCGCTAACCAACTCCCGGCCGGTTGTAAAGGGTCCAGCACCGGTGGTGGCGGGTGCCCCTGTGTCCCAGCCTCCTTGGTAGTCTGCAATAACTCACCCGAAGGTAACATACCGCCGGGCTTGCGCGACATTCTAACATGCGCTCCCGGGCTTGTCAACACCTGTGGGCCGGGCGGGGGTTTGACGCCGCTGTGACTGTCTGTATAGAATACGGCAGCTTTGGGACGGGCGCCGGCGCCGGTCTTGCCCGCGCTGGTGGGTGCCGCCGGGCAGCGTGCCCACGGAAGGAGGGGATAATGCCAGCCGTTATTTATGAGAAGCGTGACAGGATTGCGGTCATTACCATCAACCGCCCCGAGGCCCTCAACGCCCTGAACGCCGAGGTCTCGGCCGGGTTGCGGGAGGCGATGATTGACTTCCGGGATGACCCCGAGCTGTGGGTGGCTATCATTACCGGGGCCGGGGAGCGTGCCTTCTCGGCCGGGGCCGATATCAAGGGGTTCCGCCCCGGCACCGGTAGCGAGCCGATGCCGGAGGAACCGGTGCGGGCAGACCTCATCTGGAAGCCGTTCATTGCGGCCATACACGGCTACTGCCTGGGCGGGGGCCTGGAACTGGCGATGACGTGTGATATCCGGATTGCGGCGGATAATGCCCAGTTCGGGCAGCCGGAGGTAAACATCGGCTTCATGCCGGGGGCCGGCGGGACCCAGCGCCTGCCGCGGTTTATTCCACGGGCTGTGGCGGCCGAGATGCTGCTGACCGGCAACCGGATTGATGCCCGGGAGGCCTACCGCGTTGGCCTGGTGAGCCGGGTTGTCCCCCGGGAGCAACTCATGCCCACCGCCATGGAGATTGCCCGGACCATCTGCACGCGCGGCCCACTGGGAGTCCGGGCTTCCAAAGAAGCCATGCTGCGGGGCCTTGACCTGCCACTGGAGGAAGGTCTGCGCCTCGAGCATGAGAAAATGGTCTACATCCGGACCACCGAGGACTTCATAGAAGGAGCCCGGGCCTTCGTGGAGAAGCGCCCGCCTAACTACAAGGGCCGGTAGACGGGCTTACCGGATTATCTTGACGAGCCTGACCTCAAAGGTGAGGTCCTTCCCTGCCAGGAAATGGTTGGCATCGAAGGTGACGGTCTTCTCCGTTACTTCGGTGACGATGGCCCTCACGCTGCCGCCGGTTGATGTGCTGAGGTTGACCACGTCTCCGACCTCAAGGTCGGCCGCGTCGGGTGGTAGCTCGCTGAAATCAACCGTGATGACCAGCTCGGAGCGGCGCTCGCCATAGGCCTCTGCCGCCGGGATGGTGAAGGTCTTCGTCTCGCCCTCTGCCATGCCGTAGATGGCGTCCTCAAAGCCGGGAATCATCTGGTGTGTCCCCAGCTTGAACTCCAGCGGGTCACCACCTTCCGAAGAGTCGAACACGGTGCCGTCGGCCAGTGTGCCCGTGTAGTGTACCTGTACCGTATCGCCTGACTGTGCCATTGTGCTGTTACAACCTCCCGCGAGAAGGGCGGCTGCCAGCAAGGCCGTGGCAAGCATCCCCGCTCTTATTTTTCCCATTTCACCGGCTCCGCGGCCTGGGTCTTTACTTTATGATACCAGCCCGCACCGGTCTTCAGCAAATACGGGGGGCGGGCCGGCCGGCCCGCCCCCCATTGTAGAGTCGTCCCGTGGCCCGGTGCCTAGCCTAGAGCTGGCGCACCAGGGCGTTGGCCCCGTGGATGGCTTCCAGGATGCCCCTGACCTGGGCGCAGTCGCCTATCTTGTGGAGCTCCGGTACCTTGCCTTCAAGGGCGGCAAAGAGCCCGTCGTTGGGCTGGCGCTCCCCGAAGCGGCGCGACAGGATGATGGTGTCGTAGGGGATGACACGGGTACGGTTGGTGGCATCGCCCGTGGTGAGGAAGACCTGCCCGTTCTCTATCTTGTGTACGGTAACATTGCAGAGGACCTCGGGGTTGGTCATGCGCAGGGTCTCCGGGGTGGACCTGGCCAGGTTGATATCAGTCAGGCGGCGCAGCAGGTAGAAGCGGCGCGCCCCGGAGATGTCGCTGCCGATTGAGCTCTCGGCGCCGCGCCCCAGCAGGACCACGTCCTTGCCCTGCTCCGCCAGGGTAATGGCCAGCTCGGCCCCGAAGAAGCCCCAGACCACCACCCGCTGCCCCACGGCAAAGGGTTGCTCCGAGGCCTCCTCGTGGGTGAGTACCCCCGGTTTGCCCCGGGCGGGTTCCGGCACCGTTGGGCTGGAGCCGGTGGCCAGGATGACGGCGTCCGGCTTCATGGCAATGATTTCGTCGGCCGAGGCGTCCCGGCAGGTATGGACGTCAACCCCCAGCTTGCGGAGCTGGCGTGACTGGAACTCGACGATGTTCAGGAACTCGCTGGTCAGCGGGTTGCGGCCCAGGGCGGCCACCACCCCGCCGAGGTGACCGCTCTTCTCCAGCAGGGTTACCCTGTGGCCGCGCTCGGCGGCAATGCGGGCGGCCTCCATGCCGGCCACACCCCCGCCGACCACGACGACGTGCTTCACCTTCTCGGCGGGGGTCAGGGGAATGGGGTTGTCCTGAATATCGTAGTTGATGGTGCAGGGCCGGCCGCAGCCGCCCACGCAGCCGATGCAGAGCCGTATGTCCTCCGGCCGCCCTTCAAAATACTTCTTCGGGGTCTCCGGGTCGCAGGTGACCTGGCGGCCCATGTAGATGATGTCGGCCTTGCCTTCCTGGAGAAAGCGCTCCGCCATGTCCATCTCAAAGATGGCACCGACGCCGATGACCGGCAGCTTGGTTACCTGCTTGACGGCGGCGGCGTTCTCGATGAAGCTGCCACGCTTGTAGTACATGGGGATGGTGATGCCGTGCGGTGAGTGCACGATTGAGCCCTGGGAGGCGTCGATGCAGTCTACCCCGGCCTTCTCCAGGGCCGGCACGATGTGCTGCTGGGCGTCGGCTACGGTAATACCGGCGGGCCCCAGCAGCTCGTCCACGTCAATCCGGGCGAGGATGGGATAGTCGTCGCCGACGGC
>CAZBPZ010000047.1:0-13410 GCA_964493955.1 uncultured Dehalococcoidales bacterium | reverse complement strand
GGGTGCACGAGGTGCGGGGCAAGCTCGGCCAGCGGCACCAGGACGAAGGCCCTCTCATGGAGGCGGGGGTGAGGCAGTGTCAGGGTGGGGGTTTTAATGACAAGGTCGTCAAAGAAGAGGATGTCTATATCAACCGGGCGGGGTGAGTTCGGCGGGCCGGGTACCCGGCCCAGGTCAGCCTCGATGCGCTTGGCCAGGGACAGGAGCCCCGGCGGCGTCAGCCGGGTGGTCACCCGGCAGACCAGGTTGAGGAAGAGCGGCTGCTCCGGGTTGCCGACCGGCTCCGTTTCATAGACCGAAGACAGCCCCACCAGGCGGGTGTGCCCGCCGAGCCGCCTGATGGCCGCCCGCAGGTTGGCGCGGCGGTCACCCAGGTTGGCCCCCAGCCCGAGGTACACTGTACTTGGCATTCTAGCTGGCAACGGCAGGCGCAACAGCCAGCCGATGGTCGCGGGGATAGGACCCGGCGCCGGTCAGGCGGCGGCTACCTTCCTGCCTCGCTGCCCCCATGATATACGGGCCTGCGGGCAGCGTCAAACTACCGGGGGAACCAGTGGCGTGTCCGGTTGGCAATTGCCACCAGCGTCAGCATTACCGGCACCTCTACCAGCACACCCACCACCGTCGCCAGCGCCGCCGCAGACTCAAGCCCGAAGAGCGAGATTGCCACCGCCACCGCCAGCTCGAAGAAGTTGCTGGCACCAATCATACCCGCCGGAGCGGCGATGTCATGGCGCAGCCGCCATGCCCTTGCCCAGCCGTAGGCGATGAAGAAGATGAGGAAGGTCTGGATGGTCAGCGGCACGGCGATGAGCAGGATGTGCAGCGGGTTGTCAACGATGGTCTGGCCCTGGAAAGAGAAAATGATGACCAGTGTCAGCAGCAACCCCGTGATGGTGATATTGCCAAACTTCGGGATGAAGACGTTCTCAAAGTAGTCCCGGCCCCTCCTCCGGGTGACGTACACCCGCGTGAACCACCCGGCGGTCAGCGGCACCACCACGAAGAGAACAACCGACAGGAACAGCGTCATCCACGGGACCGAGATGTGGCTCATACCCAGCAGGAAGGCCACTATCGGTGTGAATGCCACCAGGATGATGAGGTCGTTGGTGGCCACCTGCACCAGCGTGTAGGCCGGATTACCCCGGGTGAGGTAGCTCCAGACGAAGACCATGGCGGTGCACGGGGCGGCCCCCAGCAGCACCGCCCCGGCCAGGTACTGGCGTGCCAGCCCCGCCGGTATGAGTGATTTGAAGACCACGAAGAAGAACAGCGAGGCGATGCCGAACATGGTGAACGGCTTGATAAGCCAGTTGGTCACCCAGGTGAGCACCAGTCCCCTGGGGTTCCTGCGTACGTTGATGATGCTGGCAAAGTCAACCTTCAGCATCATGGGGTATATCATGAGCCAGATGAGCACTGCCACCGGGATTGATACCGAGGCGTACTCGAAACGGCCCAGGAAGGCCGGGACATCCGGCAGGAACAGGCCAATCAGCACCCCGGCGGCCATGCACAGTACCACCCAGACCGTCAGGTACTTCTCAAAGAAGCTGATGTCCTTCGTCTCCGGCACCGAACGCTCCGTAACCTTGAAGTCGTGCTTATATGGTGGCGGGCGGGCAGAGGGCCGCCACCCCGGTGCTGCAACCCGAGCCACGGAAGCAGGCGAAGAGAATCCTCACTTAACAGGGCACACGCCTTAGATTCTCGTTGCCGTCCATTCCTCTTGCACGGAAGCAGGCGAAGAGAATCCTCACTTAACAGGGGGCTCCTGAGGAGGCCATCAAGCGGCACTTGGAACAGGGAAGAGAATCCTCCTTAACAGGGGGCTCCTGCTTCGTCCCGCGGCCGGCCTCAGGCAATTGGCCTCACCCGGTACGCCCGCCGCCGACACCCACCACGCACCGGCCCCCCTCACGCAGCGCCAGCCTGGCCCTGAGCCGGCGCATGTCCTCCTCGTGCAGCGGGTCCGAGTGCGCCCCCAGTGCCCTGAAAAGGTGCTCTTCAAATGCGCTGGCAGGCTCAGCCAGGGAATAGTAGACCCACTTGCCTTCCCTTTCCTCTGCCAGCAGCCCCGCGATTTTCAGCTCCCGCAGGTGCCGGGAGACATTGTACTGGGGCTCGTCCAGGGCATCGGCCAGCTCACAGACGCAGAGCGGCTCTTCGGCCGAAAGGAGCAGGCGTGCCATTCTGAACCGGGTACGGTCGGAGAGCACCCGCAGGATGTGCACCGGGTTGTGGGGAGTATAAGCGTCCATGGCGCGTATATATGCCTAAATGCGCTATTGAACATATGTTATCATGTGGGGCCGGGCCTGTCAACAGCGGCACGCCGTCGCTGCGACCCCGGGTCCCGGCCGCTGGCACGGCCGCAGCGCGGGGTGCCACGCCGACACCATTCCGAGAGCGTACCACCGGGGCAGGGGCAGTCCCGGCAGCCGCGCCGGCCTCCGCCCCCGGCACCCCCTCACCCAGCGGCAATATCAGCCAGAGGAAGTAAAGTATCGCCAATCCACTGGCCGAGTACACAAACTTGACAACCCCCGGCGCTCCACCCTATAATCAGGCTGACAAGTTCCGGTTCCCCGTTCCCCGTGTTCCTGCGTCTGGGTCAAGGTATTCCTGGACCTGACATGTCATTCCCTTCGTATGGCAAAGTATATCTTCGTAACGGGTGGTGTAGTTAGCTCGGTCGGCAAAGGTATCACTGTCGCCTCAATCGGCACCCTGCTGAAGAGCCGCCAGGTCTCGGTCACAATCCAGAAGCTGGACCCGTACCTCAATGTGGACCCCGGGACAATGTCTCCCTACCAGCACGGTGAAGTCTTTGTTACCCAGGATGGGGCTGAGACGGACCTGGACCTGGGTAACTACGAACGTTTCATAGATGTCAACCTCACGGCCGACTCCAACGTAACCTCCGGCCAGATTTACAGCCAGGTCATCAGCCGGGAGCGCCGCGGGGATTTCCTGGGGGGCACAATCCAGGTGGTGCCACACGTTACCGGGGCCATCAAAGAGCAGTTCCTCCGGCTGGCCGAGAAGTCCGGCGCCGACGTTGTCATCATCGAGGTCGGGGGCACGGTGGGTGACATTGAGGGGCAACCGTTCCTGGAAGCCATCCGCCAGATGCGTAATGATATTGGCCGTGATAACGTGCTCTACGTCCACGTTACCCTGCTGCCTTACCTGAACTCCACCAAGGAGCTGAAAACGAAACCCACCCAGCACAGTGTCAATGAGCTGCGCCGTATCGGCATTCAGCCGGACATCATCATCTGCCGGGCTGACCTGCCGATTCCAGAGAGCATCCGTGACAAGATTTCGCTCTTTTGCGACGTGTCACGCGAGGCTGTCATCCCGCTGCCCACCGTCTCCAGTATTTACGAGGTCCCGCTAATACTGGAAGAGGAGGGGCTGGGAGAGCTGGTGGTGACACGCCTGGGCCTGGCGGCCAGGCCACACGACCTGACGGAATGGCGCCAGATGGTGGAACGCCTCAAGGAGCCCCACGAGCCGGTCAGGATTGCCCTGGTGGGTAAGTACGTTGAGCTTGAGGACGCTTATTTCTCGGTGCGGGAGGCGCTGCAGCACGCCGCCCTCTTCCACGAACGTGACCTCGTCCTGGAGTGGGTGCACTCGGAAGCGCTAGCGCCGGAGAATGTCGGCCAGGCGCTGCGCCAGGCGCAGGGTATCATCGTACCGGGAGGCTTCGGCGTCCGTGGCATCGAGGGGATGGTGCTGGCGGCCCAGTACGCCCGCCACAACCAGATTCCATACCTCGGGCTGTGCCTGGGGCTGCAGGTCATGGTGATTGAGTTTGCCCGCAACGTGGCCGGGTGCGAGCGGGCCAACTCCACCGAGTTTGACCCGGACACACCGCACCCGGTAATAGACCTCATGCCGGACCAGGACATGGAGGAGATGGGCGGTACGATGCGCCTGGGCAACTACCCCTGCTGCCTGGTTGAGGGCAGCCTGGCCGCCCGGGCCTACGGTGAACGCCTCGTGCAGGAGAGGCACCGCCATCGCTACGAGGTGAACAACCGGTACCGTGACCGCCTCCAGGCAAAAGGGCTCGTCTTCAGCGGCCTGTCCCCGGACGGGCGCCTGGTGGAGATTTGCGAGCTGGCCGGCCATCCCTGGATGTTGAGCTGCCAGTTCCACCCGGAGTTTGGCTCCCGGCCCAACCGCCCGCACCCTCTGTTCCGTGAATTCATCGGGGTGGCCCGGGGCATCCTGCGCGAAGGTGCCCAGCTGCCCCTGGCATCCTGACAAATCCACCGCTTTACAGGAGAAACAGGTGCAAATCTTCCTTGACACTGCCAACCTGGAGGAGATACGGGAGGCCGTCAGCCTGGGGGTCATCAGCGGCGTGACGACCAACCCCAGCCTGGTGGCGCGCGAGTCCACCGCCGACTACGAGGCAGTAGTCAGGGAAATCTGCTCCCTGGTGGAAGGGCCGGTCTCGGCCGAGGTAATCGCCACTGACGCCCCGGGCATGGTGGCCGAGGCACGCATCAGGGCGGGCTGGGCACCGAACGTGGTCGTGAAGATACCCATCACCGCCGAAGGGCTCCGGGCCACGGCCATCCTCAGCCGGGAAAACATCAGCGTCAACATGACACTCTGCTTCTCGGCCAACCAGGCCATCCTGGCAGCCGCGGCCGGGGCGGACTATGTTAGCCCGTTTGTCGGCCGGCTGGATGACATCGGCCAGGACGGGATGCAACTGGTGCGTGACATTGTGGCGATATATGACTATTATGCCCTTGATACCGAGGTAATCGCCGCCAGTATCCGCCACCCGGTACACTGCCTGGAAGCCGCCCGGGCCGGGGCGCACATCGTCACCGTGCCCTACCGCGTCCTGCGGCAGATGATAGAGCACCCTCTTACCAGCCGCGGGCTCGAGCAGTTCCTGCAGGACTGGCACAGAGTTACCGGCACGCCAGCCAAAACAAAGGACCCGAGGAAACAGCCGTGACAACGAACCAGCGAGATACCCCCCGGATAGACATCAACCAACTGGACAACAAGAGCCGGGAAGAGCTCCTTGAGATGGCCAGCAGCCTGGGGCTGACAGACTGTGCCGACCTCAGCAAGGCCGACCTGATAATGCGGCTGCTGCAGGCCGATGCCGAGCAGCAGGGGAACATCTTCTGCAGCGGCATCCTGGAGATTATGAGCGATGGCTACGGCTTCCTGCGCCAGAACTCCCTGCTGCCCAGCCCGTCTGACATCTACGTCTCCCAGTCCCAGATACGCCGGTTCGGCCTGCGGGTGGGTGACATGGTGGCCGGCCGGGGCCGCCCCGCCCGCTCCGGGGAAAAGTACTTCAGCCTGCTGAGGATTGAGGCCGTCAACGACCTCAACCCGGAGCTGGCCAAGAACCGGCCCCACTTCAGCTCACTGACCCCCACCTTCCCCAACCGGCTGATTGACCTGGAGGTCAAGGGCAACAACCTTTCAACCCGCCTTCTCAACCTCATCGCCCCCATCGGCCGGGGGCAGCGCGGCCTGATTGTCTCCCCGCCGAAGGCCGGTAAGACAATGCTTCTCAAGGCCATCGCCAACGCGGTCAACACCAACTATGACGACATCCACGTCATGGTCTGCCTCATCGGCGAGCGCCCCGAAGAGGTGACCGATATGAAACGCTCCGTCAAGGGCGAGGTCATCAGCGCCACCTTTGACGAGCCGGTGGAAAACCACACCCGCGTGGCCGAACTGGCCCAGGAGCGGGCCAAGCGCCTGGTGGAGAGCGGCCGCGACGTTATGATACTGCTGGACGGTATTACCCGGCTCACCCGTGCCTACAACCTGGCAATGCCCTCGAGCGGCCGCACCCTCTCCGGCGGCATAGACCCGGCCGCCCTTTACCCCGCCAAGCACTTCTTCGGGGCGGCCCGGAACACGGCCGAGGGCGGCAGCCTGACAATCCTGGCCACCTGCCTGGTCGATACCGGCAGCCGCATGGACGACCTGATTTACGAGGAGTTCAAGGGCACCGGGAACATGGAGGTCCACCTGGACCGCCGCCTGGCACAGCGCCGTGTCTACCCGGCGATAGATATCGAGCAGAGCGGCACCCGGCGCGAGGAGCTGCTGCTGGACGAGGCCACCCTCAAGCAGGTCTGGCTGCTGCGCCGCATGGTGGCCATGATATCCAACGATGCCACCAGCTTTGCCGAGGCCACGGAACGCGTGCTGGAGCGGCTGCGCCGCTCCAAATCTAACGCCGAATTCCTGGCCAGCCTCAGCAAGACCGACTAGCCGGCCACGGCTGAAGTGATGGTCCTCTCCGGGCAATGAGCCTGACGAGCACCCTGGCCGAACAGCTCAAACAACTACCCGCCCGCCCCGGTGTCTACCTGTTCCGCGATGCCGAGGGCACCATCATCTACGTGGGCAAGGCGGTTGACCTCCGCCAGCGGGTGCGCTCCTACTTCAGCCCCGAGCACGGCCTCGACCCCAAGACACGCCGCCTCGTGCGACAGGTGCGTGACGTGGAGTACTACGTCACCCGCCTGGAGCAGGAAGCCCTTATCCTGGAGCTGAACCTCATCAAGCAGCACCACCCCCGCTTCAACATCCGCCTCAAGGATGACAAGACCTTCCCCTACCTCAAGGTATCGGTCAACGAGGCGTGGCCGCGTGTCTACCTCACCCGCCGCCTGGAAGATGACGGCGGCCGCTACTTCGGGCCGTTTGCCAGCGCCCGCTCCGTGCGCCGCACCCTGCAAGCCTTGAAGCGCATCTTCCCGTTCCGCTCCTGCAGCCGGGCCATCACCGGCACGGACAAGCGCGCCTGCCTGGAGTACCACCTCAACCAGTGCATCGCCCCCTGCATCGGGGCTGCCACGCAGCCGGAGTACGCCGCCGTAATCAGGCAGGTGCTCCTCTTCCTGGAGGGAAAGCAGGAGGCGGTGCGGCGCGAGCTTGAGAGCCAGATGGCGGCCGCAGCCGCCGCCCTGCAGTTTGAAAAGGCCGCCATCATCCGCGACCAGATAGCCGCCATCGACAGCGTGGTGGAAGGCCAGCAGATAGCGGCCGTGACCGAGGGCAACCAGGACGCCATCGCCTTCGCCGACGATGGCCACCAGGCCTGCGTGCAGGTCTTCTTCGTGCGGCAGGGCCGCCTCATCGGCCGGGAGTCCTTTACCCTGCAGGGGACAGCCTCGGAGACGCCGGCCAGCATCATGGCCAGCTTCATCAAACAGTACTACTCGTCGGCGCTGGACATCCCGCCGCGCCTCCTGCTGCAGCACCCGGTGGAAGACCGGGCTGCCATCGAGGAGTGGCTCAGCGGCCGCCGGGGCGGCCGGGTCCGCCTGCACGTGCCGCAGCGCGGCAGCAAACGACGCCTGGTTGAGACGGTGGCCGAAAATGCCGCCCAGGGCCTGCAGCAGATGAAAGCCAGGGCACTGGCCAGCCCGGCCACGCTGGATGCCGCCCTGGCCGAGCTCAAGGAACGGCTGGGGCTGGCTGCCCCCCCGCGGCGGCTCGAGGGCTACGATATTTCCAACATCCAGGGTAAAGAGGCGGTGGGCAGCATGGTGGTCTTCGTGCAGGGCCGCCCCCGCCCCAAACTCTACCGGCGTTTCCGCATCAGGACGGTGGAAGGCGCCAATGACTACGCCATGCTCCAGGAGATGCTGCACCGGCGCTTCAAACGCCTGCGGGACAGCGGTGGGCCGCCGGAAGATACCTGGGCAGAGAAGCCGGACCTGGTGCTGATTGACGGTGGCAAAGGTCAACTGAATGCCGCCCTGGAAGCAATCGAAGAGTCCGGCACCGGGCCGGTGGCGGTGGCCAGCCTGGCCAAGGAGCACGAGGAGGTCTTCCTGCCGGGCCACCGCGGGCCGGTGGAGCTGCCGCGTGGCTCGGCCGGGCTGCAACTGCTGCAGCGCGTTCGCGACGAGGCCCACCGCTTCGCCATCGGCTACCACCAGAAGCTACACCGGAAACGCTCGTTCGGCTCGTCCCTGGACGTGATTCCCGGCATCGGCCCGAAGCGCAAGCGTGCCCTGCTGCGCCGGTTCGGCTCGGTAAAGGGTATCCGCGAGGCACCGCTGGAGGATATCGCCGCGGTGGCGGGGATGTCCCCCGGCCTGGCCAGGAAAGTGAAGGAGTTGCTCTAAGGCCCATGCCAGCCAACCTGCCCCCGGCCTACTACGAGGCGGAGAAACGCTTCCGCACCGCCCGCACCAACCAGGAGAAGATAGAAATCCTGGAAGAGATGCTGGCCATCATGCCCAAGCACAAGGGCACCGACCACCTCAAGGCTGACCTGCGCCGGAAAATAGCCAGGCTCTCCCAGGCCCAGGGGAAAAAAGGAGGCCCGCAGCGCGCCTCGATGCTGGTCGAGAAGGAGGGGGCGGCCCAGGTGGTGGTGGCCGGTCCCCCCAATACCGGCAAGTCGCAGCTCGTGGCCAGCGTCACCAAGGCCAGCCCCGCCGTGGCAGACTACCCTTTCACCACCCAGATAGCCACCCCCGGCATGATGGAGTTCGAGAACATCAAAATCCAGCTGGTGGATACACCCCCGCTGGCGGCCGGGGCAGTCCCGTACTGGCTGCCGGTGCTGCTGCGCCGGGCAGATGCCCTGCTCCTGATGGTTGACCTGAGCGATTCGCCACTGGACCAGCTGGTGGATACCACCCTGCAGCTCGAGGAGATGCGTATCCGCCCCGGGCGGCCGGGGCCGGAGGAAGCCGCGCCGGGTGTTACCTGGAAGAAGGCAATGGTGCTGGCCAACAAGCTGGACATGGTGGGGCCGGCCGGTGCAGCCGACTCCGTCCTGCAGGCGCTGGCGGCGGAACACGGCGGCCGGCTGCCGGTGCTGGCCATCTCGGCCCGCCGTGGGACCGGACTGGAGGAACTGCGGCGGGCCGTGTTTGACCTGCTGGAAATCATCCGCGTCTATACCAAGTCACCCGGCCAGAAGCCCGACCTTGAAGACCCCATCGTGCTGCCGCGCGGCGCCACCCTGGCCGACGCCGCCGAGGACGTCCACAAGGACTTCCGGGCAAAGCTCAAATTCGCCCGGCTGTGGGGCTCGGGCAAGCACGACGGCATCATGGTGAAGCGGGACCATGTCCTGGAGGACGGGGACATCATTGAACTGCACCTGTAAGGGAGGCAGGCCATGCCGAGAGCCGCCGTAGTGTACGACTCCAAGTGGGGTAACACGCAGCAGGTCGCCGCGGAGATAGCTGCCGGAATCAGGGAGGCCGGGGCCCAGGCCGACCTCATCCAGGTGCGGCAGGCCACCCCGGAGAACCTGGCCGGCTATGACGCTATTCTCATTGGCTCGCCCAACCACTTCGGCACGGCTACCGCCGGCATCCGCCGCCTCATCAACCGCCTGGGGCGGCCGGTGCTGGCCGGCCGGCTGGTGACCTTCTTTGACACCTGCCTGCCGCGCGAGGAGCTGAAGGCAGCCCGCCGCATGGAGCAGCGTGCCCGCCGCAAGGCCCCCGGCCTGGCGGTGGTGGCCCCGGAGCTTTCGGTCCGAGTCAGGGGGATGAAAGGCCCGCTGCGTGAGGGCGAGCTTGAAAAGGCCCGCGGCTTCGGTCAGCGGGTGGCGGGCTGGCTGAAGACGGGGCGCTAGGTGCGCCCCGGCAGTCCGCTGGCAGGCGTTACCTGTCGCCGAGGATACTCACCACCAGCAGGCCCGGGCCGGTGTGTGTGCCGATTACGGGGCTGGCCTGGGTCACCATGATGCGGTCGCGGTCAACCAGCCGGGCCAGGCGTTCGGCCAGCGCTTCGGCCTCGGGGAGAGCGGTGGCGTACTCGACGGCGGCGGCCTCGATATTCCGGTACCCGGCGGCAAACTCGTAGAGGCGGTTGATGGCCCGCTGCCGTGAGCGCTCGCGCCCGTACGGGTAGACCTCGCCGTCTCTGAGGCCGATGACAGGGTTCACGTGGAGGACCGAGCCAAGCAGGGCCTGTGCCCGGCCGATGCGACCGCCCCGGGCCAGGTACTCCAGGGTATCAAAGGTAGCCCGCATCGCCACCCGGCCGAGGTTGTACCGCACCAGGGCAATCACCTCGTCCAGGCCGGCACCCTGCCGGGCTGCCCGGGCGGCGCTGATGACCACCAGCCCCTCGGCGGCAATGGCCTGCCCCGAATCGATTACCTCAATACGGCAGCCTCCCACCATCTCTGTCGCCGCCTGGCGGGCCACCTCGCAGGTACCGCTAAGGCGTGATGAGAGCGTGACCACCAGTATCTCGGCGCCCTCCCTGGCGAGCTCCCGGTAGACTTCCAGGAAGGCCTCTGGAGGAGGGACAGAGGTGGTGGGGTAAGTCCCGCCGGCGGCAAGACGCCGGTAAAACTCGTCCGGGCCGATGTCCACCCCGTCACGGAAGGACTCCTCGCCGAAATTGACCAGCAGGGGGATGACACGGATGCCAAGGCAGCCAACCAGCTGTGGCGGCAGGTCGGCGACGCTATCGGTGACGATTCTAACGGCCAAGTCACCCCCACCTCCGGGCCAGCGGCGTAGTGGCCTAGAAGACCACTTTCTCCTGCCGGAGCTGCTGTATCTTCCCCGGCGGGTAGCCGAGCACCCTGCCCAGCACCTCGTCGGTGTGCTCGCCAATGGCCGGGGCCGGGCCAACCACTATCTCGCTCCGGCTGAGCTTTATCTGCTTACCGGAGACATGGATGGTACCGGCGTACGGGTCGGGCACCTCCACCAGCAGCTCCCGCTCGTGTACCTGCGGGTCGCGGGCGGCGCGGGGAATATCATTGACGGGGGCACAGGGGACCCCCGCCCCGGACATCGTGTCCACGGCCTCGGCGGTGCTGCGCCCGCGGAACCACTCTGCCAGCACGGCCTCAATCCTCTCCACGCTGGCCATGCGCCGGCCGCGGCTGGCAAAATCCGGGTCCTGAAGCCACTCTTCCCGGCCGATGCAGCGGCACAGCCGCTGCCAGATATTCTCGTTGGGGGCAATGATGAGCGCCCAGCCGTCGGTGGTGGGGTAGATATTGGTGAGCGAGCCAGGGATGCGGCTGCCCTGGCGCTCCGGCACCGCCCCGGTGCCCAGGTAGGTCGTTATGGGAATCTCCGTCAGGCTGAAGCCGGTATCGGCCAGGGACACGTCGATGGCCTGCCCCTCGCCGGAGAGCTCACGCTCGCGCAGGGCCGCCAGCACGCCGATGGTGCCATGCAGCGCCGTAATACGGTCGATGACGGGCATGGCCGTCAGGGTGGGGGGTGTGTCCGGGTAACCCGTCATCCACATCAGCCCGGAGATGGCCTGCCCGATGGGGTCGAAGCCGAGGCGGTCGCGGTAGGGGCCGTACTGCCCGTAGGCGGAGACATTGAGCATGATAATGCCGCGGTTGAGCTGGCGCAGCCGTTCGTAACCGAACCCCATCCGCTCGATGGTGCCGGGGCGGAAGTTCTGGATGAAGACATCGGACACACGCACGAGGTCACGCAGCACCTCCTTGCCCTTTTCCTGCCGCAGGTCAACCGCCAGGCTCTTCTTGCCGGAGTTGTACTGCACCCAGTAGGCGCTCTGGCCGCGCACCGAGTTACGGCCCCCCAGCCCCCGGCTCTCGTCACCGCCCGGGGCCTCCACCTTAATGACCTCGGCCCCGAGGCGGGCCAGGACCAGGCCGGCCCGCGGCCCGGCCTGGTAGCGGCCAAGGTCAAGGACGCGGATACCTTCAAGCGCCGTCCTGGGGGCTGCCATCTCTTTCCCCTTTCTTGCGGCCACGTCTGCGTTCCAGGAACCGGCTGAAGCTCTGCTCCGGCGGCGGCGGCTCAAGCGAGCGGGCCAGGACACTGGCCTCGTTGAGCATCATCTCGCGCCAGCCCAGGCCGATGTTACTGGTGGCTATTTCACGCACGGCCTGGACGGCGGCAGCATCGTTACTGGCGATGAGCCTTGCCATCTCCCAGGCCGTCTCCATCAGCTTCTCCGAGGGCACGAGCCGGTTGAGCAGGCCGATGCGGCAGGCCTCTTCCGCCGCGACGACCCGGCCGGTGAAGAGTAGCTCCTTGGCCAGCGGCCACCCCACGATGAGGGGCAACGTCCAGGTGGAGTTGACCCGGCCGTAGGTGACCGCCAGGAACCGGAAGCTGGTGCGCTCGCAGCCGAGGCGGATATCGAAGATGGACGACATCAGCGCCCCACCCCCGTAGGCCAGGCCGTTGATGATGCCGATGGTAGGCTTGCGGTAGCTGGCCAGGTGCCACATCCACTCACCTACCTGCGCCCCGGGGTGGCGCCGCCTGCCTTCGGCTGATACCATCTCGTGGATATCGGCCCCGGCCGAGAAGGCCTTCTCCCCCGCTCCCCGCACCATCAGCACCCGGACGTCGGCATCCTCTTCAAACTGCGTCAGGGCCTGGTTGAACTCGAGGAACAGGGTGGTGCTCAGGGCGTTGAGGCGCTCGGGCCGGTTCAGCGTCACCAGGGCAACACCATCCCTCTTTTCGGCAAGCAGCGTCTCGTAAGGCACCGGTGCCCTCCGTTGCTAACTGGCAAGCCCCATGTTACAGGGAGCGGCTTCTCCGGTGCAACCGGACGCAGTCTGCCGGCCGGGGGCGGGTGGTTGCCGGGCGTGCCCGGTAGCAGTAGTATAAGGGCATGGAAGAGAGACTACGCCGGGCGCTGGCCCGGCGCAAGAAGCTCCGTATCACCGACCCGGAGCGGACGGCCTCGGCCGTGCTGGTCCCCCTGTACCTCAAAGACGGGCAATACCATGTCCTCTTCATCCAGCGCACCTACAACGTGCGTGACCACAAGGGCCAGATTGCCTTCCCCGGCGGCACCCGCGAGGAAGCCGATAATTCGTTGCTGGCCACGGCCCTGCGCGAGGCCAGCGAAGAGGTGGGCCTGCCGGCAGAAGCGGTTGACATCCTGGGTGAGCTGGATGATGTCCGCACCATCGGCTCGCGCTACGTGATTTCCCCGTTCGTGGGCATGGTGCGCCGGCCCTTCGAGGTGCTGGTGGACGAATGGGAGACCGAGGACGTGATTGAGGTGCCGCTACAGGCCCTGCTTGACCCGGCCTGCCTGCGTACCGGCACCGACGAGCTGGACGGAGAGCCCATAAAGACCTACTTCTACCACTACCGTGACAAGGTCATCTGGGGGGCAACGGCCCGCATCCTGGCCCAGTTGCTGGACATCATCCGGGGGCTGGCGGCATGACGGGCCACCCGCCCGGCGGGGTAAGGGGGGCCCCATTTGCATAATGCTGGTCAGCCCCTGCGCCTGACTTTCAGCCGCGATGGCGGCGCCTCTGCCACACGGGGTTTCTTGACACCCCACCCGCCGCGGGATATAGTTAAAGTTGCAGCGCGGGGTAGAGCAGTGGCAGCTCGTCGGGCTCATAACCCGGAGGTCGTTGGTTCGAATCCAACCCCCGCTACC
>CAZBPZ010000046.1:0-13461 GCA_964493955.1 uncultured Dehalococcoidales bacterium | reverse complement strand
CCCAGGTCTCCACGTTGTTGATGTTGCTCGGCTTGCCCCAGAGGCCGGACTGGGCGGGGAAGGGGGGACGGGGCCGCGGCATGCCGCGCCGTCCCTCGATGGACATCATCAGGGCCGTCTCCTCGCCGCAGACGAAGGCGCCGGCACCTTCCTTGATGTGCAGGTGCAGGTTGAAGCCCTCGCGGCCGAGGATGTTTTCGCCCAGCAGGCCGTACTCTTCCATCTGGGCCAGGGCACGCTGCAGCCGGGAAATGGCCAGCGGGTACTCGGCCCGGCAGTAGATATAGCCCTCGCTGGCCCCGGTGGCATAACAGCCGATGAGTATCCCTTCCAGTACGGAATGCGGGTCACTCTCCAGGAGTGACCTGTCCATGAAAGCGCCGGGGTCACCCTCGTCGGCGTTGCAGATGATGTACTTGATGTCTCCCGGGGAGCGGCGCAGGAACTCCCACTTGGTGCCGGTGGGGAAGCCAGCCCCGCCGCGCCCCCTCAGGCCGGACCTTTTTATCTCTTCGATGACCTCCTCTGGCGCCATCTCCAGCGCCTTGCGCAGGCCCTCGTAGCCCCCGTTGGCGATGTACTGGTTGATATCGTCCGGGTCAATGTGCCCGCAGTTGCGCAGGGCAATGCGGACCTGCGGTTTCATGATGGGGAGGTCTGCCAGGCGGGGGATGTCCTCGATGGTGCCTTCCCCTACCGTGCCCATGGCCAGGTCCGGGCGGGGGTTGTCACCCACCAGGTAGTCCTGGATGAGCTGCTTGAGTATCTCCGGGGTGACGTTGCCGTAGGTGATGCGGGGGCGGCCGGGCTTGATGATGTCTACCAGGGGCTCGGCGTAGCAGAGGCCGACACATCCTACCTCGGTGACATGGGCGTCAACGCCACGCCGCGGCAGCTCTTCTCTGAGGAGGTCCATCAGGGCAGCCGCCCCGGCGGCACGGCCGCAGGTTGCCATTCCGACCAGGATGCGGGGTTTTCCGCTGTTTTGCAGTGCCTGCCACTCGTCGATTGCCTTCTTGCGTCTTTCAGCAAACGTCATGCCCGAGCACCCCGTCTGGTTTTACCGTGTCCGGGTGAAGCGGTTAGTATTCACTCAGTACCTGCCTCACCTTGGTAGTGGTCATCCGGCCGTAGACGGTGTTGTCCACCACCACCACCGGAGCCAGAGCGCAGGAGCCGAAGCAGGCCACGCGCTCCACGCTGAAGCGATAGTCCTCGGTAGTGCCGCCAGGTCTTACCCCCAGCTCGTTGCAGACGGTCTCCATTATCCGCTTGGCGCCGCGCACGTGGCAGGCTGTACCCTGGCATACCTTGATGGTGTGTTCACCTTGCCTCTGGAACCTGAACTGTGAGTAGAACGAGGCCACCCCGTAGATGTCACTGGGGGCCAGACCCAAAGAATGGGCTATCTCCGAGATAGCTTCCTCAGGTAGATAGCCCAGCTCCCCTTGGACCTTCTGCAGGATGGGAATGAGAGAGTCACGGCCTCGCTGCCCGGCGAGTATTGGTGCGAGGCGCTCCCGCACAGCTTGTTCCATATAATGCCCCCTGGCTGAAATCAAGTGCACCCCAAGTGTAGCATGAAAAACTGTCCGGTTCAAGGGTATGTATGGACTGTGTGAACAGGTGGGCATTCGCCCGTATCCAGTCCAATGAAAACTGTCCGGTTCAAGGGTATGTATGGACTCGCCGGCGCCGTGTCAATAGGAGTGGGCCAGGTCCGGGTCCAGGGGCGGGAAGAGATTCCTTCGGGGCCCTGGGTGACCTTGCCGCCGGGCCTTCCCGCGCCCGTCCTAGTTCAGGCTTATCCGGGAGCCGCTGGCTGTCTTGGTGACCTCTATCCGGGTGGGAAAGGCGTCCCGCAGCTCCTCCATGTGGGTGATGACCAGTATCTTCTGGAACTCGTCCTGGATTGAGTTGATGGCCTCCTGCAGTTTCTCTATCCCGACGGCGTCCTGTGTCCCGAACCCCTCGTCGATAATCAGGGTTGGCAGTGGTGCCCCGGCCCGCCTTGCCAGCAGCCGGGAGAGGGCGATGCGGATGGCGAAATTGATGCGGAAGGCCTCGCCGCCGCTGAACATCTCGTAGTTGCGGGTACCCAGCTCGTCGGCGATGAAGATATCCAGCGTCTCCACGGTGGTGCCCCGCTTGGTCTCGCGCTGGGTCTCTATCCTGACATGCATCCGGTTGTCTGTCATGAGGCCCAGCAAACGGTTGGCTTCCTGCTCTACTTCCGGCAGGGCAGTCTCGATGAGCAGGGCCTGGATGCCGCGCTTACCGAAGGCCTCGGCCAGTTCCCGGTAGATGTCTTCCTCGCGGGCGCACTCCTCGACCTGCCGGCGGCGCTCCCGGAGGCGCTTTTCCACTTCGTTGAGGCGCTCCAGCTGGCCCCGCAGGCTGCCAACTACCTGCTGCAGGCGCTCGTGCTCGGCAACCAGGGCACTGTTTTTGGCTTCGGCCTCGGCCAGCTCATGGGCTGCCGTTTTCATCCCGGCTATCTCGGCTTCCAGTGCGGCGGCGGTCTGGCGGTTCTCCTCCAGGCTCCGACTGGTGTCACGGATGGCCTCTTCTACCCGCGCCAGCGCCCGCTCCTCTGCCCCGGCGTGCTCTTCGGCCTCTTCAAGCTGGCGCTTCGGCTCGGCCCACTGCTCCAGGTCAGCCAGCTCCTGCCGGGCTGCCTCGTGGCGGTCGGCGTCGTAGGCCAGGGCGGCCAGCTCCTCTTCAATCCGCGCCAGGGCCTGTTGTTCCTGGTGGGCAAAATCACGCCTGGCCAGCCTCTCCTCCAGGAGGGCAAGGCGTGCCCGCTCTTCCTGCAGTGCCTGGCTGGCGTTTTCGGCCTCGGCACTCTCCTGCCTTAGCGCCCCGGTACGTGCCTGGATGGCGGCCCGCTCTTCCTTGAGGTGCTGTTCCAGCTGGCTTACCTCGGCCAGGACCCGGGCCATTCTGGCCTGCTCTTCCTCGAGCCGGCGGCGGGTGGCGCTCAGTGCCCCGGCCTTTTCCTGCTTCTCATGCGTGAACTTGGACTCAATCCGCTGTAGCCCATCGGTACCGAGCTTGCTTTCACACAGGGGGCAGGTGGCTGTCGGGCCACTCTGGTGGAGCAGCTCCAGCTTCTCTTCGATGGAGGTGATTTCCTCCGACAGCCGCTTCTGGCTGGTCTCCAGGCCGTGCAGCTCGGCCTGGAGTTTGCGGAGTTCTTCCTGCTTGTGCTGCAGGAGCTTTTCCTGCTCCTCGAGCTGCTCCAGCCGCTGCCGGGCCTGGCGGAGCCGGGCCCGGATTTCCGGCAGCCGCCCTGACGTTGCCTCAAGGTCGGCCACTGTTTGCCGGACCAGGGCGTGCTGGCGGAGCAGTTCCTGCTCGGCGTCTTTTATTACCTGCTCCAGCCTGGCCTTTTGCTGCTGCAGTACCACCGAGCGCTGGAAGGCCTGGTCGAGCTGGTGGCTGGTCTGGCGTGCCCTGACAAGGCGGGTATAGCCGGCCTCTATCTCCTGCCGCCGGGCGAGGATGTCCCGGTAGCGCTTGATAAGCGCCTGGTACCGCCCGGCCTGTTCCTGCCAGTGTTCCAGGTTGCGGGTGTCCTGGCCGATGCGTTGCTGCAGCTCATCCAGCCGGGTGCGCCTTGCCTCGAGGGCCTGCATCTGCTGCCGCAGTGCCTCGAGCCGGTGTCGGTGCTCCTTCAGGGCGGCGCCCGAGCGTGCCCGGGCCTCTTCGGCCTCGGCCAGCTCCTCCTGCAGGGCCGGCCGGCGGGTAAGCTCCTCGGTCATGTCCCGGATGCCGCCTTCGAGCTGCTGGCGCCGGGTGGCCAGGCGGCTGGCCTGCTCCTTGGCCCGCTCCTCGAGCCGGTCATACTCGCCCAGGCCGAGGATACTGGCCAGCACCTCTTTGCGGTGCGCCGGGCTGGCGGTGGTAAACTCGTCGGCGTGCCCCTGCCGCAGGAAGGCGCTGTTGATGAAGGTGTCATAGTCCATGTGGAGCACTTCAATTATCTTCTGCTGGGTCTCGGCAATGGTGTTGCCGGTGAGGGGACGGTAGCCATCGCCGGTGCGTATCTGGAACTCGAGGTTCGTTTTGCCGGAGGCGGAGCGCCGTTTCGGGAGGGAGTGCCGGCGGATAACGCGGTACTCCTGCCCCTCCACGGCGAAGTCGAACTCTACGGTGGCCTCGGTGGTGCCGGCGTGCACCAGGTCATCATCGCGCCGGGCCCGGCTCTGGCCCCAGAGGGCCCAGGTCATGGCGTCAATCAGGGCTGACTTCCCGTGGCCGTTGCCGCCGCTGATGCTGGCGGTGTGGATGCCGGCGAAGCTCAGCGGCGCAACGTTATCGCGGTAGCACATGAAGTTCCTGAGCGCCAGGCGGAGCGGTATCATGGCAAGCCCCATTGTAGCACAGTGGCCGCCCCGGCCGGCAGTTTGTTGACCACTACCGGGGGGCCATTGTAGACTTCAACCCGGAGGCGTCCAGATGGGCTACTTGAGCGAGACTGACCCCGAGGTAGACAGTATTATCCAGAAGGAGCGCCGACGGCAGGAAGGGACCATCAATCTGATTGCCTCGGAAAACTATGCCGGGCCGGCCGTGCTGGAGGCTGAAGGCTCGGTGTTTACCAATAAGTACGCCGAGGGCTATCCCCGGCAGCGCTACTACGGCGGTTGCGAGAACGCCGATGCCATCGAAGCCCTGGCCCGGGGGCGTGCCTGTGAGCTTTTCCAGGCCGAGCATGCCAACGTCCAGCCGCACAGCGGGGCACAGGCCAACATGGCGGCTTACGCCGCCCTGCTTGAGCCGGGTGACACCGTGCTGGCGATGGGCTTGGCCCACGGCGGGCACCTGACTCACGGGGCCGCCGTGAGCTTTTCGGGCAGGTTGTACAACTTTGTTTCTTACGGGGTGGACGAGGAAACGGAGCGGATTGACTACCGCCAGGTGGAGACGCTGGCGCTGGAGTGCCGGCCGAGGCTCATCGTGGCGGGGGCCAGCGCCTACCCCCGGATAATAGATTTTGAATGCTTCCGCCGTATCGCCGACGCCGTCGGGGCGAAGCTGATGGTGGATATGGCCCACATTGCCGGCCTGGTGGCGGTGGGGCTTCACCCCAGCCCGGTGCCGTACGCCGACGTGGTTACCTCCACCACCCACAAGACGCTGCGCGGCCCGCGTAGCGGCTTCATTCTCTGCCGTGAGGAGCTGGCCCGGGGGATTGATGCGGCGGTCTTCCCTTTCACCCAGGGCGGGCCGATGATGCACACCGTGGCTGCCAAGGCGGTTGCCTTCTACGAGGCAATGCAGGCCGGGTTTGAAGACTACCAGAAGGCGGTGCTGGAGAATGCGCGGGTGCTGGCGGGCGAGCTGAAGAGGCTTGGCCTGCGGCTCGTTTCCGGCGGGACGGACAATCACCTGGTGCTGGTTGACCTGACACCACTGGGGCTGAGTGGTCGGGAGGCCCAGGAGGCACTGGAACGCGCCGGGATTGTTGTTAACCGCAACGCCATCCCGTTTGACAGGCGCCCCCCCTGGGCTACCAGCGGCATCAGGCTGGGCACACCGGCCGTCACGACCCGTGGTTTCGGCCCGGAGGAGGTGAGGCAGGTGGCTGGTCTGGTGCTGCGGGTGTTGAAAGCCCCCGGGGACGAGACGGCCCGGCGCGAGGTGGCCGCCGAGGTGCACCGCCTCTGCGAGCGTTTCCCCGTTCCCGGCATTTGACCGCTGCCTTTCGCGACGCAATAAATAAAAGGGAAGCCCCCTTCGCGCGAAGGGGGCTTTGCTTAGCTGGCGGGTGGTCGGGCCGGCTACCAGTTGTAGTGTTCGCGCTGGAAGATGGTGGCCATGCCCTGGCCACCACCTGCACAGAGCGTGGCCAGGCCCCACTCCAGGTTGCGCCGCTGCATCTCGAAGGCAATCACGGCGGCCTGGCGGGTGCCTGTCATCCCCAGGGGGTGGCCAATGGCGATGGAGCCACCCAGGGGGTTGACCTTCTCCTTCTCGGCCCCGGTGAGACCGAGCTCGCGCATGCTGTACACCACCTGGCAGGCAAAGGCCTCGTTGATTTCAATGATGTCAAAATCGCTTATCTTCATGCCGGTGCGCTTTAGTATCTTCTGGGTAGAAGGCACCGGGCCGATGCCCATGACCGTGGGGTCAACCCCAACGGCGACGGCATGGCGGAAGGTGCAGAGCGGCTTGTAGCCGAGCTCCCTGGCCTTCTCTTTTGACATGAGCAGTACCGCCCCGGCCCCGTCACTGCGCGGGCAGGAGTTGGCGGCGGTAACAAGCCCGTTCTCACGGTAGGCCGGCGGTACGGCCTTTATCTTCTCGAGCGTGGTGTCTGGACGCGGGCACTGGTCCTTGGTGATGGTCTCGGTGGTGCCGTCCTGGTAGTTGATGGTGATGGGGACTATCTGGCTATCGAAGAGGCCGGCCTCCATTGCTTTCTTTGTCAGCATCTGGCTCCGGTAGGCGAACTCGTCCGATTCCTCACGGCTGATACCGAAGCGCATCGAGAGCTCCTCGGCGGTGCGGCCCATGTCGTATATCCAGCCGGGGATTTCGGGGGGGAGGATGGGCATCAGCTTGGCATGCTTCCAGTCGGGCGGGTAGGGGATTTCCTCGGCGGGTGGTTGTGGGGGGCGGCGCAGGTTGGCACCACGCTGGCCAATCTGCCAGGCGGGTACCGGCCCCTGCCGGTCCATCGTCTCCAGGCCGCCGGCGATGATAATGTCGGCATCGTCATTCATGATGTAGTGCGCCGCGATGGCGATGGCATTGGACGAGGAAGCACACTGGCGGGCGGTATCGCTGGCGGCGACCGACTGCGGCAGGCCGGCCGTAAGGACGATGTTGCGTGTCATGGCAAAGCCGATGGTCGTGGCTGACCCGATGATGACGTCATCAATCAGGTTCGGGTCAAGATTGTTGCGCTCGATGATTGCCTTGAGGACGGGTACCATCAGGTCGGTATAGGCGATTGACCGGTAGACTCCCCGCCAGCCGGCGCGGCCGATGGGGGAGCGGCAAGCATCAACAATAACAGCTTCCTTCATTTTTCTCCTCTCTACCTCAGGGTATGCGGTAAAATCGGGCTGACTCAGTTGACTATATCACAGGCGGGGTGGTGAGGCAAGAGGGGAAGCGGGTGGTGGGGGGTGAGGCCGGCCGCAGGGAGTGCTATAATGAGACTGCCTGGTGAATGCTATCTGGCACATAGAGAGGAGGAGTGATGGACGACCTGAAGGTCTTCAGCGGGAACGCTCACCCCACGCTGGCACAGGCAATCGCTGACTACCTGGGGATGCCGCTGGGGCGGGCGGACGTGTTCCAGTTTACCAATGAGAACATCTTTGTGCGTATTCTGGAGAATGTCCGGGAGCGTGATACCTTCGTCGTCCAGCCTATCTGCAGCCCCGTCAACAAGAGCCTGGTGGAGCTGCTCATCATGATAGATGCCCTCAAGCGGGCCTCGGCCAAGCGTATCACGGCGGTTATCCCGTACTACGGCTACGGGCGCACCGACCACAAAGACCAGCCGCGGGTGCCGATTACGGCGCGCCTTGTTGCCGACCTGCTGACAACCGCCGGGGCCAACCGGGTGCTCACGGTTGACCTGCATGCCGCCCAGATACAGGGCTTCTTCAGTATCCCGGTTGACGAGCTGACAGCCCTTACCCTGGTGAGCGATTATTTCAGGAACAGGCGCTTCAGTGACCTGGTGGTGGTGGCGACCGATATCGGCATTACCAAGCGGGCACGTGACCTGGCGGCCAAGCTGAATGCCCCGCTGGCCATCGTGGAGAAGCGCCGCCTGGGTAACAGCGGGCGCACCGAGACCCTCAACATCATCGGCGAGGTTGAGGGCAGGGCTGCCCTGGCCTTTGATGACGAGATTGACACCGCCGGCTCCATCACCAACGCGGTAAAGGCGCTGCTGGCCCACGGGGCCCGCGAGGTCTATGCCTGCTGCACCCACCCGGTGCTGACACCGCCGGCGGTGGAGCGGCTGGAGGCCAGCCAGGTGAAAGAGGTGGTGGTGACGGACACGGTACCGGTGCCGCCGGAGAAGAAGCTGGGCAAGATAACGGTGCTGCCGATTGCCCCCCTGCTGGGCGAGGCGATTCACCGCATCCACACCGGACTCTCCGTGGGGGCGATGTTTGAGTAGCCAGAATGACCTGGTGGCGGTCTACACCGCCGCCGGCGAGGTCGAGGCCCAGATAGTGCGGGGCCGGCTCGCGGCTGCCGGGATTCCCAGCCTGCTGCGCTCGCCGGCCGCACCGTCGGTGCACCCGTTTACGGTTGACGGCATGGGCCAGGTCTCCATCATGGTGAACGCCCGGGACGTGGCCCGCGCCCGGGAACTGCTCGGGGAAGAAGACGATGCTTAAGTGGCTTAGCGCACTGCTTGATTCCAATGAGAAGGAGCTGAAGAGGCTCCAGCCGCTGGTAAGCCGAATCAACCAGCTCGAGGCGGAGTACGAGCAGCTCAGCGATTCCCGGCTCCGTGCCAGGACGGACGAGTTCCGCCGGCGCTACCGGGACGGGGAATCACTGGATGACCTTCTCCCCGAGGCCTTTGCCGCCGTGCGCGAGGCAGCCAAGCGCACCCTGAAGCAGCGTCATTTTGACGTGCAGCTTATGGGTGGTATCGTGCTGCACCAGGGCAAGATTGCCGAGATGCGCACCGGTGAAGGTAAGACACTGGTGGCAACTCTCCCCCTCTACCTGAATGCCCTGGCCGGAAAGGGTTGCCACCTGGTAACCGTCAATGATTACCTTTCAAAGCGTGACGCCCACTGGATGGGGGCGGTCTATCACCTCCTGGGTGTCTCGGTGGCGACCATTCAACATGAGGCCTCCTTCATCTATGACCCGGACTACGCCGGGGAAAACGGCGCCTGGAAGGGGCTGCGTCCCATATCGCGGCGCGAGGCCTATGAGGCCGATATCACCTACGGCACAAATAACGAGTTCGGTTTTGACTACCTGCGGGACAACATGGTGGTTGACCTGGCACGCTGCGTGCAGCGTCGGCTGCATTACGCCATCGTTGACGAGGTGGACAACATCCTGATTGACGAGGCCCGCACTCCCCTCATCATCAGCGGTCCGGCGGCCGAGGCGGAGCACAAGTACCAGGTTTTCGCCCGGCTGGTGCCCCGCCTGCGCAAGGACGAGGACTTTACCATCGACGAGAAGCACCGCAGCATTGCCCTGACGGACCACGGCATAAGTGTTGTTGAGGCGGCGTTGCAGCGGGAGGGACTGCTGTCCTCCCCCAACCTGTACGACCCCGCCAATGCCTCGCTGACACGCTACCTGGACAACGCCCTGCGGGCGCAGCACTTCTACCGGCGTGACGTGGAGTACGTGGTGCGTGATGGCGAGGTGGTCATCGTCGACGAGTTTACCGGCCGCCTCATGTTCGGGCGCCGCTTTGCCGGTGGCCTGCACCAGGCAATCGAGGCTAAAGAGCGCGTCAGGATACAGCGCGAGACCATGACCTATGCCACCATCACCTTCCAGAATTACTTCCGCATGTACGAGAAGCTGGCCGGTATGACGGGCACGGCCGCCACCGAGGCCGAGGAGTTCCACAAGATATACAAGCTGGAAGTGGTGGTGATACCGACCAACCTCCCCATGATACGCCAGGACTTCCCGGACCTGGTCTACAAGGACGAGGATGCCAAGTTCAAGGCGGTCGTGCGCGAGGTAGAGCGGCTTTACAGGGAGAGAAGGCCGGTGCTCATCGGCACGGTGTCCATTGAGAAGTCCGAGGACTTGAGCAACCGGCTGAAGCGGCGCGGCATCCCGCACCAGGTCCTCAACGCCAAGAACCACGAGAAGGAGGCGGCCATCATTGCCCAGGCGGGCAGGCTCGGGGCGGTGACGGTGGCCACCAACATGGCCGGCCGCGGGGTTGATATCATCCTGGGCGGTAACCCGGCCGGGCGTGACCCCGAGGACTGGCAGCGTGAGCACGACGAGGTTATCAGGCTCGGGGGGTTACATATCATCGGCACGGAGCGCCACGAGGCACGGCGGATTGATAACCAGTTGCGCGGGCGCGCCGGGCGCCAGGGTGACCCGGGCAGCTCGCGCTTCTACGTGTCGCTCGAAGATGATATCATGCGGCGTTTCGGCGGGGAGCGCATCCGCGGCCTCATGAACTGGGCCGGTATGGACGAGGACACGCCGATTGAGAACCGCTTCGTCAGCCGTGCCATTGAGAGCGCCCAGGTCAAGGTGGAGGGCTTCAACTTTGATATCCGCAAGCACCTGGTTGAGTACGACGATGTCATCAACACCCAGCGCACCATCATCTACGGGGAGCGCCGCAAGATTCTGAGCGGGGCGGATATCAAGGCTAACATCCTTTCCATGGTGGCCGAGGAGATTGCGGCGGTGGTTGACCGGTACACCGGTGGCGACTACGGCGAGGAAGAGATGCAGGCGCTCCTGAACGAGGTAAAGGCTATCTTCCCGGTACCGCCCGGGGTGAATGCCCGGCTGCTGGCCGGTATGAAGCCGGCCGAGGTCCAGCGCCGTCTTACCGAGGCGGCCGAGGCCGTCTACGAGCAGAAGGAAAAGGAGCTCGGCCCGGAGAACATGCGGATGCTGGAGCGGCTCCTGATGCTGCGCGTCATTGATAGCCTGTGGGTGGAGCACCTCACCGAGATGGAATACATGCGGCAGGGGGTCGGCCTGCAGGCGGTGGCCCAGCAGGACCCGCTGGTAGTCTACAAGCGCCAGGGGGCGGCCATGTTCCAGGAGCTGATGGACACCATCCGCAGCACCGTGACCCGCTCTATCTTCAACGTGAGCATCCGGCGGCAGCGGGCCGAACACCAGCCGGCGGTGGATATGAGCAAGGTTACCGCCGGTCACGGGCAGTCCCGGCCGCAGGCCCCGGCCCGTGTCAGGGCGGCCGGTCGGAAGGTGGGCCGCAACGACCCCTGCCCCTGTGGCAGCGGCAAGAAGTATAAGTACTGCTGCGGGAGGTGACCGCCGGCGGTATCCGGCTTCTCTATCATGACCAATGCTGAGGTTGCCGCCGTCTTCCGGGAGATAGCCGGGCTCCTCCTGAAGAAGAAGGAGAGCTGGTTCAAGGTGCGGGCCTACCGCCGCGCCGCCGAGGCTATTGAGGGCCTGCCAGAACCGGTGGCGGTGCTTCTGGCCGAACACCGCCTGCGCCAGGTGCCGGGCGTTGGTGAGGCTATCGAGAAGAAGGTGGCCGAGCTTGTCAGCACCGGGCGGCTGGAATTTCTGGAGCGGCTTCGGGCCGAAGCGGCGGAGAGGGAAAGTTGAGCCGGGTGCAGATGGACGAGGTTGCCCGGGCCGGTGGGCCCTGCCCGCCCGGCGAGGAGGCCGCCATCCGGCACCTGCGGGGGGTGGTGGCGGCGGGGTGTCCCTGGTACCCGGCGTTGCTGGAGGCGATGGCACTCTGGCAGAGGCCGCAGGAATTTCACGGGGGCCGCTTCTACTGCTACCTGATAGAAGGCGAGGCGCTCGACTGGCTGGTGCTGGCAGAGCGGCTCTGCGGGGCGGTGGCCGGGCTTCTGCCGGAGCGTGAAGTGCAGGAGCTGCTGCTGTACGGGCGCCCCCCGGTTGACATAACGCCAGCGGAGTTCCGGCGGCTCATCGGGCCGGTGCGGCACCACCAGTACCTCAACTATTTCTACGGCATCACGGTCGAGGAGGCGCTCTTCTGCGCGGTACGGGACGAGGTGCGCAAGGAGCGCTGGGCGGCTGGCCTGTCGCATGACCGCGACCCCTCGGCCGAGGCCTACCGGCGCATCTACCGGCGGGAGCGTGACGAGCTGCTGGGCACATTCCGCCGCGAGCGCCGCTACCGGCAGCTGAAATCAACCACCCTGCTCGAGATGAAGGAGTTCACCTACTGGCTCTTCCGGTACCGCCTGAAAAACAGCGACCCGGCCCGGGTGGCCAGTGATACGCGCAAGGGGCTGGACTGGCTGGCCCGGCAGGGCCGCCCCATGTACCCGGCACCCCGCTAGCCGAAGCGTGCCAGCTCGGCGCGCAGCCGCTCCAGGCGGTGCTTGCGCTCGGCCAGCCGCTCCCGTTCTTTCTGGACAACGTGCGCCGGCGCCTTGCTGGTGAAGGCAGCATCGGCCAGGCGGCCTTCGAGGCGCGCGATATCGGCCTCGGCGGCGGCGATTTCCTGGCCCAGCCGCCGGCGTTCGGCTTCCAGGTCCACCATGCTGGCCATCGGGATGACAAGCTGCACCTCGCGCAGGACCTGCACCAGGGCGTTGTCCCGGCTGCCACCGGCGGGGCGGGTTGCCTGAAAGCTGAGCGGCCTGGCCCGGGCCAGTGCCTCGATAACTTCGGCGTGCTCGGCCAGGGCACTGGTGATGTCGCCGCCGTAGACCTCGGCTGCCACCCAGCGCGCCGGCTCCACCCGGTACTGGGCACGGACGTTGCGTACGGCGCGTACTATCTCGATGAGGGACTCAATGGTGCGCTCGGCTTCGGGGTCGAAGGTGCTGGTATCGGCCTCGGGGTAGGCGGCCACCATGATTGAGTCGGTTGCCTGCCAGCCGGCCGGCAGGCGTTGCCGGAGCTGCTGCCACAGTTCCTCGGTAATGAAGGGCATGTAGGGGTGCAGCAGCCGCAGCGATGTCTCCAGCACGTGGATAAGTACCGGCAGGGGTGACGGCCCCGGGTGGCCCGCCTTGAGGCGTGTCTTGGCCATCTCGATGTACCAGTCGCAGTACTCTCCCCACAGGAAGTCGTGCACCTGGCGCAGGGCCTCGCCCAGCTGGAACTCTTCCAGCATCCGGGTGGTGGTGCTGATGGTGCGGTTGAGGCGGCTCAGTATCCAGCGGTCCTCGCGTGGCAGCCCGTCACGCCGGATGGCCAGGTCAATCTG
Organism: uncultured Dehalococcoidales bacterium; assembly: GCA_964493955.1. GTDB lineage: Bacteria > Chloroflexota > Dehalococcoidia > Dehalococcoidales > Fen-1064 > CAZBPZ01. The sequence goes on along the minus strand of CAZBPZ010000046.1, from coordinate 578 downwards.
GCCGGCGGGTATGTTGCGGACAACGAAGCGGGTGGCGTTCCAGAGCTTGTTGGCGAAGTTGCGGCCGGCCTCGAGCTTTTCCTCGGTCAGCCTGATGTCGTTACCGGGCGAGTTCCCCGTCATGACGGCGAAGCGCAGTGCGTCGGCGCCGTACTGTGCCACCGGTTGTAGCGGGTCCTGTACGTTCCCCCGCACCTTGCTCATCTTCTCGCCGCGGGCGTCGCGCAGCAGGCCGTGGAGGTAGACGACGCGGAAGGGGATATCGCCCACGTCTTCCAGGCCCATCATTATCATGCGGGCCACCCAGAAGAAGAGGATGTCATAGCCGGTCTCCATCACCGAGGTGGGGTAGAAGTAGCGCAGGTCCTCGGTATCATCCGGCCAGCCCAGGGTGGAGTGGGGCCACAGCGCCGAGCTGAACCAGGTGTCCAGCACGTCCGGGTCCTGCTCAATCCGGCCGGAGCCGCAGTGCTGGCACTTCTCCGGGTCTTCCAGTGTTACCGTCAGCCTGTCGCAGTCGGCACAGTACCACACCGGGATGCGGTGCCCCCACCAGAGCTGGCGGCTGATGCACCAGT
>CAZBPZ010000045.1:0-13796 GCA_964493955.1 uncultured Dehalococcoidales bacterium | reverse complement strand
GCTTTACCCAGCTGGTGGGGCCTGAAATCTGCGCCGGCCGCCTGCTGACCGCCCTTTCCGGTACCTCCACCCTCTATACCTATAACGGCTCCCGGTTTGACCTGCCCTTCATCCACACTCACCTGGGAATTGACCTGGCAGACCTGTTTGAGCACCGTGACCTGATGTACGATTGCTGGCGCTGTAACCTTTACGGTGGCTTCAAGGCGGTGGAGCGCTACCTCGGCATCGAGCGGCGGCTCCAGGGAGTGGACGGCCTTGAGGCGGTGCGCCTCTGGTGGCGCTACGTTTACCACGCCGACCGGCAGGCCCTGGAAATACTCCTGGCCTACAACCGCGAGGACGTGGTCAACCTCAGGGCACTGCGGGAAAGGCTGCCTTCGGCCCCGCCGTAACGGCACACTTGACGTACAGCCTCAGGCCCGCTAGAATGCCTAGTCAATCTAGGTAACCCGGGCTCTCGGAAAGCACCATGAGCTGGTTGATACTGGTGGCAGGGTATCTGGTGGGGGCGCTTCCCACCGCCTACATCGCCGGGCGCTGGCAGCGAGGGCTGGACATCCGCCAGCTGGGTGACGGCAACATGGGGGCACGCAACGCCTACTACCAGCTCGGCCACCGGACAGGGGTGACCATCTTCATCGTGGATGTGCTCAAGGGCTCGGCCCCCGTGCTCCTGGCGCAGTCACTCGGCCTGCCGCAGGGCTTCGTCCTGGCCGCCGGCCTGGCTACCGTCATCGGGCACAACTGGCCGGTCTTCATCCACTTCCGCGGGGGGCGGGGCGAGGCGACCACCATCGGGGTCTTCCTGGCCCTGCTCACCCAGCCGATGCTCATCGTGGCCGGCCCGGCCCTGGCCACGCTACTGCTACGCCGTAACGTCATCGCTGCCAGCTGCGTGCTGTTTGTCCCGCTGCCCCTCGTCTGCTGGTGGCTCGGGCTCACGCCCCTGCTGATTGGCTACAGCGTGGCGCTACCCGTCCTGGTGGGGCTGACACACTACCAGCGCACGCGGCAGGTCTCCAGGGCATCGGCCGGCGCTACCTAGCCCGGCCCTGCTCCCCGCCAAGGTAGCGGCTGTACTCCACCATGTGGGCCAGCACCCGGGCGGCCCGCTCCGGGGTGGGGTACATCATCATGCCGTGCTCCCGCAGCTTCCGGTACACCGCCGAGTTCCGCATGGCCTCGTTGATGCGGCCGGTCAGTATCACCGGCTTCCGGTAGCGCTCCATGTACTCGGCCAGCTGGTCAATGCCGGCCAGCTCTTCCGCCTCGTAGCGGCGGAACATCCGCTCGACCTGCTCCAGGAACGAGGGGGCATTATCGGCCTGCCGCAGGTGTAGCGGCAGGCCGTTGAGGCGGCGGGGTATCATGCCCGCCATGCCAATCATATCAATGACCAGCACAGCGTCAAGGTTCTCGTCCTCCAGGAGAGGCCAGAGGCAGGGGAAGGTGACAAACTGGCCGGTGGCCACCGTATCCACCGGGTTGGCATGGGGCCAGCGGTCCGGCAGCACCCTGTTGAGCTTCTCAATCGTGCCGGGTGACAGCGGTGCCACGTTCAGGCCAAGCCGCCCGCAGGCATCGGCGGTGACACAACCGAAACCACCCCCGCCGGTGAGAATACCCACGCGGTTACCGCGCGGCAGCGGCAGGCTCAACAGGGCCGCCGCCACGTCAAAGAGCTCGTCCACCTCGTTGACACGAATGACACCCGCCTGGTGGAAGATGGCACCGTACACCTCATCAGCCCCGGCGATGGCGCTGGTGTGGGAGCGGGCCGCCCTGGCCCCGGCCGGTGTGCGCCCCACCTTCATCACCACAACCGGCTTACGCTTCGTGATTTCCCGGGCCAGCCGGTAAAACTCACGCCCCTTACGCAACCCCTCAATGTAGCCGGTAATTATCCGGGTGTCCTCGTCCTGGCCCAGGTACTCCAGGAAGTCCTCAAAGTGCAGGTCGGCCTCGTTGCCAACGCTGACGAACTTGCTGAAGCCGGCCCCGGCCTCCAGCCCGGACATGAGAATGTTCATGGCAAACCCGCCGCTCTGCGAGATGACCCCCACCCCACCCCGGGTGATGGGCAGGGGCATGCGCAGGGTGGAAAACCCGTTGGCCGTGTTGAAGTGGCCCATGCAGTTCGGCCCCACCAGGCGGATACCGGCCTGCCGCGCCGTCTCCACTATCTGGCGCTCCAGCCGGGCGCCTTCGGGGCCGGCCTCACCCAGGCCAGCGGTGATGATGAGGCCGGTCTTCACCCCGCGGGCGGCGCAATCGCGCACCACGTCCGGCACGCCGGGGTAAGGCACCACAATCGCCACGAAGTCAACCGGCTCGGGCAGGTCACGCACGCTCGGATAGGCCTTCACCCCCTGCACCTCGTCGGCCCGGTTGTTGACCGGGTAGGCCCGCTTCACCGAGGGCGATGCCAGCACCCGGCTGAAGATTCCGGCCCCCCACTTCTCCAGCGCATCGGACGCCCCCACCACCGCCACCGTCTCCGGGTTGAAAAGCAGGTCAATCTGTTCCAGAAGCGTCATACCCCACGGCATATATCCCCCGCAAAAGATTATGCACCGTACCGCCGGTAATGGGCAAGCGGCTACCGGCACCCTTGACATCGGTATGCTGGCGTGCTATCGTTATCCATCGTTACACAGGCACATAAGCAAAGGCTAGGAACGGGACTAGTACGCTCCAGAGCGGGGGCACAGAGAGCCGGGCAAGGTGAGAGCCGGCCCCAGCGCGGGAGCCGAATGGACCCGGGAGCCGCAAACCGAAAGGCCTTCGGCGCCGAGTAGGCTTTGACGCAGGGGAAGCGTTAGCGTCCCAGGGTATCCCCCGGGGTACCTGTAAAGAGGGCCGGCCGGCCCCGGGCACCGGCCGGCCGAATAAGGGTGGCACCGCGGAAGCTAACCTCCCGCCCCTTAGCAAGGCGGGAGGTTTTCATTTCCGGGCCTCTGGGGAGGTGCAGACATGCTTATCCACTCCGGGCGCTGGCCCCGGCAGGGGCCGTGCCAGATACGTGCAGAATTACGGGTCTCAGTCTGGAAAAGAAGGAGCTGAACAACCATGGAAAGAACAAAGTTTGTGCTCGATGAAAAAGACATGCCCACCGCCTGGTACAATATCCAGGCCGACCTGCCGGAGCCGCTGCCGCCGCTGCTCCATCCCGCCACCAAGGAGCCAACCATACTGCCACCCCCCCTCTTCGTGGAGGCGCTGAACGAGCAGGAGTTCAGCCGGGAGCGCTGGATAGACATCCCCGGAGAGGTGCTGGATGTCTACAAGACCTGGCGGCCCACCACCCTTTTCCGCGCCAGGCGCCTCGAGAAAGCGCTGGACACCCCCGCCAAGATTTTCTTCAAGTACGAGGGCACCAGCCCGCCCGGCAGCCACAAGCCCAACACCGCCGTGGCCCAGGCCTACTACAACAAGCAGGCCGGGGTCAGGCGCATCACCACCGAGACAGGCGCCGGCCAGTGGGGCAGCGCCCTGGCCTTCGGCTGCGCCCTCTTCGGGCTGGAGCTCAAGGTCTACATGGTGAGGATAAGCTATGACCAGAAACCGTACCGCCGCATCATGATGGAGGCCTGGGGTGCCAGCTGCGTCCCCAGCCCGAGCCCGGATACCCAGATAGGGCAGAAGATACTGGCCGAAGCCCCTGACTCGCCGGGGAGCCTCGGGATTGCCATCAGCGAAGCAGTCGAAGACGCCGCCACCCACGACGATACCCGCTACTCCCTGGGGAGCGTCCTCAACCACGTGCTGCTGCACAATACCATCAACGGACTGGAGACCAAGAAACTGATGGAGGAGCAGGTGGGCCTTTACCCGGACATCATCGTCGGCTGTGTTGGTGGTGGCTCCAATGCCGCCGGTATGTTCCTGCCCTTCGTCAGGGACAAGATTGCTGGCACCCACCCCGACCTGCGGGTTATCTGCGTTGAGCCGACAAGCTGCCCCACCCTCACCAAGGGCCCGCTCACCTGGGACTACGGCGACGTGGCCGGCATGGCCCCGATTGCTTTCATGAACACGCTGGGGCACACCTTCGTGCCGCCGCCGGTGCACGCCGGCGGGCTGCGCTACCACGGCATGGCCCCGATTGTCTGCCACCTGCTGAAGCTCGGCCTGATTGAGGCCAGGGCGGTGCCCCAGGTGGCCACCTTTGAGGCCGGCGTGACCTTCGCCCGCACCGAGGGCATCCTTTCCGCCCCGGAAACCAACCACGCCATCCGCGTCACCATTGACGAGGCCCTGAAGTGCCGCGAGAGCGGCCAGTCCAAGGTCATCCTGCTGGCCCACAGCGGCCACGGCCACTTTGACCTGGCGGCGTACGACCAGTACCTGGCCGGTAAGCTCGAGGACTACGAGTACCCCGAGGAAAAGGTAAAAGAGGCACTGGCCGGCCTGCCACAGGTGGACCGCTAGTCCCCCGGCCCGGCCGTTTGAGCAAGAGCGGGGGGTGGCCCCGGGGCCACCCCCCACCCCCTTCCCAACCCGCCCGCCCCCCTTGACACACCCCGGCCGGCGTGCTATTCTTTACCAAGTTGACCAACGTAGTTATTAATATCCCAGGTGCAATGTGAAGCTCTCAGCCAGGGCCTGCCACGGGACCCGCGCCCTGATTGAACTGGCAAAGCACTGGCGGCAGGGGCCAACCCTGCTGAAGGACATCGCCCGCAAGGAGAACGTGTCCCTGCCCTATCTGGCGCGTCTCATGGCCCCCCTCATCGCCGCCGGCCTCGTTGGCAGCACGCGGGGTGTCCACGGCGGGGTCTGGCTGGTAAAGCCCCCCGGAGAGATAGGCCTGGGAGAGCTGGTGCGGCTGCTGGACGGGCCAATTGCACCGATGGAGTGCGTCAGCAACCCGGACAGTTGTGAGAACGCTGGCACCTGCGCCCCGCGTGGTGTCTGGCTGGAAGTGGAAAAGGCCGTGCTGGAGACGCTCAACGCCACCACCCTGGCCGACCTGGTGAGCCAGCAGGAGCAGCTGGAGCGCGCCACCGAGGTAATGTACTACATCTAGCGGCCGGGCGGCAATCACCACCATGGTAGAAGACAGGTACTCAAGGCAGGCCATATTCCCCGGCATCGGCCCCGAGGGGCAGCGGCGGCTGGGCAAGAGCTTTGCCGTCGTCATCGGGTGCGGGGGGCTGGGGAGCCACATCGCCGCCGCCCTGGTGCGGGCCGGGGTCGGCCGGGTGCGGGTGGTTGACCGTGATTTCATCGAGTACCACAACCTCCACCGCCAGGACCTGTTCGACGAGGCAGACATCCGCCGCGGGCTGCCCAAGGCCGCCGCCGCCGAGCGCCACCTCAGGCAGATTAACTCCTCGGTGCAGGTGGAGGGCATCGTGGCCGATGCCAACCACACCAACATCGAGGAACTCGTCTCCGGGGCGGACATCATCATGGACGGCCTGGACAACTTCGAAGGCCGGTTCCTCATCAATGACGTGGCGCTGAAACGGGGTATCCCCTGGGTTTACGGGGCGGCCATCGCCGCCACCGGCATGATGATGCCGGTGCTCCCCGGCCGGACGCCCTGCCTGCGCTGTCTTTCACCCAGCGCCCCGGAGAGGGCCCTGGCCGGCACCTGCGATACCGCTGGCATCGTGGGCCCGCTGCCACGTATCGTGGCCGGGCTGCAGTCCGTGGCCGCCCTCAAGCTGCTCATCGGCACTCACGAAGCAGAGCAGTACCTCACCGTGATCGATGTCTGGCAGGGCACCTTCCACCGCTTCAAGACCAGCCTTCGCCCCGGGTGTCCGGCCTGCGAGGGCCGGTACGAGTATCTGGAAGGAAAACTCGGGTCCGAGGCAACATCCCTCTGCGGCCAGAACGTGGTACAGGTCCGGGGCCATGGCGGCCTCTCCCTACCGGAGCTGGCCACCCGCCTTGAAGCGGTGGCCGAGAATGTGACCCTGAACGACTTCATGCTGCGCTTCACGGTGGAAGGGGACATGGAGATGGTGGTCTTCCCGGATGGCCGGGCCCTGGTGAGGAACACACAGGACGAAACGCTGGCCAGAGGGTTGTATGCCAGATACGTTGGCACCCAGGCGTGCCTGGGACGAATACCAGGGGAGGAAAAGAGGAATTGACCCAGCAGGTAAATACTGGGAAGCTCCGCTACAAGACGGTAGAGATACCCAGGATAACGCGTGGCATCGCCAGAGACTCAAGCGAGCTCATCGGCAACACACCGCTGGTCAGGCTGAACCATATTACCGAGGGAGTGGAGGCAGAGGTAATCGCCAAGCTCGAGTCCTTCAACCCGCTCGGCAGTATCAAGGACAGGATTGGCGTGGCCATGATTGTCAGCGCCGAGGAGCAGGGCCTCATCAAGCCGGACACCGTCATTGTTGAGCCTACCAGCGGCAACACGGGCATTGCCCTGGCCTTCGTCTGCGCCGCCCGGGGCTACCGCCTCATCCTGACGATGCCGGATACCATGTCGATGGAGCGGCGGCAGCTGCTCTCGGTGCTGGGGGCCGAGCTGGTGCTGACACCCGGGGCCGAGGGCATGCCCGGAGCGGTGCGCAAGGCCGAGCAACTGGTGGCCGAGAACCCCGGCTACTTCATGCCGCAGCAGTTCAAGAACCCGTCCAATCCGGAGATACACCGCCTCACCACCGCCGAGGAAATCTGGCGGGACACCGGGGGCCGGGTGGACATCCTGGTGGCCGGGGTCGGCACCGGCGGCACCATTACCGGCGTGGCCGAGGTCATCAAAGAGCGTAAACCCGGTTTCAAGGCCATCGCCGTGGAGCCGGTCGACTCACCGGTGCTGTCCGGCGGTAAGCCGGGCGGCCACAAAATCCAGGGCATCGGCGCTGGCTTCGTGCCGGACGTGCTCAGGACAGACCTCATAGACGAGATTGTCCAGGTAACAAACGACGATGCCGGTACCACCGCCCGCCGCCTCGCCAAGGAAGAAGGCATACTGGCCGGCATATCGTCCGGGGCGGCCACCCGGGCCGCGCTCCAGGTAGCCCGCCGGCCGGAGAACGCCGGCAAGGTCATCGTCGTCATCCTGCCGGACACCGGCGAGCGCTACCTCTCGACCTGGCTCTTCCAGGACCTCTACCAGACGGCCCCCGGCCTGCCCTAGAGCGTGTCGCCACGAACAAGAGCAGATGTGGGGGCTGCCCGGGCAGCCCCCACACTTCAGACCGGCCGCCGGTGACCGGCCTACGGGCAGGTGCAGGGGTAGTTGCCGCACACCGGGCAGGGAGTACCGCCCGGCTGCTCGGCCACCGCCTCCTGGCCACCGGGAGGCTCCGCGGCCGGCTCCTTCTTACAACCCGGCCCCACCACCAGCGCCCCCGCCAGCAGAAGGGACAGCAGCAGTAGCGCAGCCCTTCTTAAGCTGAGCCAAGATGATATCGACGGGATCATCTATATCTACGGAGCAGAATGATATACGAAGGAGCATAGGAGAACGAACATGAATAAACGCTTTCTTTCTGCGACCATTTGCGTCTTGTTGCTTCTGATGCCGGTCACTGCGCTGTCATGTGCGCCAGAGCAAGTGTCGGACTTAGAAGGCAAAGACATTCTCAGCACCGAGGCCGGTCCGCAGCCCGGAGACAAGCTGGTCAACGTACAGGCCTCGTATCCTCCACTCACCTTGGAAGATTTGGTTCGCGAGTCAGACGCGATAGTCGTTGGAAAGGTGGTCGATATCCTATCCGCTAGGATAGACACGACTGAAAGGCCAGGACAGACGATTATTTACACCGATGTTATCGTTGAAACAGAGCGTTACCTGTATCCTGAATCGGGCGCCGAACGTATCACCATTAGGGTGAAGGGAGACAGAGTTGGGGACACTACAATGATAGTAGCTAGTGAACCAACATTCTCCGTGGGGGAGGAGGTCTGCCTCTTTCTTCGCCGGCCTTCACGGGAACTGATGCCGCCATCCGGAATTAAGACAGCAGATTACTACAGAGTCACGGCTGGTGAGCTGGGTAAGGGCAAGCATATTTGGTAGCTCAATGATAAGAGGGTCAGGTGAGACAGTTCCCCTGTCTGACATCAAGCAGAGTATCGAGTCTGTGTACGGCAGGCGGTGATTGCCTTGCCTGAGCGTGAATCAAGCCTCCTTGTCTTTGTACTGGACCCAGCAAAGCCCTGCCGCTAAGCCCGATTACCCCCGGGGCTGGTCAGGGGAGGGGGGAGAAATTGATGAACTAGGGTGAGGAATGGAGCCAGGCGTCCTTGCAGAACTGTACTGACTCAAAACCGGTACCCCCTATTTTCGCCACGGGCATATACACAACTAGCTTCACAGGTACTGCCCCAGTTGCAACGCCAAGTTATGACTACTTTGTTTTGCTCCCGCCGGACCACCCGAGGTACCAGCCACACCGTCCTCTTCTTCTCAACATTTCCCCTGGAGTAGTTGTGGCACGGTGCGCAGCGCGCCTCAAGAAATATGCGTCTGTCCTCCATAGCGTCCTACGCCACCCCTCAGCCTCGGGTCGACCAGGTCCCGGACTGCATCCCCAAAAATATTCAGACCGTAAACGCAGATGCTCAGCGCGAGCCCCGGCCAGATCGCCAGGTGGGGAGCCTCGTACATGTATCTGCGACCTTCCCAGGAAATCATGCCGCCCCAACTGGGGTAAGGGGGTGGGATCCCCACGCCAAGGAAGCTGAGGCTAGCCTCCGTCAGAATATTACCAGCCACACCTATGCTAAAAGCGATAATCAGGACCGGCATAAGATTGGGCAGGGCGTGCCGCAAGAGAATATGGGGGGTCGTTGAGCCAATGGCCCTGGCTGCCTCGAAATAGACATTCTCTCTGATGGCGATAGTGGCACTTCTTACTAGCCTACTCAGGCTGAAGCCACCCGAAATTCCCAGAACTACAATCACCTGAATTAAGCCTACTCCTACCAGCGACATTACACTTACGAGGAAAAGGAGTGGAGGAAAAACTATCAAGGCATCAACTATCCTCTGCACGAGGAGATCAAATTTGCCGCCTATAAGCCCGCAGGGGATGCCCACAAGGGCAGCAACAATCACGTTGATGAAAGTGGCTCCCAGGCCTACGTAGAGGGAAATGCGAGCCCCGTAAATGATTCGACTCAAGAGGCAACGCCCCAAATGGTCCGTCCCGAGGATATACTTAACTCCCGGCGGGAGCAAAGCTTCCCCCATGTGGATCTCCGCATAGGGATAGGGGGCGAGGAAGTTGGCAAAGATGGCAGTGAACAACATGAGCAAGACGATAACCCCGCCAGCAACTCCCAGGGGTTTCTCTCGGATCAGCCTCACTGCAAAACCAGCCAGCGGATTTCTTCTCCTTAGCTCGCCGCCTACTTCTAATAATCGTTCGTCTGCTACGTCACTCATTGCTGTATTTTGTTCCTATTTATAACGAATCCTGGGGTCCAACCAGGCATAGGTCATGTCGTTAATCAGGATCATTAAGAGTCCGATGAGGGCAAAAATCAGGTTTATCCCCTGAACGTAAGGGTAGTCTCTGCGGAAGATAGCCTCAATGAACAGGCGCCCCATACCGGGCAGGTTGAAAACCTGCTCGATGATGACTGTCCCGCCAATCATTATGAAAGCCTGACCAAACATTATGGTGATGACCGGGATGAAGGCATTCTTGAGGGCGTGTCTGAAAACCACTGTCCTCTCCCGCAGTCCCTTTGACCAAGCAGTCCGGATGTAATCCTGCCGCAGCACGTCGAGCAAAGTGGTTCTAAGGTATCTCACGGTTACCGCCGACATACCCCAGCCCAGGATGGCGGCGGGAAGCAAGAACTGCCTCAGATTCCCCATGGGGTTCTCTAGGAAGGAAATGACCGTCAGTGGTGGCGACCAGCCCCACCAGACCCCGGGGAAGATAATCACCAGGGTTGCCACCCAGAAGGCAGGAGCAGACATACCGACTATCGAAAAAGTGCGAGCCAAATGGTCCATCCAGCTGTCCTGCCGCACTGCCGCTACTATACCCACTGCCACACCTATCACTGTCGCCAGGATAAAACTCAGAAGCCCAAGTTCAAAGGTTACGGGGAACCGGTGTGCGATCTCCTGAAGGACAGGTCTGTTAGTCCACAGGGAAGTGCCGAAGTCACCCCGGGTAAAAATGCCCGCAAGCCATTGTCCAAACTGGACGTGGATGGGAACATCTATCCCCAGTGCCTGCCTAATAGTCTCCGGGGTTATCACCTTTTCCGTTCCCGGCGACGCCTGCACCATCTGCATCGCCATTACGTCCACTATGTCCCCCGGAATTAGACGGACTATCAGGAAGACGACTATAACCACTACCAGCAGGGTGGGTATTATTAGCAATAGCCTTCTGATTATGTAGTCCTGCATTTGGCAGCCTTCACTCGAAACTCTCTCACACTGGAAGGTGCGGGCGGATCGGAGGGACCGCCCGCACCTTGTACTGTTACCACTGATTCCCCAGCCCAGCTAGTAACCCATACTCTTCTTGAGCTCCTGGTCAATCCAGAGGTATTTGGGAATCTCACCCCAGCGGGTCTCATCCGGCCAACCCAAATCGGACTCACCGTGATAGCCCTTCAGCCACGGCCACCAGAAGCTGACACTGATAGGTGTGGCTGTTAAGATTTCGTACATCATCTCTAGCTGGTGGATGGTGTTCTCTTTAAGCAGGCGGTAATACTCGTCGTCATCCGATATCTGGTCCAGGCGCTCGCTGACCTCTTCGTTCAGGTCGTCAACCACGTTGCCGAAATTATAGGGCGATTGTGGATTGCCACCCTCAGCCCAGTCCAAAGCGTCTACCGGGAAGTTATTCCCCCACAGGCAGCTTATCATGTGCTCGTACTGCCGCCCATACAGTATGGAAATAAAAGCCGTCGATTCCGGGACCTCGAGCTGGACATCAATGCCAATCTTACTCAGGTATTCTTTAATCATCTGGCCCCGGTCTCTATCTTCAGCAGAAGGGTAAACATAAAGCGTCGTCTTGAAGCCGTTAGGATAACCAGCCTCGGTAAGTAGCTGCTTTGCCTTCTCGGGGTTATAGCCAAACAATTCTTGAATGTCATCAGGAAGCTCTTCGAGGGGTGTGAAAGCCGGGACCATGTACTCTTGTAGTGGCCAGGTATACTTGCGGGCCAGACCCTTGTAGTGCTTCTCAACGATTTCATCATTGTCTATGGCAAGCATGCAGGCATGCCGAACCCTTTTATCGTTAAAGGGCGGGATGTCATTCCGTACAAAGACACACCAGGTCTGGCTCGGTGGACTCTCGTGATACAGCATATCGGGACAATTCTTCTTGAAGAAGTCTACCTTGTACCACTCAACCGTGCCCACATCAAGCTTGCCAGTCTGCAGGGCGGTGTAGAAGAGAGACTCGTCCTCTATGATCACCACCTGAAGGCGATCAGCATAGGGCAACCGGTTCTCCGGGTGCAGTGGGTCATACTGCCAGTAATCAGGATTCCTTCTAAAGCGCACCTCAGACTCGGGGAAAAACTGCTCAGGGATCCATGGCCCGGTCCCGACTACCTGGTCCCACTGGTCAAAGCCACCGTACTTTTCTATCACTTCACGAGGGCACGGCCATATGCCGTTAGGGGCGTTCCACAAAGTGCGCAGGCCGCGAAGAGACCTGCCTTCAAAGCTATACTTGCCAGTTCTGGAGTAATACAGAGTGAGCAGAGGTATGTCCTCAACGTCATACCCTTTCTCCGCAAGAAGGTTATAACAGTCAGCGTACTTCGCCTTTAAATACTCCACTAGCCCCTCAGGGTGAGACTCCTTGAAAGGCCAGTTCTGCTCCAGCTCAGGCGTTGCCTCCCTTAGCTCAGCCAGATAGGCCCTCAGAACCTCCTCGGGGAAGGCCCCTTCCTCTATCTCGTTGAGCAATCTCTCCCACCAATCCAGCGCTGCAGCCGGCTCCCTGCTTCTCAGGTACGTCTGGCACCTGGGATGGAACGCGTCCCGCAAAAAGTTATAGATTACGTCCTCGGCAGTGAGCTCCCTACCGTTCACCGGCTCCTTATTCCAGTAGTGTATCCCCTCGCGGAGCTTGAACTCAACGCGGTGCATGTCAACCACTTGCCAGCTCTCTAGCATCTCTCCGCGGTAGAAAGATTGGGGGTACCACTGACGGTCAAGGGGATTTTCATTACTCCCGGCTGGCCCCTTCTCCCAGGGTGCCGTGAAGTACCGGTCAAATATGATAGCCAACATAGTATTGTTATCCCAGACCAGCGGCGAAAAGCCTCTTACGAGATACGGCACGGACCTGTAGCGGATTGTTCCGCCATACTGCGGCCCTTCCTCTACCCCTGGCTTCTCCACCGGTTTTTCTTCGGCCGGCTTCCCCTTTTCTTCTTCCTCCACGAGCCCCGGTTTCTCCTCTACCTCACCTTTAATTGTCTGCCCCTCTCCAACTTCCGGAGCCGCTCTACAAGATGTGAGCACCAAGGCGAGTACCATTAAGCAACTCAAGACTGACCATACAATCTTCCCCTTCATTTTCTACCTCCTTGCTTTATTTACCCTGGATATCTGTACCCCTTCACACCTTGCTCACCTCCTAGCACCAGTCAACCTCTCCTGCAAAGCCTAATTACCCCACGGGCAGGTCACGGGAGAGGCTTAGAAGCCGGGCGCTCCATCCCTTTTGCCCTGGTTCCCGCCGTCGGCACGGCCAACTATTGACTCCCCTCTGTTGGCTTCCAGGTATGTCCGCACCTTCGGCAGACGAACTCACCAAAGGACCCGCACCTGAGCCACACTCGGGGCATTTGCGGCGTCCTTCCATGCGCATAGTCCTTACACAAAATTGGCGGTGTCGTCAGCCTCCAGGGATAGTCAGGCATCACTTCTCCCGCTTGCCAACTCGGTGAACTTGCGATAAGATAGAACAGAGTGGTGGCTGGCTGACTACTACCGACCGGCGAGGAGACCTGTTGCCGCAGGTCTCTTCTGTTTTAGCCACTATCCTCCTTCCTGGCCCTGACAATCTCCCGCGCCTTCTTAAGCCACTCACCGTCGAAATATCTCACGCCGTTGTCATCCACAAACGCCGGCGGCGGCAGCACTCCTCAGCTTAATCCAGTTCAGCCGCTGGCCCTGGCCTATACGAAGCTGCGTCGCCACCCGTGCCGTGGTCATCTGGCTCGTCAGCCTCGGCCCGGGCCGAGAGATCAGTTACCGATTTATAATAGATTCTTCAGGCTTTGTCAAGGGTACCCAACCAATTCGTCGTTTCAATCCGCGCCCCCGCCTCAGGCGGGCCAAATTGAGCGGCCGAATCTCATCGCCTCTGTTCCGGCGGCAGGTAAGGCAGCCCCACCGCCTCGAAGACCTCCCTCTCGCTGAAACACCGGATATGTCCGTCAGGCGTGTCGAAGCCGTCGCCGTACGCCCTGAATCGCCAGCCCCTCTTCAGGGCCGCCATGGCGATACGCTTGTTGGTCTCCTTTCCTCCGGTCCTCACCACCAGGGCCACCGGCCAGCACTTCTCATCCGTGCTGAAGATATCCACGCCGATACCGCTGGGGAGATGGACCACCTTGTTCTTGGGACCGTAAACCTGGCTTTCCAGCTTGTTCCGGCGAAAGCCGAGAATTCCCTGGACCGCCAGGGCCCCTATCTCCCGGTCGAGCTGGTCACCCGCCCAAGGCGGGTCAACGAATTTGGGGATGCAGAGGAGCTCGATGTCGCCGACCTCGGGCTTCTGCCTCCGGATGCTGCCGGCCCGCCTGAGGCGGGCGGTGACAGGCTGGCTCCAGGAGGGCCTTCAACTCTTCGGCGGTCGCTTTGG
>CAZBPZ010000044.1:0-13837 GCA_964493955.1 uncultured Dehalococcoidales bacterium | reverse complement strand
CCCCTGCCTGGAGGCCAGGCCGGGCCCGCCCGATGCGGCCGCCCCGTGGTACAATATGGCAGGAGCAACAGGCAGCCGCCATGGATGATAAGAGCCTGGAGATGCTGGAGTTTCACCGGGTACGGGAAATCGTGGCCGGGTATACCGCGTTCCCTGCCAGCCGCAACCTGGCACTGGCCATGGATTGCTCCAGCAACCCCGACGAGGTCCGTCACCGCCTGGAGCAATCGGCCCAGGCCCGCCGGCTGCTGGAGACCATCCCCGACTTCAGCCTGGGAGACGTGCCGGACACGCGCCAGTACCTGGAGCAGGCCGCCCGCGGCCGTACCCTTGAGCCGGCAACACTGCTTGATATCGCGGCCGGCCTCGGGGCGGCCAGGCGGGCGCGCCGCCACCTCGCCCCGATGGCAGAGGAGCTGCCCCTCGTCTGGGAAGTAGCGGCCGGGCTGGTCCCACTGCGCCCGCTGGAAGAAGAAATCACCCGGTCAATATCACCGGACGGCGAGGTGCTGGACTCGGCCTCAGCCACGCTGGCCAGCACGCGCCGCGAGCTGAAAGAGACCCGCCAGCACCTGCTGCAGCGCCTGGAAGCCATCATCCGGTCACCGCGCGGCCAGCGCATCGTCCAGGAGCCAATCGTGACAGAGCGCTCCGGCCGCTATGTCATCCCCATCAGGACAGACGCACGGCACGATATCCGTGGCATCGTGCACGACGTCTCCAACACGGGGGCCACCCTCTTCATAGAGCCATGGAGCACGGTTGATACCGGCAACCGGCTCCGGGAGCTAACCGTACAGGAACAACAGGAGGTCGAGCGAGTCCTGGCAGCCCTGAGTGCCCGCGTGGGCCAGTACCACCACGAGATAGCCGCCAATATTGCCCGCCTGGCCGAGCTTGACCTGCTCCTGGCCAAGGCAAAGTACGCCCGCCACAACCGTGCCACCGAGGCCAACCTCGTGACCGGCCGCCAGGTGGTACGGCTGGTTGAAGCCCGCCACCCGCTGCTGGGCGAGCGGGCGGTGCCGCTCTCGGTCGAGCTCGGGCGCGACTTCCGTGTCCTCGTCATCACCGGGCCAAACACCGGCGGGAAGACGGTTGCCCTGAAGACGGTCGGCCTGCTGGCCCTGATGACACAGGCCGGACTGCCGATTCCGGCCTCACCCGGGTCATGCCTGCCAGTGTTCGACGGCATCTTCGTTGACATCGGTGATGAGCAGAGCATTGAGCAGACCCTCTCCACCTTCAGCTGGCACATCGGCAACATCACCCGTATCACCGGCCGTGCCACCGAGTGCAGCCTGGTGCTGCTGGACGAGCTCGGCACCAGCACCGACCCCGCCCAGGGGTCCGCCCTGGCCCGCGCCATACTGCTCCATTTTCTTGCCCTCGGCTCACTCGTGGTGGCCACCACCCACCTCGGCGACCTCAAGGTATTTGCCCACGCTACCCCCGGCCTGGAGAACGCCTCGCTCGACTTTGACCCCCGGACCATGGCCCCGACCTACCACCTGACGGTGGGAGTGCCCGGCGGCAGCAACACCCTGGCCACCGCCAGCCGCCTCGGCCTGCCGGCTTCCATCATCGAGGCCGCCCGCGGTATGGTCTCGCCGGGGGCTGACCAGCTTGAGACCCTCCTGGCCGACCTGCAAGAGGAACGGGCCGCCGCCGAAGAGCAGCGCCGCCACCTGGAGTCTGCCATCCGGGCGGCCGAACAGCAGCGCGCCGAACTGGAGCAGCGCCAGCGCGAGCTGGCAGCCCGCGAGAAAACAATCATCCAGGAAACGCGTGACCGGGTTGTCAGCGAGGCCGCCGCTCTCCAGCGGGAGATACGACAGGCGGCGGCACGCCTGCGCCGGGAACGCTCCCCGGAAGCGCTGGAGAAAGGCCGCCGTGTCCTGACCAGTACCGGCGAGCAGTTGCGCTCCCGGGCCTGGCGTCCCGGACCACCAGCCGGAGAAACAGCGGCGAGTGAGATTGCGCCCGGGGACACTGTCTGGCTGCCCGAGGCGGGCATCTATGCCAGCGTGGTGTCAGTATCCGCTGACTCAGACCAGATAGAGGTGCAGGCCGGGCCCGGCCGCATCAGGCTATCACGCGAGGGGGTGACCCGTGTCAGCGGGCCGGCTGCCCCGGCCACGCCCCCTCCGGCCACCACCCCGGCCAGCCGCCGCGTACCCCGCGAGCTGATGCTCATCGGCAAGCGTGCCGACGAGGCTGAGCTCGCCCTGGAGACCTACCTGGACGACGCCGCCCTCGCCGGGCTCTCCGAGGTACGCATCGTCCACGGGAGCGGTACCGGCACCCTGCGCAACGTCATCCGCCAGCGCCTCGCCTCGCACCCGCTCGTCCGCAGCTTCCGCCCCGGTGAGGCCCGCGAAGGTGGTAACGGCGTTACCATCGCCACCCTCTAGGTGTCCCATGTCTGGCTACCGCTGCTACCAGCTAACACGCAGCCGCACCCTGGCAAGGCTGGCCCGGCTTGAGCCGTCGGCTATCTCGACCACCCTCTACCTGGCGGCCGACCTGGCCCCGGCCGCCAGGCGCGCCTTCCTCCTGCCGGCCTTACCTGCGGAGGATGCCCCGGGGATTGAGACAATCTCCCTCAGCTCCTCTACCGGAGCCGCCGTCTTTCTCACCGAGGGCGGCCGCCCCGGCCTCCTCGTCCAGCCACCCTTTCCCCTGGGGGAGACCTACGCCGTGCCCGGCATGGACACGGAGCCGCTGCGCACCATGCTGGAGACACCGCGTCTCATCGGGCTGGTGCTGGTACGGCTCGGCAACTACGCCATCGGCATCTGCCGCGGCGAGGAAATCATCTCAAGCAAGACGGGTACCGGCCTGGTGCACAGCCGCCACCGCAAGGGCGGACAGTCACAGCGCCGCTTCGAGCGGCGCCGCCAGGAACAGGCCCACCAGTTCCTGGCACGCGTTGCCACCCACGTCCAGAGGTTGCTCGGGCCGGTAGCGGCTGAGCTTGACCACGTTGTGCTCGGCGGCTCGCGCCAGGCTATCCGGCAGCTGCGCCAGCTCTGCCCCCTGCTGCAGCGGTTTGACGACCGCCTCCTGCCACCACGGCTTGACATCCCCCCTCCCCGCCACGCCACCCTGCAGAACGTCATCACGGACGTCTGGTCCAGCACCATCTACCAGTGGACGGAGGGGGAAGCAGTTTGACATCCACCGCCGGAGCGGACTAGGATAGCTGGCATAGAGCCTCAGGAGGCAAAGAGTCATGGCCTACTTTCAAAACGGCAACGCCAGAATCTACTACGAGGACGTGGGGCAGGGAGCACCTATCATCACCGTCCACGGCCTGGCCGAGGACGCCGGCTACTGGGCAGATACCGGGGTCACGGCGGCCCTGGCCGAGAAATACCGTGTCATCTCTATGGACATGCGCGGCCACGGGCGCACCATCGTTGAGGGCGAACCGAAGGGCTACGATGAGAAGACAATGGGTGACGACTTCAACGCCCTGGCCGACCACCTTGGCATTGACAGATACCACCTCCTGAGCCATGCCACCGGCGGCATGGTGGCGGTACGCCACGCCATGCGCCACTCGGACCGCCTCCTCAGCCTGATGGCAACCGATACCGGCCCCGAGACCCTGCCCAAGATGTACCACCCCGACGGCCGCGAACTCACCGACGAGGACCGGCAGGTACTCCAGCAAATGGCCGAGCAGGCCGCCCGTGAGATGGCCAACCGGCCGCCCCTGACCTACGAGGAGAGGAAGGCCGCCTGGCTGGCCAACCCCGGCGTCTTCACCTTCAAGATGGCCGAGCACCCCGAGCTGTTCGACTACCTTGATGGCTTCCAGAAGCGCCGCCTCGACCCCCAGGCGC
Source organism: uncultured Dehalococcoidales bacterium (assembly GCA_964493955.1). Taxonomy (GTDB): domain Bacteria; phylum Chloroflexota; class Dehalococcoidia; order Dehalococcoidales; family Fen-1064; genus CAZBPZ01. The sequence continues at coordinate 9,986 of CAZBPZ010000044.1, read as the reverse complement.
TGGCCGAGTTCCGCCAGACCTTCTATACCGACCCTGACCCGATGGTGGAAGGGCTGCGGCAGATAAAGTGCCCCACGCTGATTTTGCTGGGCGAGTATGACATCGTCTTCATCAAGCCAAGCGAGCTGATGGCGCGCCAGATACCGGACAACCGTCACGTCATCATCCCCGGCGTGGGACACATGACAGCCATCGAGGCCCCGGAGGCCACCATCCGCGAGCTACTGGACTTCCTGGCCTGCGTGGAGCAGACCGGCCGCGCCAGCTGGTAGTCCCGGCCGGTCAGGCGCCGCGGGCCGCCTCCTCGCGCCGGCGGCGCTCCTCGCCACACTCCAGCGGCTGGCCGCGCCGTACAATCGGCATGCAGCGGTTACAGGAGATGCACCTCGCCGGGGCAGTCTCGCCCCGCTGCCAGCGGGCCACCAGGTGCGGCTCGCGGATGAAGGGACGGCACATCGCCACCAGGTCGGCATCACCGCTGGCCACAATCCCGGCGGCCGTCTCCAGGCGGCGGATACCGGCCACCACCGCCACCGGGATAGCCACGGCCGCCTTCACCCGGGCCGCCCTCTCGCGGAAGGGCACCACCTCGCCATTGCCGGAGCGCGTCCGCGGCACCGGCTGCCCGATGCCAGCGCTGATTTCCACCCCGTCCAGCCCGGCGGCTGCCATCTCGTTGATGGTATCGATGCCTTCCGCCAGCGTCAGCCCGCCCTCACGGTCATCCATCACCCCGAACTTGATGAGTAACGGAAAATCAGGGCCAACCGCCCGGCGGACACGGCGCACCACCTCCAGGTGAAAGCGGCGGCGGTCCTCCGGGCTACCGCCCCAGCGGTCGGTACGTCGGTTGAACAGGGGTGAAATAATCTGGCTCATGAAGTAGCCGTGGGCCCCGTGGAGCTGGACGGCGTCGAAGCCGGCCTCGCGACCACGCACCGCCGCCGCCGCGAAGTCATCGGCCAGGGCGTCAATCTCGGCGTCCGTCATCTCGCGGTGAGGTTCCTTCACCCCGGGCAGGGCCGAGACCGCCAGCGGCACCTCGCCCTGACTGCGCCGCCAGGGCGAATTGATGCCGGCGTGCACAATCTGCAGGGCCACCCTTGAGCCCCCCTTCTTGGCCGCCGCGGCCAGACGTCGCAGGCCGGGGAGCATGGCATCGCTATGGGCACCGTACTGCCCCACCATGGCCTTACCATGGAGCGAAACAAAGGCATAGCCGCTGACAATCAGGCCAATATTACCCTGCCCCAGCGTCTCGTAGATGGCCACCGAGCGCTCGGTGGCGGCCCCGGTGGTGTCGGCGGTGGCATCCCAGGTGGCCGACCGGACAAAGCGGTTCCTCAGCTCCAGGTTGCCGATGCGGACAGGCTCAAAGACGTCAGCCATGAATACTCCTTATCCGGCGGGGTCTCTAGACCCCCTCGAAGAAGTTACGCGGCCCGTTGATGCACAGGGTGTTGATAACCTCCTGGCTGGTACCCATCTCCCGGAGCCAGGCAAAGACCTTGTTCTTTATGTAAAGATAACCGTCAGGATTGTACTGCCGCCTCATCTCCAGTGCCTGCTCCTGGTCACCCCCCAGCACCGTCACTGCCAGGCGGTCGTGCGAGGGGCAGAGCCGGTCGGCCCAGCCGGCGTCAATCAGGGCCTTCAGAGTGCTGGTACGCTGCCGCGGGCTGGTCACCATGCCGGGATAGCGGTCCATCCCCAGGTAGCACCCCTGCTCCAGCAACCAGGTAAGGTACTCCAGGTCGGTGGTGTCGTTGGAGTGGTCAAACTTGATGTGCTTCGGGTCAACCCCCTCCTCCTGCAAAATCTGGAGCTGCTGGCGCCCCACCTGCCCCGGCGAATAGGAATGCAGCATGATGGGAACGCCGGTCCTCAGGTGCGCCCGCCCCACCGCCCGCAGGATAGGCTCCGTCTGCGGCGTAACGCCGCCGAAATCACTGGCCGACTTCAGCAGGCCGGCCTTTATGCCGGTGCCGGCGATTCCCTCCTCTATCTCCCGCACGAACTCCTCGGTGTACTGCTCCACCGTAACCGAGCCGAGGAAGCGCGGCACGTCCAGCCACCAGCCAGTGACGGCAATGATATTAACGCCGCTGCGGCGGGAGACCTCGGCAATCAGCTCGATATCACGCCCCAGGTCAAGCGTGGTGGCATCAACCACGGTATCCACCCCGCCTGCCTTCGCCTCTTTGAAAGCCGCCACCGCCTGCTCCAGCGGGTCCTGCCCGAGCAGGGCCGGGTAGTTGCGGTAGGCCCCGGCGAAGGCGCAGAGGACGTGTTCGTGCATCAGCGTAAATCCAAGGTCCTTGCTATCAACCGGGCCGAGTACGGTATTGACAGTGGTCATGCTGCCCTCCGGTAATGTCAAAAGCGGTGCCGCCATGTTAGCAGGGGGCTGCCGCCAGCGTCAAGGCAACGCCCGCCCGGTTGAACGGGTAACATGGCCGTGCTATCATGCGGGTAAGCTAGCCAGGCCGCACAGGTGAGATGTTTAGAGCCTTCCGAATGGTGGCCCTGGGGTTGCTGGTGGTGATGTCGGCGACGGCGGTGGCACGAGCGGCCTCCCCGGCAATCATTGTCCTCACTGTTAAGGGCGTCATCAACCCCGTCATGGCCGATTACGTCGCCCGGGGGATTGAACAGGCCGAAGAAACGAGGGCCAGCCTCTGTGTCATCCGGCTGGACACGCCGGGCGGCCTGGACACCGCCATGCGTGATATCGTGCAGTCCATTGTCAACGCCCGCGTGCCGGTGGCCGTTTACGTATCACCCCCCGGCGCCAGGGCTGCCTCGGCCGGGGTATTCGTCACCGTGGCCGCCCACGTGGCGGCCATGGCACCGGGCACGGCCATCGGGGCCGCCAGCCCGGTATCCATCGGCTCTGAGGGGGAAGTTGAGCTATCAGAGACGATGCAGGAAAAGGTACTCAACGACGCCGCCGCCTACATCCGCAGCCTGGCCCAGGCACACGGCCGCAACGTGGAGTGGGCCGAGCGGGCCGTGCGCGAGGCGGTCTCGGCCAGCGAGCGCGAGGCCCTGGAGCTCAACGTTATCGACCTCGTGGCCGACAGCCTGGATGACCTGCTCGCCGCCCTCAACGGCTACGAGGTGACGCTGCTGGACGGGCCGGCCGTGACCATCCGCACCGAGGGTGCCTTCGTCCGGAACATTGAGATGAGCTGGGTGGAGAAATTCCTGCTGGCCATCACCGACCCCAACATCGCCTTCGTGCTGATGGGGCTGGCCACGCTGGGGCTGTGGGTAGAGATATCCAACCCCGGGCTGATTTTCCCCGGAGTGGCCGGGGGCATCTGCCTGATTCTGGCGCTGTACGCCCTGGGGAACCTGCCGGTAAACATCGCCGGGGTACTGCTGGTGGTGGGGGCCTTCGGGCTTTTCCTGGCCGAGATATTCACCCCAACCTTTGGCTTATTGACCGGAGGTGGTATTATTGCCCTGACACTGGGCTCGTTGATACTCTTCAAGGGAGGACCGCTCTTTCAGGTGAACCCCTGGGTCATCGCCACACTGGTAATCGTGGTGGCGGCCGTGATGGTACTGGTCATCCGGAAGGTGGTGGCAGTACACCGCCGCCAGCCGGCCACCGGCCGCGAGGGCATGGTGGGGGAAAGGGCTGTCGTCAAGACGGCGCTGGCTCCACGCGGCACCGTCCTGGTTGAAGGTGAGCTGTGGGATGCCGTCTCAACCAGCGGCGAGGTGGCGGCCGGAGAGGAGGTCATGATAGAGCGGGTGGACGGCATGACGCTGTACGTAAAGCCCGCCGCCGGGAGAACGCCGTGAGCGCCCCCACAGTTACGGGCGCCGTCGTCAGCCTGGCGGCCGCCGGCTTGGTACCGCCATCACCAGACCGGCGGCGAGTTGTGGGCAGCCGTATCCACGGGTGGAAGTGCTGAACCGGGCCGGGAGGTGAAAGCTACAAAAGTTGAGGGCCTGGTGCTCCAGGTAACCCCGCTGCAAGCCAAGCCTAAGGAGGGAAGAAAATGACAACCGGGATTATCATCGGCATCATTGTGCTGGCACTACTCATCATCATCCCCAACACGGTCAAGATACTGCCCGAGTACGAGCGGGGGGTCCTGCTCCGGCTGGGGCGGTTCGCCGGGGTGCGCGGCCCCGGTCTTTTCCTCATCATCCCGTTCGTTGACCGGCTGCTCCGGGTTGACCTGCGCATCGTCACCATGGACGTACCCTCGCAGGAGGTCATCACCCGTGATAACGTGACGGTACGGGTCGATGCCGTGGTCTACTTCCGCGTGATTGACCCCGAGGCCGCCCGCCTGAAGGTGGCCGACTACATCCGGGCAACCTCGCAGATTGCCCTGACCACCCTGCGGAATGTCCTCGGGCAGTCAGAGATGGACGAGCTGCTGTCGGAGCGTGACAAGCTCAACCAGATGCTGCAGCGCATCATTGACGAGCATACTGACCCGTGGGGCGTTAAAGTCAGCACGGTGGAAATCAAGCAGGTGGAGCTGCCCGAGCAGATGCGGCGCATGATGGCGGCCCAGGCCGAGGCCGAGCGTGAGCGCCGCGCCAAGATTATCCACGCCGACGGCGAGTTCCAGGCATCGGCCCGGCTGGCTGAGGCGGGTACGATTATTGCCAGAGAGCCGGTAACGCTGCAGCTCCGCTACCTGCAGACGCTCACCGAGATAGCCGTCGAAAGGAACAGCACCATCATCTTCCCGCTGCCGCTCGACCTGGTGAAGATGTTCTTCAAGCTGCCGGAGTCAACCGAGCAAAGCAAGCAGACCTAAACAGCCACCGGGGGGAGCCGGCCGGCTCCCCCCGGCTCCGCTATCCCTGCCCCGCCGTAGCTTTGAGGGTCACGTCACCCGCCAGGACCCGGGTGAGGCTCCCGTCACTGCGGCGGAGCAGCAGGCTGCCATCAGCACCCACCGTCTCCGCCACGGCCTCAAAGGAGGCACCGCCGGCCGCCGGGGTGATGCAGACGGCCTTTCCCAGGGTGACGAGCCTGCGGCGCCACTCGCCAAACACCGCTTCAGGTGGGGCCAGGTAATAGCGTTCCAGTGCGCCCAGGAGGGCCCGGACAAGCTGGAGGCGTGACACCTCGTAGCCGCACTCCCGCGCCAGGCTGGTGGCTTTCTCGGCCGTCTCCGGGAACGCCGCCACGTCCAGGCCCACGTTGATGCCAATGCCCACGATGGCATAGCTAACCTTTTCGCCGCTGAGACTGCTCTCCAGCAGGATGCCGCAGACTTTTCTATCGTCCAGCAGCACGTCGTTGGGCCACTTTATCGCGGCCGCCAGGCCGGTGACCTGCCCGATTGAGCTGACCACCGCCAGCGCCGCCACCATTGTCAGGGCGGGGAGGTGCTCCCGCGTCGGCCGGAATACCACGGAAAGGGCAATATTGCCCTCGGGCGATACCCAGGCGCGCCGCAGCCGGCCCCGGGCAGCCGTCTGGCGCTCCGCCAGGACAACCGTACCCTCCGGGGCACCGGCCGCTGCCTCGCGCCGCGCGATGTCCATCGTGCTCCCAACGCTGGGGAAATAAAGTAGCCTCTGCCCCACGAACCGGGTGCCGAGTCCCTGGCGGACGGCCTGGCTGGAAAGTACTTCCGGTGGCAACAGTGCCTCTCCCTGTTCACCTGAATGTTAGGGCCGCCCGGGCAGGGTGTCAACCGCGGCCCCACGTTTCACCCGCCTTACCGGCAACCAGGCACAGGGGCTGACCGATACCATGCAGATGAAACCGGCCCCATACCAGCTTGCGGCGCCGGCAGGAGCATGTTAGAATTGGCCGGTTGTCCGTGTGCCCGCGAGGGCCTTTCTTTGGGTGAGATGTCACTATCAGTCCTGCGTGTCATTGACGCCAGCTTCAACCGTACCGCTGAAGGGCTGCGTCTGCTGGAGGATGTGGCCCGCCTGGTACTGGATGACACGGCGCTGACGGAGCGCCTCAAGAGCCTGCGCCACCGGGTCCGGGGCACCGATACCGTCCTCCAGCAAGCACTGGTGAGGGCCAGGAATGCGGCGGGGGACGTGGGGATTGATACGGCCGTCCCGGACGAGCCGGCCGGGCGCAGCCTGCCGGCCAGCGTCATCGCCAACAGCCGGCGCGCCCAGGAGGCGCTGCGCACGCTGGAGGAAATGGCCAGGCTACCGGAGGCGGCCGGGCTTGACCCGGCTGCGTTCAGGCATGCCCGCTTTGAACTCTATGAGCTGGAGCAGGCGCTGCTGGACCGCCTGCTCCGCCGCGACCGGGCGGCCCGCATCAGCGGGCTGTACGTCATCATTGACACGGCGGTGCTCGGCGAGCGTGACTGCCTGGAGATAGCACGGGCGGTGCTGCAGGGGGGAGCTTCCGTCCTGCAGCTACGCGACAAGGCGCTTCCGGGGCGGGAGCGGCTGGCGCTGGCGCGCCGGCTCAAGGCCGCCTGCCAGGAAGCCGGGGCGCTCTTCGTGATGAACGACTACCTGGACATGGCGCTGGCCTGCGAGGCAGACGGCCTGCACGTCGGGCAGGATGACCTCCCGGCCGAGGAGGCCCGGCGGCTGCTACCGCCGGGGGTGCTCCTCGGTGTGTCAGTGACCACGCCCGAACAGGCGGTCGCGGCCGACCGTGCCGGGGCCGACTACATTGCCGTCGGCTCAATCTACCCCACCAGCACCAAGGAGGCGGTGATAGTGGTCGGTGTGGCAACCCTGGGGCAGGTGCGCCAGGTAACGCAGCGGCCACTGGTGGCCATCGGCGGCATTACGGCGGAGAAGGTAAAGGAGCTGGTGGCCGCCGGGGCCGACGCTGTCTGCGTGATAAGCGCCGTCCTGAACGCGCCGTCGCCCGGGGCAGCCGCCCGGCAGTTCAGCCAGCGTCTGGAGGAGGCCCGTGGGTAGGTTCACCAGGGACCTGGACACCATTGCCGAACACATCCGCGCTACCCTGGCAGAGCGTGATGCGGCCCGGGAGCAGATTCTACCGCTGTGCCGCGATGCCATCCGCCACTGCAGCCGGGCGATTCGGGCAATTCACCGCCAGGAGATGAACGAGGCCGAGTCCCTCCTCAAAGCCGCGGCCGACCTGCTGGAGAGGGCCTACGGGGCAGTGCCGGCCGACAGCGAGATAGGGCGGGCCGGTTTTGTGCGCGAGGCCCAGAAAGAGCTGGCCGAGGGCAGGGTGGTGCTGGCCCTGGTGAACGGCCAGCCCCCCCCCACACCCCGGGAGCTGAACATTGACCCCGTTGCCTACCTGCACGGGCTGGGCGACGCCGTGGGCGAGCTGCGGCGCTACCTGCTGGACAGCCTGCGGAAGGGGGACCTCTCGCGCGGCGAGGAGTTCCTGGAAGCCATGGACGACATCTACAACATCCTGGTGACGATGGACTTCCCCGATGCCCTCACCAACAGCTTGCGCCGGGTGACGGACATGGTGCGCGGTGTACTGGAGCGGACCCGCAGTGACCTGACACTGACAATGAGACAGAGCGAGCTTGAGGAAAGGCTGGGAGACTATCCTGTGGAGAAGGAGGATATGTAGTGAAGCTTCCCCTGTTACGTATGCTACGTACCAAGAAGGCGCTGCTGCTGGGCTGCGGCCTGGTGGTGGGGCTGGTCCTGCTGGTGTCGTTCTTTACGGCCGGCGGGACAGCGGCCCAGGGCACGGCGGCGGCCGCCGCCGGCGATAGCGAGGCGATACCCGGCCTGTGGTACCTGGCACCGGTGGGCTCGCTGCTGGCCCTGCTCTTTGCCTTCATCTTCTACCGGAACATGCGCCAGGAGTCCGAGGGTACAGAGCGGATGCAGGCCATCGCCCAGGGCGTGCGTGAAGGCGCTAACGCCTACCTGAGGCGCCAGTACAAGGTGGTGGCGGTGGTGCTCGTCATCCTGGCCGCCATCCTGGCCTACCTCGCCTTCGGCATGGCGGTACCCATCATGAACGGCTGGGTACCCTTCGCCTTCCTCACCGGCGGCTTCTTTTCCGGCCTGTGCGGCTGGCTGGGCATGAAGACAGCCACCTACGCCAATGCCCGCACCGCCCACGCGGCCCGCACCTCGCTGGACAGGGCCCTCAAGGTAGCCTTCCGCAGCGGGGCGGTGATGGGCCTGGTGGTAGTTGGCTTCGCCCTGCTGGACATCTGCCTCTGGTTTATCCTGATGAAGTCCTTCAGCGGTTTCAGCCTGGCCGAGATTACGGTGACGATGCTGACCTTCGGCATGGGGGCCAGCACCCAGGCATTGTTTGCCCGCGTGGGCGGCGGTATCTTCACCAAGGCAGCCGACGTCGGCTCGGACCTGGTGGGCAAGGTGGAGGCCGGAATTCCGGAGGACGACCCGCGTAACCCGGCGGTGCTGGCCGACAACGTCGGTGACAATGTCGGTGACGTGGCCGGGATGGGGGCCGACCTCTATGAGTCATACGCCGGCTCCATCCTGGCAGCGGCCGCCCTGGGTGTTGCCGCCGGCTTCGGCATTATGGGCATCGTGCTGCCGATGGTAATTGCGGCCCTGGGCGTGATGTTCTCCATTCTGGGCATCTACCTGGTGCGCACCCGCGAGGGCGCTTCAACCGCGGCGCTGCTCAAGTCGCTGGGGCTGGGCATCAATGTCAGCGCTGTCCTGATTGCGCTGGCCTCGGGCGGGCTGGTGGTCTACATGCTGGGCATCCAGTCTGACCTGGGAATAGGCCCGGCGGTGCGTATCTGGGCGGCGATACTGGTGGGCCTGCTGGTGGGGATTATCATCGGCAAGGCCGCCGAGTACTACACCTCGTACGATTATGGGCCGACGCGCGGAATCGCCGAGCAGGCCCGGACAGGCCCGGCCACGGTGGTGATTGCCGGGCTTTCCATCGGTCAGCTTTCCACCGGTATCCCGGTGGTGAGCATCGCCATCGGCATCCTCCTGAGCTACGGCCTGGCCGGCGGGTTCCAGGTACCGGTGCAGGGCCTCTACGGCATCGCCCTGGCGGCCGTGGGCATGCTGTCCACGCTGGGAATCACCCTGGCGACCGATGCCTACGGGCCGATTGCGGATAACGCCTCCGGTAACGCTACCATGGCCGGCCTGGACCCCGAGGTGCGGGAGCGCACCGACAAGCTTGACTCGATTGGCAATACCACGGCGGCCACCGGCAAGGGCTTCGCCATCGGCTCGGCAGCCCTCACCGGCCTGGCGCTGGTAGCCTCTTACATTGAAGAGGTGCGGGCCGCCCTGATCAGGATTGCCGAGCACAGTGCCGACGGCCTGGCCGAGGTAGTACCCGGGGTCTTCGCCACGGTGGAGCAGCTCAGGGTGGCCACCATCAACACCTTCGTGCAGTGGTATGACATCAGCCTGATGAACCCCAAGGTGCTGGCCGGCATCTTCATCGGTGCCATGCTGGCCTTCGTCTTCTGCGCCCTTATCAACCTGGCGGTGGGCCGTAACGCCGGCAAGGTGGTGGAAGAAGTGCGCCGGCAGTGGAAAGAAATCCCGGGGCTGATGGAGGGCACCGCCCGGCCCGACTACGGCGGGGTCGTCTACATTGCCACCCGGGCCGCCCAGAAGGAGATGATTCTCCCGGCGATGCTGGCCATCATCGTGCCCATTCTGGTGGGCGCAGTCCTCGGGCCGGGGGCGGTGATGGGCGTGCTCTTCGGCGGCCTGACCACCGGCTTTGTGCTGGCCATCATGCTGGCCAACGCCGGCGGTGCCTGGGACAACGCCAAGAAATACATCGAGACGGGCGCCCTGGGCGGCAAAGGCTCCGACGCTCACAAGGCGAGCGTCGTCGGTGACACCGTGGGCGACCCGCTGAAGGATGCCTCCGGACCCTCGCTGAACATCCTCATCAAGCTGATGGCCATGGTATCCATCGTCTTTGCCGGGGTGGCCGGGAGCGCCAGCCTCTTCTTCGCCCGGCTCATCGGCTAGGAGGGCCCGGCGCAAAACCAAAGGCCCCCGGCCCTGCGGCCGGGGGCCTTCCCTATTAGCAAAATGCAGGCCGCCCCGGC
>CAZBPZ010000043.1:0-14374 GCA_964493955.1 uncultured Dehalococcoidales bacterium | reverse complement strand
GGAGGCACGCCGGCCCGAGCCACGCCCGCGCCGGGCCGGGGCGCGCCCGCCGTGGCGGGTGCGGTAAACCCCCATAGCACCGACCGGGGTAGAGGTGCCAGGAATGCTTTCAGGCAGGCCGCCGCTCGCAGCCCGGGTGAGGCACTTCATCCAGCAGAACCGCCTGCTGCCGCCCGGGGCATCCCTGGTGGTGGCGGTCTCCGGCGGCCCGGACTCGGTCTGCCTGCTGTACCTGCTGCACCAGCTGAGCCGCGAATACGGCTGGCGGCTACACGTGGCCCACCTTGACCACCGCCTGCGCGGGGCTGCCTCCACCGCCGATGCCCGCTACGTGGCCCGGCTGGCAAAGCGGCTGGGGCTGCCGGCTACCCTGGGGCGGGCCGAGGTGGGGCTGCTTCACACCCCCGGCCGGGGCTCGCTGGAAGAGGTAGCCCGCCAGGCCCGCTACGCCTTCCTGGCGCGTGTCTGCCGCCAGACCGGGGCCGGGCGTGTAGCTGTCGGCCACACCGCCGATGACCAGGCCGAAACGCTGCTGCTCCACCTCATCCGCGGGGCCGGCACCACCGGCCTGCGGGGCCTGCTGCCGCTCAGCCGCTGGCAGACCGAAAGCGGCGAGGTGGTGGTCATACGGCCACTTTTGGAAATCAGGCGGGCCGAGGCGCTCGCCTACTGCCGCCAGCACCGCCTGCGCCCCCGCCAGGACGCCTCCAACCGCTCGCTGCTACCGCTGCGCAACCGGCTGCGCCAGCAGCTCCTGCCGCTGCTGGAAGAGTACAACCCGCGGGTGGTTGACGCCCTGCAACGGACGGCCGCCATCGTCCGGCAGGACGTGGCCCTGCTGGAGGAAGTGACGGGCCTGGCCTGGGAACAGGTAGCCCGGCGCGAGGGTGACACCATCGTCCTGGAGCGGGCCGGCCTGCTGGCGCTATCGCCCTACCTGCGGAGCAACCTGCTGCGGCGGGCGCTGGTGGAGGCATGGGGAAACAGCGTGGACCTGGAGGAGCGCCATGTCCGCGCCATGGAGGCGGCCCTCTCCCTGCGGGCAGGGCGCAGTATCAACCTGCCACGCCGCCTGCGCTTCGTGGTCAGCTATGACCGCTACCTGCTGGGGCACGATGCAGAGGCAGCCTGCCCCTGGCCGGAGATGGCCGGCGAGGTAACACTGCATGTCCCCGGTGAGACACGGCTGCCCGGCTGGAGGGTCACGGCCCAGGTCCTGCCGGTGGAAGCGGCCCCACCAGCGGCGGACGGCTTCACTGCCAACCTGGATGCTGCCCGTGCCACCCCGCCGCTGGTGGTACGCACCCGCCGCCACGGCGACCGCTTCCAGCCGCTGGGGATGGGCAATTTGAAGCGGCTGAGCCGCTTTATGATTGACGAGCAGGTGCCCCGCCACTGGCGCGACCGGGTGCCGCTGGTGGTCTCCGGTGAAAACATTATCTGGGTGGTCGGCCACCGCCTTGACCACCGCGCCCGGGTAACACCCGGCACGAAGTGTGCCCTGCACCTGCGGTTCCAGCGGCTGCCCTAGCCACCAATTTGGCAAAGCGGGCCGCTTCTGCTAAACTAGGCAAGCTGAGTTTCACGCTGGGGGGAAACTTCAATGACAACGGCACAAAAGATTATAAACCGGGCCCGCAGCGAGGGCCGCACCCTGCTGACAGAGGTAGAGGCCAAACAGCTACTGGCGGACGGCGGCGTCAATGTCGTGGAGACGAAGCTGGCAGCAAGCCGTGACGAGGCAATAGCCCTGGCCCGGGAGATGGGCTTCCCGGTGGTGCTGAAGATAGCCTCGACCGACGTGGTCCACAAGAGCGACGCCGGCGGTGTCAAGCTGGGGCTCGACAGCGAGCAGCAGGTGGCAGAGGCCTACGACGCCATCATGGCCTCCATCAAGCAGGCCTTCCCGGAGGCCCGGATTGAAGGTGTCTCGGTGCAGAAGATGGCCCGGCCCGGGGTAGAGGTAATCATCGGCATGTCAAAAGACGCCCAGTTCGGCCCGGTGCTGATGTTCGGGCTGGGCGGTATCCTGGTGGAGATTCTCAAGGACGTGTCCTTCCGGATTGTGCCGCTGGTGCGGCGCGACGCCGCCGAGATGATACGCGAAATCAAGGGGTACCCCCTGCTCGAAGGCTACCGCGGCAGCGAGCCGGTGGACGTGGCCAAGCTGGAGGACATGATTCTCAAGGTCTCCGAGTTCGTGGAAGCCCACCCGGAAATCAAGGAGCTTGACCTCAACCCCGTCTTCGCCTACAGCGATGGTGCCGTGGCAGTTGACGCCCGTATCGTCCTGGAGGAAGGGGAAAAATAGGTAAGCCCCGGACAAGAGAAAGGCCAGCCGCTGGGCTGGCCTTTCCTTTACCGGGACCCCACCACCCACCGCGGTGCGGATGGAACCCGCCGGCAGGCATACGGTATAATCCTGCGCGGCCAAGTACATGGCGAAGGACGGGCCTCATGCGGATGGAACCTGCCGGCAGGCATACGGTATAATTGGGAAGGCAATTCCCCGCGGGGCTACCCCGTCTTCAAGCCGGGTAAGGAGGTGTTTTCCCATGCCCAGGGCATTCGTCCTTATTGAGACCAACGTTGGCCGGACCCGGGAGGTCGCCACCGCCCTTGAAAAACTCGAAGGGGTCAGGTCGGTTGACCTCGTTACCGGCCCGTACGACATCATCGCCGTGATTGAAGGTGATACCCTCAACAAGATAGGTGACATCGTCACCCAGATTATCCATCCCATCGGTGGTATCTCGCGCACCGTTACCTGCCTGGCCGTCTGAGGGCGGGAGGTAACGGTACCACTGAACCCGAGCAGGAGCCGGACCAGATGGACTTTGTCTTTACACCGGAACAGGAGGCCTTCCGCGCCGAGGTGCGCGGGTTTCTTGAGGACGAGATAAGGAATGGCACCTTCCGCCCGATGTGCGACGGCTGGATACAGGGCTACTCGCCCGAGTTCACCCGGAAGGTGGCCGAACGCGGCTGGATAGGCCTGACCTGGCCGAAGGAATACGGCGGGCAGGGGCGCAGCGAAATTGACCGGCTGATACTGACCGAGGAGATGCTGCGCTACGGGGCACCGGCCGCCTGCCACTGGTTTGCCGACCGCCAGATAGGCCGCTCCATCCTGGCCTACGGCACCGAAGAGCAAAAACAGGAGCTCCTGCCCCCCATCCTCCGGGGAGAGGCCTACGTGGGCCTCGGCATGAGCGAGCCCGAGGCTGGCTCCGACCTGGCTGCCCTGCAGACCCGGGCGGTCGAAGACGGTGACTACTACGTTATCACCGGCCAGAAGATGTGGACCAGCTGCGCCCGCTTCATGACCCACATCTACCTGGTAGCCCGTACCGACCCGGACGCTCCCCGTCACCGTGGTATCAGCGAGTTTGTCATCGACGCCCGCAGCCCCGGCATCACCATCCGCCCCATCATTGACATCACCGGTAGCGAGGCCTGGGGCGAGGTCTTCTACGACGGCGTCCGCGTCCATAAGAAGTACCTCATCGGTGAAAAAAACCGCGGCTTCTACCAGATTATGACCCAGCTCGACTATGAGCGGGCCGGGCTGGAGCGCCTCATGGGTAACTACCCCCTGTTCGATGCCCTGCTGCGCTTCGTGCGCGAGACCGAGCACCAGGGCCACCCCCTCCGCCGGGACCCGCTGCTGCGGCAGAAGCTGGCCCAGCTCCAGGTGGAGTTTGAGGTGGGCCGGTTGCTCACCTACCGCGTCGTCTGGGTGATGGAGCAAGGGCGCGCCCCCAACGTCGAGGCGGCCATGGCCAAGGCCTACTGCACCGCCTTCGAGCAGCACCTGGCAACCGTCGCCACCGATATCCTGGGCCTCTACGGTCAGCTCGTAGCCGAGTCGCCCCACGCGCCGATGCTGGGAATGGCACCCCACTCCTACCTCGGCTCCCGGGGGTACAGCCTCCAGGCAGGCACCACCGAGGTGCTGCGCAATATCATCGCCACCCGCGGCCTGGGCCTGCCCAGCCAGTGATAAGGAGAGAAAGCATGGCCACCATCAGCCTTCCCCAGCTTGCCTGGTACGGCATCAGCCAGCTTGAACTGCCCGTGCCGGACGGGTGGCAGATTGAGACCTGCCGCATGCAGGGGCACGATGCCCCCGCCCTCTCCGCCGAGGCCATCCGGGCGGCCGTGGCCAGTACCATCGGCTCCCCGCCGCTCCGGGAGATGGCCCGCGGCCGGGAACAGGTGGTGATTATCTTTGACGACATGACGCGTGCCACCCGCACCTCGGACGTGCTACCGGCGGTACTGGACGAGCTGGCGGCGGCCGGAATCAAGGACGAGCAGGTACGCTTTATCTGCGCCCTCGGCTGCCACGGCGCCTATACCCGCGAGCACTTCGCCAAGAAGCTGGGTGAAGACGTGATGCGGCGCTTCCCCGTTTACAACCACAACGCCTTCGGCAACTGTACCTACGTGGGCCGCACCCGCACCTACGGCACCGAGGTCTACGTCAACGAGGAGGTCATGAAGTGTGACCTCAAGATAGCCATCGGCTCGGTGGTGCCACACCCCATGAACGGCTTCGGGGGCGGAGGCAAGATAATCCTGCCCGGAGTGACCTCGTTTGAGACAACGCGCCACAACCACCGTGCCTTCAACGAGATGATGTCCCGGCCGCGCCAGCGGCGCATCGCCGGCATGGGCATCTACGATGAAAACCTCATGGCCAGGGACGTGGAAGAGGCGGCCGCCCTGGCCAGGCTGGATATCATGATAAACGTGCTCATGAACAGCCGGGGCGAGACCACGGCCGTCTTCGCCGGGGCCCTCGGCCCCTCGTACGCCGCCGCCGTGGCCGCGGCCAAGTCACACTACCTCACCACCCCGGCCGAGTCACCGGATATCGTCATCGCCAACACCTTCCACAAGGCCAACGAGGGCTTCATCGGGGCCAACATTGCCTACCGCTCGGTGGCCGAGGGGGGCGACGTGGTTATCATCGCCAACGCCCCGGACGGCCAGGTGACCCACTACCTGCTCGGCCCGTTCGGCCGCTCCACCGCCGCCATCATGCACCGGCCGGGACGGGTCCCGGCCCACGTCAACCGCCTCATCGTCTTCAGCCAGTACCCGGACCTGGCCAGCCGGAGCTGGTTCGGAGAGGCGGACCGGGTCGTCTTACTGCACACCTGGCAGGACGTGCTGGTGCTGCTTTCCCGCCATGGGGCCAGCGCCAGGGTGGCCGTCTATCCCAACGCCGAGATACAGTACACCGAGTAGCCGCCCGATGACTGACGCCGAGTACCGGAAGTTCCTTGATAGCCACGACACCCTGCGGGTGTACCACCGCGGCTGCCTGCTCTTTTCCTCGGCCCGGGAGCGGCTGCTGCCGCTACTGGACTACCTTGATGCCGCCGTAGCGCACCCCGGGGGGGTGACTGTCTTTGACCGTGTCACCGGCAACGCCGCCGCCCTGCTGCTGTGCCTCATCGGTTGCGCCGAGGTGAGGAGCCCGCTGGGCAGCCGGCTGGCGGTGGATACCCTGGAGAACCACGGCATCTGCTACCGGTTTGAGAAAACGGTGCCCTGCATTATGAACAACCGTGGCGACGGCATGTGTCCCATGGAAAAACTATCACGCGGCAAGACACCGCCGGAGTTCCTGGCGGTGCTGCGGCAGCGGACCGGCCGTAAACCACAGGAGGAACAGGTGTAGCCATGGACTTTGGCCTGAGCGAAGAGCAGGAAATGCTGCGCGCGGCGGCGCGCGACTTTCTGGCAGACCGCTGCCCGCCATCACGAGTACGCCAGATGCTGGAAAGCGCAGAGGGCTACTCGCCCGAGCTCTGGCGCGAGATGGCCGGCCTGGGCTGGATGGGCCTGGCCTTCCCCGAAGAGTACGGCGGCAGCGGCATGGGCTTCATTGACCTGGCCATCCTGCTGGAAGAGATGGGGCGCGCCTGCCTGCCCGGCCCGTTCTTCTCGAGCGTGGTCCTGGGCGGCATGACCATCCTCGACGCCGGCAGCCGGGACCAGAAGCAGCAGCTCCTGCCGCCAGTTGCCCGCGGTGAAAGCATCATCACCCTGGCACTCACCGAGCCGGGCGGCGGCTACGACGCCGCTGCCATCGCCACTACCGCCACCCCGGGCGGGGACGGCTACACCATCAGCGGCACCAAGCTGTTCGTACCGGACGCCCACCTGGCCGACAGCCTGCTGTGCGTGGCCCGTGCCCCCGGCTCCAGCGGCGAAGCGGGAATATCCATCTTCATTGTCCCGGCAGGCACACCCGGCATCAGCCTCAGGCCGCTGGCAACCATCTCCGGGGACCGCCTCTTCGAGGTAAAGCTTGAAGCAGTCCGGGTGCCGGCCGCCAGCCGGCTGGTCCCCCCGGAAGGCTGGCCAGTGGTGCAGCGCACCCTTGACCGGGCGGCGGTGGCCCGCAGCTGCGACATCGTCGGCGCCATCCAGCGCGTGCTGGAAATGACGCTCGACTATGCCCGGGAGCGCCGCCAGTTCAACCGGCCAATCGGCAGCTTCCAGGTAATCCAGCACTACTGCGCCCAGATGGCGACCGATGTCGACGGGGCCCGCTTCGTCACCTACCAGGCAGCCTGGCGGCTGGGTGAGGGGCTGCCCTGCCGGGCCGACATCGCCGTGGCCAAGGTCTGGACGGGCGAGGCCTACGAGCGGGTAATAACCCTGGCGCACCAGATACACGGTGCCATCGGCTGCACCATTGACCACGACCTCCACCTCTTCACCCGGCGGGGAAAGGCGGCCCAGCTCAGCTTCGGCAGCGCCGACTACCACCGGGAGACGGTGGCGCAGGCAATAGGGCTATGACTGGCCGGTAATGGCCCGCAGGCGGGCTATTACCCCGTCAATGGTCTCTTCGGCCGTGGAGGCCCCTCCCGCCACGCCAATGCTCCCCACGCCATTCAGCCAGCCGGGCTGTACATCAGCCGCCGTCTCGATGAAGCGGGTGGCCACCACCGAGGAACAGAGCTCCGCCAGGCGGTTGGTGTTGGCACTGGCGGGGTCACCCACCACCAGCATCAGGTCCACCCGCCGCGCCAGGGCCAGCGCCGCCCCCTGCCGCCGGCGGATATCGTGGCAGATGGTATCTATCACCCGTAGCTCCGAGTCCTTGCCAAGCACGGCCCCCACAATATCCCGGGCAAAGGCGGTGAAGGCGGCGGGGACCTGGGTGGTCTGCGCCAGCACCCCCAGGTAGCGCGGCGGCGGTGCTATGGCCGCCACCGTGGCGGCATCAAGCGTGGCCAGGCCCCGTCCCCTGGCCCAGCCCAGGATGCCCTTCACCTCGCGGTGACCCGCATCGCCGTAGACGACCACCGTGAACCCCGCCCGGGCCAGACGGGCCGCCACCCGCTGTGCCCGGCGCACAAAGGGACAGGTAGTATCGATGATTTCAATGCCGCGGTCAGCCAGCTCCCGCTCAACCGCCGGGCTGATGCCGTGGGCACCTATCACCACCACCGTCCCGTGGATATCGTCCTCGCTCCCCGCCACCCGCACACCCCTGGCCTCCAGGCCCCGCTGCACCTGCCGGTTGTGCACCACCGGCCCGAGCGACTCCACACCGCCGTGCTCGGCCGCCACCGCCTCCAGCCGGCGCAGGGCACGGCGCACCCCAAAACAGAAGCCAGTGCCGGCGGCCTTCTCAATCGTGGGCCGGGCCTTCATGCCGGACTATCCCCCCCGTAGACACCGCGGTAGGCCGGCGGCAGCAGCCGGGCGATGTTCTCCATGATGCAGGCGGTCTGGGCGGCCCGGTCAGCCCGCGTGCTCCCCGCCGGCAGGTGGAAGGGCTTGCCGAAGGTCACCACCACGCGCGGCCGGGCCAGCGGACGGCGCAACCTGAAAGCCTCCGTGCCGGTGATAGCCGCCGGCAGGATGGGTACCCCCGTCCTGGCAGCCACCACCGCCGCCCCGGGCAGGGCCCTGCGCAGGCGGCCGTCACGGTTGCGCTGGCCCTCCGGGAAGATGACCAGCACATGGCCGGCCGCCAGCACCTCCTCGGCCAGGTGCAGCAGCCTCCGGCTCACCCGGGCGCGGTCAACCGGGAAGGTACCGAGGCGCGGCATGAAATATGCCCCCAGGCGCGACCGGAACAGCTCCTGCTTGGCCATAAAGACGGCGTAGCGCCCCAGGCTGAGCGCCAGCAGCGGGGGGTCCAGGTTGGTGATGTGGTTGGCCACCACCAGCAGGGGGCCGGCAGGCGGCACGTTTTCCCGGCCCCGCACCTCCCACCGGCACATGAGGCGGAGGAAGAGGCAGACCGGGGGCACGCACACCCGGTATATCCAGCTTATCCTGACGGCCGTCAGCTCCGGCATAGGCTGCATTATAGCCCAACTCCCTCGGCCCCACAATCGCGGCCGGCCGGCAACGTAACGGCGGTCACCACCCCACCTGCCAGCCTAACCCCCGCAGCTTGACAGCCGGCCGCAGCCTCCGTCTATAATAGTGCCGTTTTACGCACAGTGCCGCGGTGGCAGCGCGGATGTTCGGGCGGCGAAACCGCGGACAGCCATTTCAGCATCGGGCCCGCTAACTGACAGCACGGAGGAGCCATTGGACTATTTCCTGACGGATGACCAGATTACGCTGAAGTCACTGGCACGGCGTATTGCCGAGGAGCGCGTCCTGCCGGTGCGGGCCGGGCTGGACGAGAGCGAGGAGTTCCCCTGGGGCATCATGAAAGAGCTGGCCGCCAGCGATATGTTCCGCATCTTCATCCCGGAAGAGTACGACGGGCTCGGGGGCGGCTGCCTGGACCTCTGCCTGGTGGTGGAAGAGCTGAGCCGGGTCTGCAGCGGCGTGGCCGTGAGCTACGCCGCCAGCGCCCTGGGGGCCACCGCCATCATCCAGGCAGGCAGCGAGGCCCAGAAGCAGAAATACCTGCCAGCCATCGCTTCCGGGGAGCGCCTGGCCGCCTTCGGGCTAACCGAGCCCACCGCCGGCAGCGATGCCGCCGGCATCAGGGCCACGGCCGACAAGGTACCGGGCGGCTACGTGCTCAACGGCACCAAGCAGTTCATCACCAACGGCGGTGAGGCCGAGATATACACCATCATCGCCCTGACGGACAAGACCAGAGGCCCGCGCGGGGCCAGCGCCTTCATCGTGGAGAAGGGCACCCCCGGTTTCACCTTCGGCAAGAAAGAGAAGAAGATGGGTATCCGCACCTCGGCCACCCGCGAGCTTGTTTTCCGCGACTGCTTCGTGCCCGAGGAGAACCTGATTGGCCGGGAAGGGACCGGGTTTATCCTGACGATGCGGGTGCTGGACAGGTCACGGCCCGGCATCGGGGCACAGGCGGTGGGTATTGCCCAGGGGGCACTGGAGGCGGTGGTGGACTACACCTCGCAGCGCATCCAGTTCGGACAGCCGCTGATTTCCCTGCCAGTGGTGCAGGACCGGCTTGGCGAGATGGCCACGCTGGTGGAGGCCGCCCGGGCACTGGTCTACGCCGTGGCCCGCACGATTGACGCCGGCGCCAGGAGCTACACCGAAGAAGCGGCCATGGCCAAGCTCTTTGCCTCGGACGTGGCCATGAAGGTTACTACTGAGGCCGTGCAGCTCTGCGGCGGGGCCGGCTACATGCGTGACTACCCGCTGGAAAAGATGATGCGCGATGCCAAGATAACCCAGATTTACGAGGGCTCCAACGAGGTGCTGCGCAACGCCGTGGCCATCAACCTGCGTAAGAGGAAGGCACGCCGCGAAATCGGATGAAAATCATCGTCTGCCTGAAACAGGTACCCGGGACCACCGAGGTAGAGATAGACCCGCAGACCAATACCCTGCGGCGCCAGGGTATCAAGAACATCACCAACCCGTTCGACACCTACGCCCTGGAAGAGGGTGTGCGCCTCAGGGAGCGCTTCGGGGGCACCGTCACCGCCATCAGCATGGGGCCGCCCCAGGCGGAGGAGATGCTGCGCGAGGCCATCAGCCTGGGGGCTGACGACGCGGTGCTGATAAGCGACCGTGCCCTCGCCGGCAGTGATACCCTGGCCACCGCCTACACGCTATCGCAGGTGGTACTGCGGCTGGGGTGCGACCTTGCCATCTGCGGGCGCCAGTCAATCGACGGCGATACCGGCCAGGTGGGCCCGGAGATGGCCGAGATGCTGGCCTGGCCCTTCGCCGCCTATGTCAGCCGGGTGAGGGACGTGACCGGCAGCCAGATGACAGTGGAACGGATGGTGGAGGAAGGCTACGAGGTGCTGGAGGTGCCGCTCCCGGCGGTGATGAGTGTCGTCAAGGAAATCAACGTACCACGGTTGCCCTCGCTGCGCGGTACGAGGCGCGCCCGCCGGGCCGAAATCCCGGTCTGGACGGTGGCGGAGATGGGAATTGATGCCGGCCGGGTGGGCCTGGCCGGCTCCCCCACCACGGTACAGAAGGTCTTCTTCCCGCAGCGGCAGCGGCGCGGCGAGATGCTGGAGGGCGGCCCGGCCGAGCAGGTCGAGGCACTGGTGGAAAGACTCAGGGGGCTGGGAATAGGGTGAGCATCCGCGTTGAGGCTGACCTCTGTAGCGGCTGCGGCAACTGTGTGATGGCCTGCCCGTTCGGCATCATCTCGGTGGTGGAGGGCGTGGCCGTCATCGGTGCCGGCTGCAACCTCTGCGGGGCCTGCGCTGATGCCTGTGCCCTCGAGGCCATCATCATCGAAAAGCCGGCCGCAGCGGCCCCGGCCGATGACTCCTGCCGGGGTGTCTGGGTGTATGCCGAGCAACGGTCAGGGGTGCTGAAGCCCGTGGCCTTCGAGCTGGTGGCAAAGGGCCGGGAGCTGGCCGATGCCCTCGGTACCGAGCTCTGCGCCGTCTGCTTCGGCCACAACGTGCAGGACGTGGAGCGGCTGATTACCCACGGGGCGGACCGCGTCTACCTGGTTGATGACCCCCTCCTGGCAACCCCCCAGGAAGACATCTACGCCGCCGAGCTGCTGCGCCTGGTGCGCGAGTACCGGCCGGAGATAGTGCTGGCGGGGGCAACCTCGTTCGGACGGGCCTTCCTCCCCAGGGTGGCGGCCCGGCTCGGGACCGGCCTTACGGCCGACTGCACCGGGCTCGAGATTGACCCGGCGAGCCGGCTGCTCCTCCAGACCCGCCCCACCTTCGGCGGCAACATCATGGCCACCATCACCTGCCAGACACGCCGGCCCCAGATGTCAACCGTGCGGCCGCGTGTCTTCAAGCGCAACCGTGCCGATACATCCCGCCGCGGCCAAATCGTCCGGCTGGACTTTAATAAGGCCCGCGTCACCGCCAGGACAAAGCTGCTCGAGTTCGTGCAGGAGCTGGAAGAGAAGGTCAGGCTGGAGGAGGCTGACATCATCGTGGCCGGCGGGCGGGGGCTTGGCCGGCCGGAGAACTTCGAACTTGTCCGGGAGCTGGCCCGGGTACTGGGCGCAGCGGTGGGGTCGTCGCGCCCGCCCGTGGACGAGGGATGGATACCCTACGCCCACCAGGTAGGCCAGACAGGCAAGACGGTCTGCCCGAAGCTCTACATCGCCTGCGGTATCTCCGGGGCAGTGCAGCACCTGGCCGGCATGCAGACAGCCGAGGTAATCGTGGCCATCAACGATGACCCGGACGCCCCCATTTTTGAGGTGGCCACCTACGGGCTCTGCGGTGACCTCTTCAAGATTGTGCCCCGGCTGACGCAGAGGCTGAAAGAGGGCTAACCCCGGAAAACCCCTGGAAGGCACGTTTCAATCCACGCCCCCGCACGGGGGCGTGACTTCTCCTCATACGCGGCACACGAGCAGGAACTGCCGGACGTTGGCATAAAGAGACTTTAGGGTACGACTACGGCCACCGGCCGGCGTGCGCTGAGGTTGCACCTCCGGAGTAGCACTACGGCCCCGAATCACCCTTCACTGTGCCGGGCGGCCTGTATAGCCTCGTGGTGGGGAAGGGGTATCAATAGGTAGAAGTTTTGAGGTCGTATTTAGCCCAGGGTTTTAAGCACAGAATTAACAGAGCCAGATACAGCCGCTACTTGCCTGCCTCTACGAGTTGAATTATACCTCTACCAATGAACTCGCGTCTTTTTATCGTGAGGCCAGCTTTTTGAAGCTCTTCCGTAAGATTAGCGTTCATCAGCATCGGGCATGCTTCCTGACTCGTGTCGAGTTTAACCAAGGCTCTTGAGATAAGCTTCGCCACCGCCCCCTCCGGCAGGTTATATTCAATCACAAAAAGGCTACCGCCTGCAGTCAGAGTTCGGCCGATTTCTTGAAGAGTTTTTTGCCTTGCTTGTCTATCCATATGGTGCAACCCGAAGGAGAGGAAACACTTGTCAAAACTGGACGACCTAAGCGGCAGATTTTCACCGGAAGCACAGGTAAATGCAATGCACTGGTTTTGCAGGTTTTTGGCTTCTTTCAGAGCAGACTGAGAGATGTCAACGCCGATAACTTGTCCCGAACAGCCCGAGCATTCCCCAATTAGTCTGGTGAGTACCCCGCTACCACAGCACACGTCCAGAACCCTATCACCCTTTTCTATACGGGCAAAGTCCAGACACTTTCTCCTAAAACTCCCTTCGCCGCCAAAAGGTAGGTAGAAAATATAATTGAAGAGCCTATCAGAGCCTGACTTCCATATACTCATTGTCTTCACAAGGTCTTAATCTTAAGTAACAAAAAAATCTGCTCTGAGAAGATAGCAGCCTTGTTGGTGCTGGAATTAGCCAGGGATGAAGGGATTTCCATTTAAAAAGTGGGGAAGGGGGGATTCGAACCCCCACGCCTTGCGGCACATGATCCTAAGTCATGCTCGTCTGCCAGTTCCGACACTTCCCCTCCCTACTCCCGACCCACTCATTCTAGCAGAGAATAGCGGCCAGATGTACCCCCGGCAACCACCGGACCGAAGTTGTATTTCTCCCCAAGGCGGGACTATAATTACCGTCAGATGCGTACGCTGGTTCGGCTGCTCGGCTTCCTCAAGCGGTACTGGAAACATGTCGTCCTGGCCAATATCTGCGTCATCATGGCCACGGCTTTCGCCCTCGGTGTGCCGCAGCTTATTCGTATCGCCGTTGATACCGGTATCACGGCCCGGGCTGCGGCAGGCCTCACGCCCCAGACACGGACGTACCTCATCTGGGTGGGACTGGCCATCCTGGGGGCCTCGGCGCTGCGGGGGGCCTTCGCCTTCGGGCAGACCTACCTCGGCGAGTATGTCTCGCAGTGGGTGGCCTATGACATTCGCAACCGCCTGTACGACCGCATCCAGCGGCTGAGCTTTGCCTTCCATGACAGGGCACAAACCGGCCAGCTCATGTCCCGCGCCACCCAGGACGTTGAAGCCGTCCGCTTCTTCATCTCAATCGGGGCGCTGCGGACACTCTACATCGTCATTACCTTTGTCGGTATCTGTGTGATTATGCTCATGGCCAACTGGCAGCTTGCCCTCATCAGCCTGGCCTGCATACCGTTCGTGGGCTACTGGGCCGCCCGGATAGGCCTGATGCTGCGGCCGCTCTGGACACGAATCCAGGAAGGCCTGGCGGCCCTGGGGATAGTCCTCCAGGAGAACCTGGCCGGGGTCAAGGTGGTCAAGGCCTTCACCCGCGAGGGTTACGAATCGCACAAGTTCCGGCAGAAGGCCACCGCCCTCTACGAGGACAGCCTGCGCTCCAGCCTCATCCAGGCATTCAACATCCCGCTGATGTCGCTGGTGTTTACTCTGGCCAGCGGCCTGATAATCTGGTTCGGTGGCCGGGAGGTCATTGCCGGCCGGCTGACGGTTGGCGAGCTTTCAGCCTTTTATTTCTACCTGGCAATGATGGCCATGCCAATCCGCATGCTGGGCTACATGGTGCCGATGGTCTCCCGTGCCATGGCCGCCGGGGAGCGCATCTTCGAGGTGCTTGATACCGAGTCAGCGGTGAAAGAAAAGCGCGGTGCCATTGAACTCAAGGACGTGAAAGGCCTGGTGGAGTTCCACGACGTCTCCTTCAGCTACAGCCAGCCTGACTCCTACGAGGTCGCCGGTACCGTCCTGAAAGACATAAACCTCCGGGCGGAACCAGGGGAGATGGTGGCCCTGGTCGGCACGACGGGCAGCGGCAAGACTACCCTTGTCAACCTGATTCCCCGCTTCTACGATGTCACCGCCGGCAGCATCACGATTGACGGGGTTGACATCCGCGACGTAACACTGGCCTCACTGCGACGGAATATCGGCATTGTCCAGCAGGACGTGTTCCTCTTCTCCGCCACCATTGCCGAGAACATCGCCTACGGGGCGGTTGATGCCAGCCAGGAGGAAATCGTGGCCGCCGCCAGGCTGGCCCAGCTCCATGACTTCATCGAGTCCCTGCCGGAGGGCTACGACACCTGGGTGGGTGAACG
>CAZBPZ010000042.1:0-14541 GCA_964493955.1 uncultured Dehalococcoidales bacterium | reverse complement strand
GGAATGATTGACAGCAGCTCCTCGTCGCGGCGGTTGGGGTCGTCATCTGGCTCGGTGCGGGGTGGCATCTCCCAGACGTTCTGTGGCAGGTAGCTGAGGAAGCGGCGTGTCATCTGGAAGGCCTCGTCCTCGGTCTCGGCCAGGTTGTCCACCACCCCGCTCTGGAAGACCTGGGTACGCTCATCACCCAGCTCTTCCTTGGAGATGTCGTAGCCGAGGGCGGCTTTGACGACCGGCGGGCCTCCGGGGAAGACGTGGCTGATACCCTTGACCATGACGCTGAAGTGGGAGAGGCAGACCTCGACCGCCGGCAGGCCGGCCACCGAGCCCAGCGCCAGCGAGACGACCGGCACGGTGCAGAGGAGCTCTTCCACCTGGTAGGTGGCCGGGTTGATGGGGATGTAGGTGCGGCCGATTTGCTCGAAGGTGCGGACGCTGCCGCCGGTGGCGTCCAGCAGGCGGATGTAGGGTATTCGCCACTGCAGGGGCAGGTGGTTGGCGAACCCGTGCTTGTTGCCCACGGCGGCATCAGCCGCCCCGCCCCTCACCGTGAAGTCGCCCCCGCTGAGGACGACCTTGCGCCCGTTAATCTGGCAGGTGCCGATGACCAAGTTGGACGGGGTGAAGTCCACCAGCCTGTCGTCCTCGTAGGTGGCGGCGCCGGCCAGGGCCCCGATTTCCTGGAAGGAGCCGGGGTCGGCCAGGCGTTCAATCCGCTCGCGGACGGTGAGCTTGCCGCGGCGGCGCTGGCGGGCGATGCCCTCGGGGCCGCCCATGCGGGCGGCCAGCTCGCGCCGGCGCTTGAGTTCCTCTATTTCCGGTTGCCAGACCATAGCAAAGAAGGCGGAAATACTGCTTCCCGTGTTGGTGTCGTGTCAAGTATACAACCGGCGGTGATGACTGGCAAGGTGAGGGCATGCTATAATCGGGGCTGAGCCTGCCCCTGTAGCTCAGAGGATAGAGCAGCGGTTTCCTAAACCGCGTGTCGCGCGTTCGAGTCGCGCCAGGGGTACCACGGAGAAGCCGGGGGCTTCCGCTGGCGATGCACCCTGTTGTGAGAGTAGCCATGGGGCATTTTCTGTGCCCGGCGTGGTATAATCGCCGCGGGCGGAAGGTGGGAGCACGTCATGGGCGTACAATTCATTCTTACAAACTACGTGGAACCGGCCCTGTCCCGGGCAGTCTGTGATAGGCTTGACGACGGTACTTTTGCCGGCCGCATACCAGCTTGCAAGGGCGTGGTTGCCTTCGGCAGCTCCCTGCGGGAATGCCAGGACGAGCTGCGCTCAACCCTGGAGGACTGGATCGTGGTGGGGTTGAAGCTGGGGCACTCCCTGCCGGTGATTGCTGGTATTGACCTGAACAAGGAGCCGCAGCGTGAGCCGGTGGAGACCGTGTAAATGTGTTCACCAGGAATTGGAATAAGAAAGGCGGGGGAGGGCAGTGAGACGTACTATTAAAGCATTTATTCACAAGGGCGAAAACTACTATGTTGCTGAATGCCTGGAGCTAGCTGTGGTGACGCAGGGGAAAACCTTAGACGAGACCGTCGCCAATCTCAACGAAGCAGTTGCACTGCATCTTGAGGGTGAGGACCCGGCGGACTTCGACCTTATGCCAAACCCCTCCTTACTGGTAACGCTGGAACTGGAGCCAGCGAGTGTCTCCTAAGCTGAAGCGCCTCTCCGGTCCAGAGGTCCTTGCTATTTTCCATGCCCTGGGGTTTGAGACGCACTCCCAGCGCGGGAGTCACGTGAAATTACGCAGAGTAACCGCTACCGGAGAAAAACAGACCCTGACCATTCCTGTTCATGCGGAACTTGATGCTGGAACGGTGAGGGCTATCATCAGGCAGGCAACCCGCTATATCCCGGAGTCTGAACTCCGGCCGCATTTCTACTCTGAGTAGCTAGGTGGTTATTCTGGAGCAGTAGCCGGTACTAGTGCATAGGTAATGAGTTTGAAGTCGCGCCAGGGGTACCACGCTCAGTGCTGTCCGGGCGTTCTTTTTCTCGGTGCTGGCTAGCGGGCCTCTTTCTGCTCCTGCGCCGGTTTCACGTTGCGGAACATGAAGTAGAGCGAGAGGTCGTAGGTGATTTTGAGGGCAGCGTTGGCAACGAGGGGGGCGCTGGCTGAGATGGCCTGCCACAGGAACGTTCCCACCGATGGCCCGACCGTCCCGGCCACGCTGCGGCCGACAATGTGGATGCCGGCCATGGCCACCCGTTCGCTGGGTTGCACCACCGACATGGTGTAGGAGTCACGCGTTGGCACGTCCATCATGCTCAGGAAGGCCCGCAGCTGCCAGAACACTATTGCCAGCCAGGCGGTCGGGGCGAAGGCGGCGGCGACGAGGAAGAGGCTGGCCGGGATGTGGGTGAAGACCATGGTGTTTATCAGCCCGATGCGGTTGGCCAGCTTGGCGGCCACCCACAGGGAGACGGCTGCCAGGACGCGCGACAGGAAAAAGACGGCCGCCAGCGATTCCAGCTCCAGGCCGAATCTGGTGTAGAACCAGTAGGCGGCGAGCGTCTCCAGGAAGAGTGACCCGGCGAAGTGGTCGAGGCTGAACAGGCCTGTCAGGGTGAAGATAAGCCGTCGCGAGGGCAGCCGCAGGGGATTCACCCACCGCTGCTCGGTACGGGCAACCTCTACCGCCGGGGAAAGCAGGCCGTAGAGCAGCGCCCCCACCAGGAAGAGCCCGGCCAAGCTGGCGAACGTCACCCGGTAGGCGCCAAGCTCGCTCATACCAAGCGTGTTCTGGAATACCACCGGCAGCCCGGCGGCCAGGGCCCCCAGGGCGCTCCCGGCCAGGGCGAGGATGCGGTAGATGGCGAAGAGGTCGGTGCGTCTTTCCGGAGGTGCCGCGTCCGCCAGGCTGGCCTGTTCCAGTGGCTGGACGGCCCCACCGGCGGCGGCCCCGCCGGTGATGCCCCCGAAGAAGGCCACAAACATCAGCGGTAGAAAGCTATCGATGAGGGCCAGGGCCAGTACTGATGCCGCCGACATCAGGGTAAAGGTCACCAGGAGGCGCCGGCGCCCCACCTTCTCGGCGATAAGACTGACGGTGAAGGCGAAGCAGGCCGAACCGGCCACCCCGACGCTGAGAAGGGCGCCTATCTGCACCAGGCTGAGACCCAGCTTATCGAGGTAGAGGGCCAGCATGACGGCGATGGAGCTCCGGGCGACGGTGCCCACCCCGCGGGCAAGGATTATCCGCCAGCCGTCCCGGCTTATCCAGCGTAGTGGCAGCCTTGAGGGTAACATCGTCTCTTCGGGAGCTGCGCGGTATGTCTGAGAAGCCGGGCTACCCCACCACCGGCGGCACCGCCGGTTACACGGGTCCCTCTTCAGGCCGGGCCGGTGGGTGGTGCTGGGGGTGGTCTATTTCAGCTCTGCCCGGGTACCGTTCCAGGCGTGCAGGTAGAGCTCCTTCGTCTCTTCGGCCGAGGCCGGAAGCCCTACCGCCCGGCGTTGCCCCCGGGGTAGCCGGGCTATGTTCTGCCCGATTCTCTCCATGTAGAAGTCAACCAGCGAGTCTATCTCGGCGTGAAAGCGTACCCTGTCTATCCCGGCATCCTTGATAGCCAGGGGGATTCCCACCGACTGTTTCAGCTGGTCAAGGCCGGCCAGCAGGTTTTCGGCCTTGCCGCGGTTGCCCCGCCCGCCGATGCCGAGCGCCGTCGCCAGGGTGGCGAAGCGCTTCTGGCGGGAGGGGTAGAGCCAGGCAAACACCGGGCAGAGCATGAAGGCGTTGGCCCGGCCGTGGGGGATGTTGAAGGCCGCGCCGATGTCATGGGCCGGCACGTGGACAGCTCCCAGCCGCCCGTTGCTGAAGGCCATCCCCGCCTGGAGCGAGGCGGTGTGCATCCTGTCACGGGCTTCCATGTCCTGGCCGTTGTGGTAGGCCTTCGGCAGCCACTCCCATATTGTCCGGGCGGCCCCCAGCGCCAGCGAGTCCACCGGCTCGGTTGGCTCAATCAGCACGTAGCACTCAATGGCATGGATAAGGGCGTCGAAGCCGGTGTTGGCCGTGACCTCCGGCGGCATTGACACCGTGAGGCTGGCATCCACGATGGCCACGTCCGGGATGATGTGCGGTGAGTTCAGGCCAGCCTTGTAGGGTGGCGTCCGGTCACGGTCGGTAACAACGGCGAAGCGGGTCACTTCCGAGCCGGTGCCGCTGCTGGTGGCGATGGCCACATACCTGGCTTTCCTGCGCAGTTCCCGGTTCCTGAACTCGCTCTCAAACTCAGTGAAGCTGAGGTCGGCCAGCTCGGGGTGCTCGTAAAGCACCCAGGCCACCTTGCCGGTGTCCATGGAAGACCCGCCCCCGAGGCCCACGATAACGTCCGGCCGGAAGTCTGCCATCTGGGCGGCCACCTTCCAGGCCGTTTCTTTTGACGGCTCGGCTTCAACCTGGTCGAACACCCGGGTCTCCAGGCCGCTGGCGTGCAGTATCTTCTCCACCCGCTCCACTATCCCGAGCTGGCGGATGATGTTATCCGTCACGATGAAGGCCCGCTTGCCCCGGACCGTCCCGAGGCTTTCGAGCGCCCCCGGTCCGGCGTGGATATGTCGCGGGACAATGAATGTGCGGTATGGCATGGTTGTCCCCCTTTTCTGACTTCGCTCCCGGCGATATGCCGTTACTGTAACACCTTCGGCCCGTGTCCGGCCAGTCCGGCCGCCTGGGCCAGGGTTGGCGGGCTGTCAGCGCTTCTTCTGCGGCACCACCAGCACCGGCACCCCGGCCTTGCGTACCACCTCGTCAGAAGTGCTGCCCAGGATGGCCCGCTTGAAACCACCCCGGCCCCGGCTGGTCATGACAATCAGGTCCACACCCTCGTTCCGGGCCGCCCGGATGATTGATTGCCCCGGCAGGCCAACGAGGACGCGCCTGTCTGCCTTGATGCCTTTGGCCCTCAGTTGCCGTAGCTTGGCCTGGAGGTAGCGACCGGCGGCGGCCGCGTCCTTGCGCTCCTTGAGGCGGGCCGACTCCAGTGCCAGCTCGGTGGCTACTGGCCCGCCCACACTCTCGGGTGTAACCGAGGAGATGCTTACCGGGTGCGGCGGTACCACCCGTAGCAGGAGTACCTCGGCCCCG
The DNA here is from genome assembly GCA_964493955.1 of uncultured Dehalococcoidales bacterium. GTDB lineage: Bacteria > Chloroflexota > Dehalococcoidia > Dehalococcoidales > Fen-1064 > CAZBPZ01. Next base: position 9,434 of record CAZBPZ010000042.1, on the reverse strand, counting down.
TAGGCCCGGGCCAGTCCGCCGGCCAGCTTGAGCGCGCGGGTACTTTCCCTGGAGCCGTCCAGGGGTACCATAATTCGTTTGAACATGGCTCACCCTCTCTGCGTATTCGTGCTCGCCACGCGGTGAGACCCACATCATACACCTAGTCGGCGCCATTTTCCAGCGCCGCCTGTCCTGCCGGTGGCGGGGAAGGCCGCCGCCGCATTCGTTGACTCGTCCGCGTGCCTCACGTACCCTTTTGCAGGATGTCTCCCGGAAGTGCCCTGGACATCGCCACCGAGCGCTACGCCCGCAATGAGATTTCGCAGGAAGAGTACGAGCGCATCAAGAAGGACCTGTCCTGATTTTTTGTTTGACATGGTTCATACTACATGGTAGTATAGGGTATTATGACGCTGAGGATGGTTCGTGATGGTAGTGGCGCGCCCGCATAGCTATGCCAGAGACAAGGCGGCCCTCGTGCGGCGCATGAAGCGCATCGAGGGGCAGGCCCGCGGCATCCGCCAGATGATTGAGGCTGACCGTTACTGTATTGACATCGTGCAGCAGCTCTCGGCCCTGGCCTCGGCGGCCGAGGAGGTCTCCCTGATAATCCTGGAAGACCACATTGAGGGCTGTGTGAGCGAGGCAGTCCGCAGCGGCAAGGGTGAAGGGTATATCAGGGAGCTGATGACGGCGCTGCGCCGGGCAATTCGGCGCTGAGGAGGAGGGGGGTTGGCAGCCGCGAAGGAAAAAGGCAGGAAGGCCCGGGTGACAATCCCGGTGACCGGTATGACCTGTGCCAACTGTGCCGTCAGAATTGAGAAGGGCCTGAGCGGGGTGGCCGGGGTGGAGCATGCCAGTGTGAACCTTGCCACGGAGAAGGCCACGGTTGAGTATGACCCGGAGAAGACCGGCCTGGCGGCGCTGCGGGACACCATATCCGGGCTGGGCTACGGGGCTGCCGTCAGGAAGTCCATCTTCCCGGTATCGGGCATGACCTGTGCCTCCTGCGTGGCCCGGGTCGAGGAGGCCCTGGCCGGTGTGCCCGGGGTTGTCTCGGCCAGTGTGAACCTTGCCTCGGAGAAGGCCACGGTCGAGTACCTGGAAGGTACCCCCGTGGCCGGGCTGAAGAAGGCCGTCAGCGAGGCCGGGTATGAGCTTGGGGCCGAGGCCGGGACGCTGCAGGACGTGGTCGGGGTGGCCGCCCGCGAGGCCAGGGGTGTCCGCAACCGGCTCCTGCTGGCGGTCCTGTTTACCGTGCCCCTTTTCGTGCTGAGCTGGGTGCCCGATTTTCCGGGCAAGCTGTTCGTGCTCTGGGCGCTGGCCACGCCGGTGCAGTTCTGGGTGGGCTGGCGCTACTACCGCGGCATGTGGGGTGCCCTGCGCCACCGGACGGCCGATATGAACACCCTCATCGCCGTCGGCACCTCGGCGGCCTACTTCTACAGCGTGATGGTCGTCCTCTTCCCCGGACTCTTTGCCTCCCCGGCGCTCGAGGCCCATGTCTATTTTGATACGGCGGCGGTTATCATCTCCCTTATCACGCTGGGGAAGTTCCTGGAGGCGCGGGCCAGGGGCCAGACCTCGGCGGCTATCAAGAAGCTCATCGGGCTGCAGCCGAAGACGGCGCTGGTCATCCGGGATGGCAAAGAGGTTGAAATCGCGGTCGAGGATGTCCGGGTGGGCGACCTGATACTGGTGCGGCCGGGTGAGCGTATCCCGGTGGACGGTATCATCCGCCAGGGGCGCTCCAGCGTCGATGAGTCAATGGTCACCGGCGAGAGTATCCCGGTGGAAAAGAGTGTCGGTGACGAGGTCATCGGCGCCACCATCAACCGCACCGGGAGCTTTCAGTTCGAGGCGACCAAGGTGGGCAAGGACACCACCCTGGCCCAGATTGTCCGCCTGGTGGAGGAGGCACAGGGCAGTAAGGCGCCCGTCCAGCGCCTGGCCGATGTTATTGCCAGCTACTTCGTGCCGGTGGTTATCGGTATTGCCCTGGCCACCCTGGTCGTCTGGGTACTGGTGGGGCCTGACCCGGCCCTCACCTTCGGGCTGCTCAACTTCGTGGCGGTGCTCATCATTGCCTGCCCCTGTGCCCTGGGGCTGGCTACCCCCACCGCCATCATGGTGGGTACCGGCAAGGGGGCCGAGAGCGGGGTCCTGATACGCAGTGCCGAGGCGCTGGAGCGGGCCCACAGGATTGATACCGTGCTGCTGGACAAGACCGGCACGCTGACAACCGGGCATCCGGCTGTCAGCGATGTTGTGCCGGCTGACGGCTTCTCCCGGGGGGAGGTGCTGCGCCTGGCGGCCTCGGCCGAGCGCGGCTCGGAGCACCCGCTGGGCGAGGCGATTGTGCGGGCCGCCCGTGATATGGGCCTTGAGCCGGCAGAGGCCTCGGAGTTTAGGGCTGTGCCCGGCCAGGGCATCGAGGCGTCGGTTGAAGGACGTAGCATCATCCTCGGTAACCTGGGGCTGGTGCAGGAGCGCCGGCTCAGCCTTGGTGCCCCGGGTGAAAAGGCCGAGCGTCGGCACGACGAGGGTAAAACGGTGATGTTCCTGGGGGTTGACGGACGGGTGGCGGGCGCCATTACCGTGGCCGATACCCTCAGGCCCGAGGCCCGTGAGGCCATCGCCCGGCTGAAGCGGATGGGCATTGAGCCGGTGATGATAACCGGTGATAACCGGCGCACGGCGGCCGCCATCGCCCGGCAGGTTGGCATTGAGCGCGTCCTGGCCGAGGTACGGCCGGAGAACAAGGCTGGCGAGATAAAGCGCCTCCAGGGCAAGGGTAAGGTGGTGGCCATGGTGGGCGACGGTATCAATGACGCCCCGGCCCTGGCGCAGGCCGATGTTGGCATTGCCATCGGCACCGGGACGGACGTGGCCATGGAAACGGCTGATATTACCCTCATCCGCGGGGAGCTGGGCGGCATCATTACCGCCATCTCGCTGAGCCGGCGCACCGTCAGCACCATCCGGCAGAACCTGTTCTGGGCGTTTGCTTACAACACGGCCCTGATACCGGTGGCGGCCGGGGTGCTTTACCTGGTCTTCGGCCAGACGGGCACGCCGGCGGGGCTGCGCTTTATACTGGGTGACTACGGGTTCCTGAACCCCATCCTGGCGGCGGCGGCCATGGCCATCAGCTCGCTGACGGTCGTCTCCAACTCGCTGCGGCTGCGCCGGTTCCGGCCGGTGCGGCTCGGGGCGGTGGCGGCCCTGGCCGGGGCTGGGGCTGGAGGGCACCCCGTCCGGGGTGAAAGAGTGGAGGAAGCAGGAGGCAGGACAATGGCAATTGACCCGGTATGCCACATGGAGGTTGACGAGAAGTCAGCCGCGGCCACCTCGGAGTACAAGGGGCAGACCTACTACTTCTGTGCCCGGGGCTGCAAGGTGACCTTTGGCAAGGACCCGGAGAAGTACCTGGCGGCCAAGTAGCCGCCGTGCCGGGCTTTCGGCTGGGGCTGGCTAACCTGCGCCTGCCGGGGCCGCTGCACCCGGGGCTGCGCCACGACTTCGTTAAAGCTAAATGGGGCGGCCGGGCCGCCGCCGATGATGGTATCGTACATGTTACTTCCCGGGGCCGGGGCGGGAGACTACCTGGTCAGCAGTCCGTCTATCTTGCCCTGGTTGAAACCCACCACAATTTCCCCGCCTATGTCCAGCACCGGCACGCCCATCTGCCCCGACTTCTGGACCATCTCACGGGCCTTGTCCCTGTCCCTGGAAACGTCGTAGTCGGTGAACTTGACGTTCTTTCGCGAAAGATACTCTTTCACCTGCTTGCACCAGGGTCAGGCGGGGGTACTGTAGATTACCACGTTCTTCTCCGCCACTTCGCACCTCACTTCTCTGCCGGGAGTTAAACCAGACTAGATAATACCATGCTTGCCGCGGGGCTGTCCCGCCGTGCTATAATCCTGCCCGCATACCCCTTTCGCAGGAGGAGAGTTGGCCGGGTCGAAGGTTGACCTGCTGAGGCGGTCACGTATCTTTGCCGTCCTGAGTGACGACGACCTGGCGGCACTGGTCGGGCTGGCCGTCAGCCGCCGCTTCGGGGCGGGGGAGTTTGTCTTCTGGGAGGGTGACGAGCCGCGCTGGTTCTACATGGTAGCCGAGGGCGGTGTTAAGATTATCAAGCACTCTTCCCAGGGCCGGGAGTTCATCGTGGCCTTCTTCGGGCCGGGAGAGATGTTCGGGGAGGTGGCCGTCTTTGAGGGCAAGGCCTACCCGGCCTCCGCCCGGACGACCGCCCCCACCGAGCTGCTCGGCGTGGAGCGGGAGGCATTTATGCAGTTTCTCTCGGTGCGCCCGCAGGTGGCGCTGCGCATTATCACCGTCCTCGGGGGCCGGCTGCGCGAGGCCCAGACAAGGCTGCGTGACCTGGCCGGGGAGCGGGTTGAGCAGCGTATCACCAGGCTGCTGGTGCGGCTCTCGGCCCGGCTGGGGCAGACGTTGCCCTTCACCCGCCAGGATATTGCCGACATGACCGGCACCACCACCGAGACGGCCATCCGCATCATGAGCGAGCTTGGCCGCCGCGGTATCATCCGCTCGGTGCGCGGACGGGTTACCATTGTTAACGCCGAGAAGCTGCGGCTGCTGGCGGAGGGTCACCCGCGGGTCTAGGCCGGTATCCGCTATATGATGTGCGTCATGGTGTGGCCCTTTTCTACGCCTTACGATTAGGCTGTACACGAGAACTAACCAGCCTGAGGAGGTGAGGAAATGACTTTTAAATGCCCCGGGCAGGACATGCGCAACCTGCGGGTGTCGCTGCACAAGTGCCCCAACTGCGGTACCGAGGTGGAGATGTTCTCCGACGAGCAGCGTGTCCGGTGCCACAAGTGCGGGACCCGCATCTACCGCGAGGATGTCCCTTCCTGCATCGACTGGTGTGCCTCTGCCCGTGAATGCCTGGGCGAGGAACGCTGGCGGGAGCTTCGTGGCGAGGACTGATCTCCAAGAAACTGAGGATGATGGGGGATGAGGGTGCGGACTACGAGGAAGATTGTCCACATTGACGAGGAGCTCTGTAACGGCTGCGGTGCCTGCGTGCCCTCGTGTGCCGAGGGAGCGCTGCAGATAATCGACGGCAAGGCACGCCTCGTCAGCGAGGTCTACTGTGACGGCCTGGGGGCCTGCCTCGGGGAGTGCCCCACGGGTGCCATCACGATTGAGGAGCGCGAGGCGGAGGAGTTTGATGAGGAGCTGGTGAAGGAGCACCTTGCCCGCCAGCAGCCGGCGAAGGTTGAGGAAGACCTGCCCTGCGGTTGCCCCGGCCCCAGCGTGCAGGAGTTCGGGCGCACGGCAGCCCCGGCAGCCGGCTGCCCTTCGGCCCGTGTTACGCAGTTTGGCGGCGGGGCCACCCCGGCGGCCCGGTCTGCCCCGCTTCCTTCGGCCCTCGGCCACTGGCCGGTGCAGCTGACGCTGGTGCCGCCCCGGGCGCCCTTCTTGCAGGGGGCTGACCTAGTGCTGGCGGCCCACTGCGTGCCCTTTGTCTATGCCGGTTTCCATCAGGACTTTCTCAGGGGCCACAGCCTGGTGATTGCCTGCCCCAAGCTGGACGACTTTGAGGCCCACCTGAGCAAGCTGACGGCCATACTGAAGCAGTCGGACGTGCGCAGCCTGACGGTGGTGCACATGGAGGTGTCGTGCTGCTTCGGACTGGTGCAGATGGCACGCCAGGCCGCGGCCGCCAGCGGTAAGAATATACCGGTGAGGGAAGTTACCATCGCCGTGCGGGGCGAGGTGCTGGCTGCCGGGGCGGCGGGCTGAAGACGGGAGCGGAGGACAGAATGCCGGGCCTCTACAGCAGGCTTGACCGGAAAAAGGGCAGGGACATTCGTGTCCTGGCCCGTTTCGTTCAGATCTACTGCCGGGAGAACCACCGGGGGGCGGAAAAACGGCCCCTGCCGGTGGACGGCACTGGGCTGGGTGAGGTGCTGGGGGAGGTGCCGGAGCTCTGCCCCGGGTGCCTGAGGCTGCTGCAGCACGGCATCGCCAAGCGGCTGCAGTGTCCCTATGACCCCAAGCCCATGTGCAAGAAGTGCCCGACGCCCTGCTACGCGCCGGGCTACCGGGAGCGGATGCGGCAGGTGATGCGCTTCTCTGGCCTGTACCTCATCCGGCACGGCCGGCTGGACCTGATGCTGCACTACTTCCTCTAGCAGAAGCAGAAGGCGGCTTCAGGCTGCGCCCCTGCGGGTGGCGCGGGACGGGTACCGGTGATACAATCGGGGGCTGTACTCCATCAGCCATGAGTACAGGTACCGGGAGGCAGGAAATGGTAAGAATCGGTACCAGGACAAAGCTTACCCCGGAGGAAGTGGTGAGGCGGGCGGTCAGGTTTTTCGGGCCGGCCGGGCGCTACGGCCTCGAAGTGACCGGCGAGACGGGTGTTTCCGCCTGCTTTGAGGGCGGTGGCGGGCGTGTGGAGGTGACCGCCTGTGCCGAGGAGGACGGCCGCCGGACGCAGGTCGATGTTGTCGCCCGGGAGTGGGAGGAAGCGGCCAAGCAGTTTATTACCAGCCTGTAGCAGGCTGTGCCAGGACGGATAGGGACGAAGGAGGATACTACCGTGGCTTACGAAGCAAAGGACTTTAGCTCACTGATTGGCATGGAGGGGTTCAGCGAGACCCTTCTCCGCAACCACTTTACCCTGTACCAGGGCTACGTCACCAACACCAACAAGCTGGCCGATATACTGGCCGGGATGCTCAAGGAAGACAGGACCGGTACGCCCGAGTACGCCGAGCTCAAGCGGCGGATGGGCTTCGAGTTCAACGGGATGCGCCTGCACGAGTATTACTTCGGTAACCTCGGCGGCACGGCCGCGCTGGACCGGTCGGGCCGGCTGGCAGCGAAGCTGGCGGCCGACTTTGGCAGTGTGGAGGCCTGGGAGAAGGACTTCCGCGCCACCGGGGCGCTGCGCGGCATCGGCTGGGTCATACTCTACCAGGACGACGTCACCGGCCGCCTCTTCAACCAGTGGATAAATGAGCACGAGACGGGCCACCTGGCCGGCTGCCGGCCCCTGCTGGTGATGGACGTCTTCGAGCACGCCTTCATGACCGATTACGGGCTGAAGCGGGCCGATTACATTGCCGCCTTCTTCAAGAACGTCCGCTGGGAGGCGGTGGACGAGCGCCTGCTGGCCTAGCCGGGCCCTGCGGCAGGGAGCAGCGCGGTCTCAGCCCGTGGTGCCTGGCTTTTGCAGGGGTGGGTAGCCACCGGGGATGGCCCGCCGGTAACAGGCGAAGGTGTGCCGGGCCGGCGGGGAGATTTACTCCCCCCACTTCCATTTTTGGCCGTTTCGTGCTAAATTAGGCTGTCACCGAGGAGTGTAGCTCAGTCTGGTAGAGCAGCGGTCTCCAAAACCGCCGGTCGGGGGTTCGAATCCTCCCACTCCTGCCAGTAATCTGGTGATGCCGAGGTGGTGGAACCGGTAGACACGCCATCTTGAGGGGGTGGTGAGCGAAAGCTCGTGGGAGTTCAAATCTCCCCCTCGGCACCAAATTCCCTACCACAAAGCCCTTCCCCCCGTGACCAGCTCCCCACCTCATACGGGCACCGGCGGCAGACACGGCTTTACCCTCCCATGAAATACTGCTCGGAAAAAGCTATAATATATATGCCGGCTAAGCATGGTTCTGGCTGGTGAGCCGTCCCGAGAAGGGATACTGACCTTAGCCGTGAGGATGGGAATGCTTTCACAAATTGTTGGCCGGGTTATCCGACACGAAGGGAAGAAATTCCTCAAGCTGACCAGGCAGTTTGATGAGTCAGTCTTGTGGTCAGGGCTGGGCAAAGAGCAGGAAATCTCGCTCTACATCCATATCCCCTTCTGCCGGACATTATGCCCCTTCTGCTGCTTCAACCGATACCTCTTCCAAGAAGACAGGGCACGGCAGTATTTCCGACATCTGAGAAGAGAACTGGAGATGTACCTTGAGCGAGGCTTCCAATTTACTGACTTTTACTTTGGTGGCGGGACACCAACCATAATGATGGACGAGCTGATCAGCTTCATTGACTATCTTAAACGGAATTTTACGGTACGACGGATTTCCCTGGAGACAACGGCTCGCGAGATTAACCAAAGGAATATAGATTTGCTCAAGGCGGCGGGTATTGACCGCCTATCCATCGGCGTACAGAGCTTTGATGATAAGCTACTGAGGACAATGGGGAGAACCTTTCTCAGCGGAGAAGAGATCAAGGAGAGACTGCTGATGGCTGAGGGCAAATTCAATACCCTTAATGTGGATTTTGTCTTCAATTTTCCCGGCCAATCCCTTGAGCAATTTGAGGCCGATGTCGACACCTTCAAGCAGCTCGGCATTGACCAGGCCACCTTCTACCCCCTGATGCCCTCACCACACAAGAGGGACGCCATGCAGCGGAGATTCAACCGAATAGACACGTCCCCAGAGAAAGAATTCTATGATGTTATTCTGAGAAAGCTCCTCACTGATGGCTATAAAGCCTCCACCGCCTGGTGCTTTTCCCGAGGCGAGCATATGATTGATGAATACATCATTGATTTTGACGACTATATTGGCATTGGCTCCGGTTCAGTAAGTATCGTTAACGGGAACTTCTATGTGAATTCCTTTTCACTGGATACCTATGCCAAATCGATTGCGAATAACCGGCTGCCCATCGTTAGCTGGAGAAGATTATCCGAGCGGGAACACCTCCGTTATTACCTGCTAACCAAACTCTTCGGCATGGAGCTAGACACCACGAGGTTTTACCAGCGGTTTAATGCTGATATCTATCGCAAGCTGGGGCGCGAGCTATTCTTCCTCAAGCTCTTTGGTCTGGTGGAGGGGGAGGAGACACTTAGGGTAACGGTGAAGGGAATGTATCCGGTAAGCGTGATGATGCGGGAGTTCTTCGCCTCGTTGAATAATCTGAGGGAACTCTACATTGAGCAGCAGATCTAAACCCTATCCCGTTACTTGATAGCGACATGAATACCGGCAACACCCCCAAAGAGCCGACGGAAGGAGACCCGGCCAAAGCCAGCGGCACTCAGCATCTCCTGTACCTCTTCCGGGGCATAAAATCGAGCCGCTGACTCAGCCAGATAGCGATAGGCCGGTTTATTGCCGGAAAGCCAGTAGCCCCAGCGGAAGACAAACCAACGCAGATACAGGTGATAGAGTTTCCGCACCAGCCTTGATTTGGGCTGGCTGGTTTCCACAATAATATACCTTCCGCCCCGAATTAGCACCCGCAACACCTCAGCCAGATGCTGCAGTGCCCGCGGATTCCGGTAGGTCAGGTTACGGAAGGCAAAGGAGATAACAACGCAATCAAAGCACTCATCAGGGAAGGGCAGACGGGCAGCATCACCACAAACAAAAGCAATGTTCCTCCCCGCCACCGCCCTAGCCTTTCCCGTGGCGCGGACTAGCATCGGCTGACTGTAATCAATC
>CAZBPZ010000041.1:0-14597 GCA_964493955.1 uncultured Dehalococcoidales bacterium | reverse complement strand
GGGCCGCCACCAGGCTGGCGGCCGGCGACGAAGTGCTGGTGCGCGTCCCGCCCCCGCCCCCCGGCCAGCCCGAACCCGAGCCAATTCCGCTCAACATCATCTACGAGGACAACTGCCTGCTGGTGATAGATAAACCCGCCGGGCTAACCGTCCACCCCGCCGCCGGCCACCGCCGCCACACGCTGGTCAACGCCCTGCTGGCCCACCTGGAAAGCTTGCCGGACAGTACCGACCCTCTCCGTCCCGGCCTTGTCCACCGGCTGGACAAGGACACCTCCGGCCTGCTGCTGGTGGCAAAGACCCACCTGGCCCACCGGGAGCTGGTGGAGCAGTTCAGGTCACGCACCGTCAAAAAGGTATACCTGGTGCTGGTAAAGGGACGGCTGGAGCCGGCCGAAGGGGTGATTGAGGCGCCGGTGGGGCGTGACCCGGCCCACCGCCAGCGGATGGCGGTGGTCCCGCCAAGCCGCGGGCGGCTCGCCCGCACCGGCTACCGGGTGGCAAGGTACCTACCGCACCACACGCTGCTCGAGGTCATACCGGAGACAGGCCGCACCCACCAGATAAGGGTACACCTGGCCGCCATCGGCCACCCGGTTGAGGGTGATGCCACCTACGGGCCGCCCTCAAGTGTGCTCTCCCGGCAGTTCCTCCACGCCGCCCGGCTCAGCTTCCGCCACCCGGAAAGCAGCCGGGAGCTCACCTTTGAATCGCCCCTGCCGCCGGACCTGGCGGCCGCCCTCGAAGCCCTCGGCTAGAATGTTGCCGCGGACGGTGGTAGAATGTGACCGGGTGGACAGAAGGTGCCTTCCCGGCAGGAGGTAGCAAAGCCATGCAGGTCCTAGCCCGGAGAATCCGCAGCGAAAGCTACACGGTTGATTACGCCGGCATCTGGATGCGGCTGGCAGCCCTGCTGGTGGACATTGTCATACTGGTGCTGGTCAGCCGCCTCTACAACGGGCTGTGGGGGCTGGCCACCGGCGCCGGCTTCTGGGGTGGAGAGGCGGTGGACCCGGCGATGCCGGACGGGGTGGTCGGTTACACATCTTACTCCTGGGCCATCAGCGGTGCCATCTTCTTCCTGATATTCGTGGCCTACTTCATCGGCTTCTGGGGCTGGCGTGGCCAGACCCCGGGGAAGATGCTGTTCAAAATCCGGATCGTTCGCTTTGACGGCAGCCACATCGGCTGGAGCGGGGCCGCCATGCGCTTCCTGGGTTACATCATCTCCGCCCTGCTGGCACTGACCGGCTTCCTCTGGGTGGCCTTCGACTCCCGCCACCAGGGCTTCCATGACAAGATTGCTGATACCTTCGTCGTTCGGGCAGCCACTGCCCCGAGCCCGCCAGCCGGGAGGTAGCCGTGGCTCCCCAGGTCAGGACCCGCTTCGCTCCCAGCCCTACCGGCCAGCCGCACGTGGGCAACATGCGCTCCGCCCTCTTCGCCTGGCTCTTTGCCCGGCACCACGGCGGCAGATTCGTCCTCCGCATTGAGGACACGGACCGCGAGCGCTACGTTGCGGGGGCGGTGGAGCAAATCCTGGAGGGCCTGCGCTGGCTGGGGATAGACTGGGACGAAGGCCCGGAGGTGGGCGGGGAGTTCGGGCCTTACTTTCAGTCGCAGCGGCTCGAGCTCTACCAGGCGGCCGCCCGGGAGCTGGTGGAAAGGGGGCACGCCTACTACTGCTACTGCTCACCGGAGCGGCTGGCCCTGATGCGCCAGGAACAGATACGGCGCAAGCAGCCGCCGGGTTATGACCGGCGCTGCCGCGAGCTCAGCCGCAGCGAGCGGGCCGAGTTCGAGGCGAAGGGCATCACCCCGGTGGTGCGCTTCAAGACGCCGCTCGGCGGCCAGACCCGCTTTCACGACCTGATAAGGGGCGAGGTGGTGGTTGAGAACAGCACGCTGGATGACCTGGTGCTGCTCAAGTCCGATGGTTTCCCCACCTACCACCTGGCCAACATCGTGGATGACCACGCCATGAAGATAAGCCACGTACTCCGGGCCGAGGAGTGGCTCTCCAGCACGCCGCGCCATGTCCTGCTCTACGAGGCCATGGGCTACGAGCCACCCCAATTTGCCCACCTGCCGATGCTGCTCGGGCCGGACCGCTCCAAGCTGAGCAAGCGCCACGGGGCGGTGGCCATCAGCGAGTTCCGCCAGGCCGGCTACCTGCCGGAGGCGATGCTCAATTTCCTGGCACTGCTGGGCTGGTCGCTGGACGACCGGACGGAGCTGCTCAGCCGCCAGCAGCTCATCGAGAACTTCTCCCTGGAGCGTGTCAGCAAGACGGCGGCCGTCTTCAACCGCCAGAAGCTGGACTGGATGAACGGGGTCTACATCCGCCGCCTTGAGCCGGAGGACTTCCTGGAGCGCGCCCTCGCCTTCCTGGAGCGTGACCTCCCGCCCGGGGTACCCCGGCCCCTCTCGCGGGAGTACGTGGCCCGGATAACCCCCCTGGTGCAGGAGCGGGTGAGGACACTGGCCGACATTGCCCCCCTCACCACCTTCTTCTTCACCGACCACCTGGAGTATGACGGGGCCCTGCTGGTGGGCAAGGGGATGACACCCGAATCGACCCGCCGCGCCCTGGCCGTCTCCCGCCAGCGACTGGCGGCCCTGGCCGACTTCTCGGCCGGGGCGCTTGAGGGCCTGCTGCGCCCGCTGGCGGAGGAGCTGGGGCTGAAAACGGGCCAGCTCTTCGGGGCGCTGCGGGTGGCCGTCACCGGGCAGACGGCGGCCCCGCCGCTTTTTGATACCATGTCTGTCCTGGGCAAGGAGACCTGCCTCAAGCGGATTGACGCCGCCCTGGACAAGCTCTAGGCGGGGGGAGGTGCGGCCGGGTGCAGGCGCCGGGGTATGTCTCCCTCTACCGCAGCGGCGAGCTGGCGCGCCGGGCCAGGGCCCTCGAGGCCCGGCTGGCGGCCTGCGATATCTGCCCCCGTGAGTGCCGTGTCAACCGGCTGGCCGGCGAGCGGGGGGCCTGCCGCAGCGGGCCGGAACTACTGGTAGCCAGCATCTGCGACCACCACGGGGAAGAGCCGGCCATCTCCGGGGCGCGCGGCTCCGGTACCGTCTTCCTGGGCAACTGCAACCTGAGCTGCGTCTATTGCCAGAACTCCCAGATAAGCCAGCCCGAGCAGCCGGATGCGTTCCAGGTGCTGACACCACGCCAGCTGGCCGAGCGCCTGCTCTACCTGCAGGACAGGCTCGGCTGCCATAACATCAACTTTGTCACTCCCTCCCACTTTGTGCCCGGCCTGGTACGCACGCTGGTGGAAGCCGTGCCGCTGGGGCTGCGGGTGCCCATCGTCTACAACACCAGCAGCTACGACTCGCTGGCAACGCTGCGCGCCCTTGAGGGCGTGGTAAGTATCTACCTGGCCGACCTGCGCTACGCCTCGGACGCGGCCGCCCGGCGCTACTCCGGGGTACGGCGCTACGTGGCCCACGCCCGGGCCGCCATCAGGGAGATGTACCGGCAGGTGGGCAACCTGCAGACGGATGACAGCGGCGTGGCGGTGAGCGGGCTCATCGTCCGGCTGCTGGTGCTCCCCGGCGACCTCTCCGGCACAGTGAACTCGCTGCGGTGGCTGGCAAGAAAAGTATCGCCGCGGGTGACCATCAGCGTCATGTCCCAGTACTACCCGGCGCACCGGGCCTACCGTTACCCCGAGCTGGCGCGGCGGCTCACCGCCGCCGAGTACCGCCGGGTGACATCAGCGGTGACACGGCTCGGCCTGGAGAACGGCTGGGTGCAGGGGCTAGCCTCGCCCGATACCTACCGGCCCGACTTCCGGCGGCCGGCCCACCCGTTTGAATCCACCCCCCGGAACCGCTAGGATAGAAGTACCGGCGGGCCCGGCAGGGGCCCCGGCCCAGGACGGCGGCCAAACCACCTGCGAGGGAGGCCTGTGGTCATAAGGCAGGACAAGCCGACACTAATCAGGCGAATCGGCCGCAGGATGCGGGCGCACCTGCTGGCGGGGCTGCTCGTAGCGGTGCCACTGGGTGTTACAATCTGGATACTGATATGGGCCTTCGAAAGCATTGACGGCATTCTCCAGCCCGTGCTTGAGCCGATTTTCGGGCGGAAAATCCCGGGGGTGGGGTTTGGCATCACGCTGGCGCTGGTGTATATCCTGGGGGTGATAGCCAGCAACGTCTTCGGGCGCCGGCTCATCGCCTTCGCCGAGCGGATAGTCTCCAAGGTGCCGATTGCACGTCCCCTGTACAATGGCATCCGGCAGATTCTGCAGAGCTTTGCCGACCCCGGTGATACCGGCTACATGCACGTGGTGCTGGTAGAGTTCCCGAGGAAGGGTATCCGCACCATCGGCTTTGTTACCAACGAGACGCGCGACACCTCCGGGCAGCGCCTCCTCAACATCTTCATCCCCACCTCCCCCAACCCCACCTCCGGCTTCCTCCAGATTGTCCACGAGGAGGACGTCATCTGGACCGACCTTTCCATTGATACCGCCCTGAAGATGGTGGTATCCGGCGGGCGACTATCCCCTGACGAAATCCACGAGAAAGTCTTCAGCCACCAGCAGGAAGTCCGGCGGCGCACCGCCAGCCGGCGCCACGCCAGGGCTGCCACCCGGGGCGACCCGGCAAGCAGCTAGCGTCATCGGGCCGGCCGGGCCAGGAGGGGGGAAACTTTACCTCCGCTTCCGCTTGGTGAAACCGAAGGTAATCTTCCTGCCGTTCCGCCTGTCTTTCTTGTTGACGTTCTCAATGAACGTCTTCAGGTCATCTTTCCGGGGCGCGGCTGTCATAGCCTTGTCTCCTCCGCCGTACCGGTCTCCATTTTACCACGGCTCCAGGCTGTACCGCCAGTGCGTACCCGTGCTATCATGGGTACGGTGCGCCGGTGCCCCATCTTCAGCCGCCGGCCAACCACACCCCGGCACCATTTACTACCAGGACAGGGCAGCAATGCAAGACGGCCCACAGGGTAACCATCCGAGCGGCACCCCTTCTTCAGGGGTGCCTCCCTTTTCAGAAGAAGGGCCCCCGCAGCGGCCCTGGCTGGCCAGTTTCTCCTCGCTGCGGAGCCGCAACTTCCGCCTGTTCATAACCGGCACGCTGGTGGCCTTCCTGGCGCTGCAGATGCAGCAGCTTGCCCAGAACTACCTGGTATTCCAGCTGACGGGGCTGGCTACCTCCATCGGCTACGTCAGCGCTGCCCTGGGCTTCGCCATCCTGTTCTGCTCGCTGGTAGGCGGTATTGCCGCTGACCGCCTGCCAAAGCGTAACCTCCTCATCATAGGGCAGCTCGGCATCGGCCTGTTTGCCCTGCTCATCGGGGTGCTCGTGTCCCTCGGGGTGATAGAGGTATGGCACATCATCCTCACCTCGGTGGCGGTGGGCATCATCGCCGGCCTGACCCAGCCGGCCCGGCAGGCCTACGTGCCGGACCTGGTGGAGGGCCATAACCTGATTAATGCCCTGGCGCTGACGTCCGGCGTTATGAACATGACACGCATCGGCGGCCCGGCCCTGGCGGGCGTTATTATCGGCGCCTTCGGGGTGGCCCCGGCCTTCTACTCCAAGGCCGCCGCCTACACTATCTTTGTCCTTCTGCTCCTGATGATTCCCATCAGGGGCGAGGTGGACCGGCAGATGCGGGCAGGCCGCTCCATGCTGGCCGACGCCCTCGACGGAGTGCGCTACCTGCGTAGCGACCGCACCGTGAGGGAGCTGCTCATCATGGGGGTAGTGCCGGTGGTGCTGGCCATGCCTTATGTAAACTTTTTGCCGGTCTTCCAGGAACGGGTCTTCGGCGTCGGCCCGGCCGAGCTGGGGCTGATGATGTCCATGGTGGGGGGCGGGGCCGTGGTGGGGTCAATGGTGGTGGCCTCGCTCGGCGAGTACCGTTACAAGGGGCGTGTCCTGCTGGGGTCAGGGGTGCTCTTCGGCGTCTCCCTGATGCTGTTCTGCGCCGTGGCCGGGCCGGGCACGTTCGGGGTCTCCCTGGGGCTGCTGGCGGCAACCGGCGCCACCGGCACGGCCTTCATGTCCCTGAACAACGCCCTGGTACTGAGCCTCACGCCGCCCCACATGCGCGGCCGTGTTACCGGCCTGTTCATGACCACCTTCGGCCTGCAGCCACTGGGGGCACTGCCCATCGGCGCCCTCTCCGACGTCATCGGGGCACCGCTTACCCTCGGCAGCTTTGCCGCCGTCACCGCTTTGCTCTTCCTGGCCGCCTCTATTTTCCGGCCCAACCTGAGACGCCTCTAGGACAAAGGACAACAACACCCGAGGAAACAGCATGGCAAACCCGGATACTGGACGCGAGCGCCGCTTTCACCTGGGGGGATGGCTGCTTTTTGTGGCCTGCAGCTTCTTCTTCATCGCCGAGGCAGTGGTCAACGGCGGGCCGCTGGGGCTAATCGGCGGGGTGCTCTTCCTGGCGGGCTGCATTGTCTTCCTGGTGCCGCTGGTGCGCCCCCGTGCCTGATTCTCCGGCCCTCACTTCAGCGGCTGGCAGCGGGGGCAGTAGTAGCTGCCGCGCCCCCGCACCACCTCGCGCCTGATTTCGCCTCCGCAGTAGGAGCACCGGCCACCCCCCAGCCCGTGGGCCACCTTGAACTCGTAGTGGGCGCTCCCCTCCGAGCCGTCCGGCCGGAAGTAGGTATCAACGCTGGCCCCCTTGTTACCGATGGCGGCCCACAGGATACGGCGTATCTCCCGGTAAAGGCGGTCCGTCTCCTCCCGCGTTAGGCTGCCGGCCGGACGCCAGGGGTTGATGCCGGCGGCATGCAGGACCTCGTCGGCGTACATGTTGCCCACCCCGGCCAGCACCTTCTGGTCCAGCAGGGCGGCCTTGATGGGAGCGGTGCGCCGGGCGAGCCGGCCGGCAAAGACCTCCGGCGTGAAACCTTCGTCCAGTGGCTCCGGCCCGAGCCTGTCCTCCAGGAAACCAACATCATCCACCAGCCGGAGCACGCCGAACTTGCGCGGGTCACGGAAGAAGACAGCGGTACCATCGTCCAGGTGGATGACCGCCCGCGTGAAGCGCGGCGGCTCATCCGTGGCCGACCCCACAATCAGGGAACCGGTCATCTTGAGGTGCACCACGAGGTAACGCCCGTTGCCGAGGCCGATGAAGAGATACTTGCCACGGCGCCGCACCGACTCAACTGCCTGCCCGATGACCCCGGCGCAGAACTCGGCCGGGGCTGGCTCCCTGACGATGCCGTCCCAGACCAGGGTAACATCCCGGATGGTGCGCCCGATAACACGGGGTGCCAGCTCGTTACGGACGGTCTCGACCTCAGGTAGTTCGGGCATCCCCCGCCCCCGCAGTTCTCCCGGCCCCGGGCCACCCGCACAGGGCAGCGCCGGCTGGCCCCAGCGGCCCACCCGGCCGCAGCAACCCGGCAGTGTAAGGTTGGCGCCCGAGCCGTGCCACCACCCCTAGCCCATCTCCCCCCAGTTGCGGCCGGTCCTGGAGTCCACCTTGAGCGGCACCTCAAGCTCCAGGGCAGAGGCCATGACACGCGGCACAAGTTCCGCTATCTCCGGCAGCTCGGCCTGCGGCACCTCAAAGACAAGCTCGTCGTGGACCTGGAGCAGCATCCGGCTGGCCAGGCGGCGCTTTTTCATCTCGGCAAACAGGCGTACCATCGCCACCTTGATGATGTCGGCCGAGGTCCCCTGCACCGGCATGTTGATGGCCATACGCTCGGCCGCCTCGCGCACCTGGCGGTTGGAGGACGTTATCTCAGGAATGGCACGGCGGCGGTTGAGGATGGTGGCCACAAAGCCCTTCTCCCGGGCCTCCTGCTTGGTACGCTCCAGGTAGGCCCTGACACCGGGGTACTTCTCAAAGTAGGCGCTGATGAACCTGGCCGCCTCCTCGCGAGAGAGCTCGGTGGCCTGCTCCAGCCCGTACTCGCTCATCCCGTAGATGACCCCGAAGTTCACCGTCTTGGCGAGCCGCCTCATCTCGGGTGTCACCTCGTCCTGGGCTACCCCGAAGAGCTGGGCGGCGGTGGCGGCGTGAATGTCCTCGTCGTGCCGGAAGGCGGCCACCAGCCGCTCGTCACCGGAGAGGTGCGCCAGCACACGCAGGTCAATCTGCGAGTAGTCAGCCCCGAAGAGGTACGAGCCAGCCGGGGCAATGAAGGCGCGGCGGATTTCGCGGGCATACTCGCCGCGCACCGGGATGTTCTGGAGATTGGGGTCGCTCGAAGAGAGGCGACCGGTGGCAGTGCGGGTCTGGTTGAAGCTGGTATGGAGGCGGCCGGTGCGGGGGTTGACCATCTCCGGCAGGGCATCAACGTAGGTGGATTTCAGCTTGGTGAGCTGGCGGTAGTCCAGGATGAAGTCCACCACCTCGTGCGTGCCGCGCAGCCCCTCCAGCACCCCGGCGGCGGTGGAGAAGCTACCCCCCTTCCGGCGGCCCCCCGGCAGCTTCAGGTGCTCGAAGAGTACCTCTGCCAGCTGCCGGGGCGAGTTGATGTTGAACTCGTAGCCAATCGACTCGTAAATCTCCCGCTCCAGCCGGGCGATTTTCTCGCCCAGAAGGGCGGCCAGCTCCTGCAGCCGCGCCCGGTCCAGGGCGATACCGCTCCTCTCCATGTGCACCAGCACCGGCACCAGTGGCACCTCTACCCCGGTGTAGAGCTGCCACTGCCCCTCGGCCTTCAGCTGCGGCAGCAGCACCTCATTAAGTCGGAGAGTCATATCGGCGTCGGCGCAGGCGTAAGCGGCAACACGCTCAATCGGTACCTGGGCCATGGAGACCTGCTTCTTACCGCTGCCGATGAGCTCGCTGATAGGGGTCATCTCGATGCCCAGGCGCTGGAAGGCCAGTGCCTTGAGGTTGAGGGCCCTCTCACTGAGCAGGTAGGCGGCTATCATGGTATCGCTGGCCACGCCGTTGACCTCGGCCCCGGCCTCGGCCATGACTATCATGTCAAACTTGCCGTTGTGGGTTACCTTGGTAACGGTGGCATCCGCCAGCAGCGGCCGTAACCGTTCCAGCACCTGGGCCAGGGGAAGTTGCTGTACCGTGTCCAGCAACTCGTGGCCCACCGGCACGTAGTAGGCCTCGCCCGGGGCCGGGCTGAAGGAAAGCCCCACCAGTTTGTCCTTCATGGCGCTCGGGCCGGTGGTCTCGGTGTCAAGGGCAAAGGCACCCGCCCCGCCGAGGCGGCTCACAAGCTGCTCCAGGGCCTCGGTGGTAGCCACGGTGTGGTAGTTACCGGCGGGGGGCGGGCCAGTGCCCACCTCCACGGCGGCCCCGGTGTCCCCGCCCTCCGGCAGGCGGGCCAGCAGGGCGTTGAACTCAAGCTCGCGGAAAAGCTCGGTGATACGGGCACGGTCGTAGCGGCTGGTGCGGCACCGCTCCAGGTCAAGCTCCACCGGCGCAGCGGTGACAATCGTGGCCAGCTCCTTACCCTGGCGCGCCGCCGCCTCGTTCTGGCGCAGGATGTCCCGGATGCGGGGTGGCTCCACCTCGTCGATGTGCCGGTAAATGTCTTCCAGCCCGCCGAACTGCCGAATGAGGCTGGCGGCTGTCTTGCTGCCAATGCCGGGTACCCCCGGGATGTTGTCCGAGGGGTCCCCCTGGAGGGCCTTCAGGTCCGGGATGTACTGCGGGGCCACGCCGTACTTCTTCTCCACCGCCGCCGCATCGAAGAAGCTGGCCTGGCTGAAGGTGCCGAGGGGGCTCGGGTAGAGCACGCTCACCCCCGGCCCGACGAGCTGCATCGTGTCGGCGTCACCGGTGACTATCACGGTATCGACCCCCTGGCCAGCGGCCTGGCGGGCCAGCGTGCCGAGGACATCGTCCGCCTCGTAGCCGTCAACCTCGTAGGCGGGCATGTTAAAGGCTTCCACCAGCTGGTGCACCCGCACCATCTGCCGCACCAGCTCGTCCGGTGTCTCCGGGCGCTGCGCCTTGTAGGCCTCGTACATCTCGTGGCGGAAGGTGGGCACGCGCGTATCGAAGGCGATTGCCCAGTAGTCGGGCCGGAGGTCTTCCAGGGCCTTGAGCAGCATGGAGGCGAAGACGCGCACGGCGGTGGTGACCTCGCCGTGGCGGGTGGTCATGGGGGGGCGTGCC
The DNA here is from genome assembly GCA_964493955.1 of uncultured Dehalococcoidales bacterium. GTDB lineage: Bacteria > Chloroflexota > Dehalococcoidia > Dehalococcoidales > Fen-1064 > CAZBPZ01. The sequence continues at coordinate 4,513 of CAZBPZ010000041.1, read as the reverse complement.
TTCATGGCGTGGTAGGCGCGGTGCACCAGGTTATTGCCGTCAAAGAGCACGAGGCGGGGCCTGCTCATGGGGGTATTATAGCACGGAGGGGGCAGGGGCGCCCCTTACCCCCTCTTTGACCCTCACCCGCCCAAAGTGCTAGTCTGAAAAGGGCCTCTGCCCGGCCCACCCGGTGGCAGACGTTCCCCGCGAGTACTCCCGGCGGGAGGTTGTGCCCATGAAGCTCGAGACACTCAAGTATGACAAGAGTGAAGGTATCGCCACCATCACCCTCAACCGCCCCGAAAAACGAAACCCCCTCAGCCCGCAGGTCTTCGCCGAGCTCCGCACCTGCCTGGATGACGCCTCGGCCGATGCCGAAATCGCCGCCCTTATCATCACCGGCGGGGAGCAGGTCTTCTGCGCCGGGATGGACATCGCCGCCATGATGGACTTCAAGCCGGAGGACACCTTCCCCTTCTGGAACTCCGGCTACAACATCACCCTGGAGAAGATATACAACTTCCGCGTGCCCACCATCGCCGCCGTCAGCGGTTATGCCCTGGCCGGCGGGTTTGACCTGGCCGTCTCCTGCGACTTCCGCATTGCCTCGGAGACAGCCCGGTTCGGCCAGCTGGAAGTAAACGTCCACCTCTCGCCCGGTATCGACCGGCTCTGGCGGCTGGTGGGCCTGAGCCGGGCCAAGTACCTGGGCCTGACCTGCGACATCATCGACGTGCAGGAGGCCTACCGCATCGGCCTGGTGGACAAGGTTGTCAGGACCGCCGACCTCATGAGCGAGGCACGCGCCCTGGCGGCCAGGTTCGTGGCCAAGCCACGGGCGGCCCTGGAGAAGGCCAAGCAGTCCTACCTCAACGTCATCAACATGGACCACCAGGCCGCCATCAACTGGGAGACGCTGCTGCTGTGCCACCTCTTTGACACCGAGGAGCGAAAGCAGATTATGGCGCGCTTCCTGAAGCGGTAGCCGCCGGAACGCCCGAGGGGCAAATGGAGCTGATACAGCACCAGCACACCAGGCACGTTACCATGTTCGCCGGCAAGGGTGGGGTGGGCAAGACCACCTGTGCCGGCGCCACCGCCCTGCACCACTCCCGGCTCGGGGGCGATACCCTCATCATCTCGACCGACCCCACCCCCTCGCTGGCCCACATCTTCGAGGTTGACCCCGCCACCAAACCGGCACAGGTGACCGGTAACCTGCAGCTATCGGAGCTGGGCCAGGCCGAGGTGCGCCAGATGTGGGACCGCAAGTTTGGCCCCGAGATGTACGAGGTCTTCTCCTCCTTCGTGGACGTGCAGTACGATGACTTCTGCTACTTTGTGACCTCCATCCTGCCCGGCCTGCACGATGAGTTCATGGTGGACTACATCCGCGAGCTGTGTGAGGGGGGCGTCTACCAGCACATCGTCTGGGACACGGCCCCGCTGGGGCAGACGCTGGGCCTGCTGGAGACCCCGGCCATGCTGCGCGAGCACCTGCGCCCGGCACCCCGCATCTACTCGAAACTCAAGCTCGGCAGCCAGACCCGCCGGCCGGTGCTGGACATCCTCCGGGGCTGGGAGGAGCTCTCTGCCCGGGACATGGAGTTCCTGCGGCAGGCAGTGGAGTTCAACATTGTCACCATCCCGGAGGCGCTGGCGGTGCAGCAGCTCGACGGCATCCTTGAAGAGATGGCCCGTTTCGGCTTCCACCCCAGCCGGCTCGTCGTCAACAACGTCATCAAGGAAATCGGCGGGTCGGACTTCCTGGCGGCCCGGGCCGAGCAGCAGCAGGGATACCTTGAGACCATTCACCGCAGCTACGGCAGCCTGATGCGCATCGTTGAGCTGCCGTGGTTCCCCCACGAGATAAAGGGGCTGGAGCGCCTGCGGCAGATTGAGGCGCACCTCTTCGCCGACGAGGGTGACCGCCAGCTGGCCCGCCTCTAGAAATCGGGTAGCCCCTGCCCCGGTCCTTCCAGGAAGGACGTGTCGTTATGACCGGCGAGGACATAGCGCCCGTCCTGATAGCTGAAGGTGGTAAGCCCGCAGGTGTCAAGGCGGATATTCCAGAAATGGGAGCTGTCCAGCCCGAGCAGGGCACAGACCAGCACCTTCAGCACCACCCGGTGTGAGACCAGCACCACCGCCCCGCTGTGCCGGCTGACCACGGCCCCCACCGCCGGCACGGCCCGCTGCCTCACCTCGGCCAGTCCCTCCCCGCCCGGCACCCGCACCCGGTGCGGGGCCGACAGCCAGTCAGCGTAGGCCTGCGGGTAACGGTGCCTCACCTCATCGGCGGTCAGCCCCTGCCACTGGCCGAAGTCCATGTCCAGCAGGCCATCCAGCCGCCTGACCCTCAGGCCGTGGGGCCGGGCAATTGCCCGGGCGGTCTCGGTGGCACGCCGCAGGGGACTGGAATAGACCGCCTCCAGCGGCCTCGGCGCCAGGTACGCCCCCAGCGCCGCCGCCTGCCGCCGGCCCGTTTCATCCAGCCCCACGTCAAGACGCCCGCGGAAGGTCCGCGCCGCGTTCAGGGCCGTCTGACCGTGACGTACCAAGATGATTTCCATAACTAAACCAGGCGCTCACGACATAGGTAACGACGTATCCAATAGCATGATTTCCATAACCAAACTAAGCGCTCACCCTGCCCGGTAGCTGCCTGGCCCACAGTCCCGGCTCCAGCCCCAGCCCCCGCATGATGCTCTCAACCGCCGCCTTCAAGCCGTCATCGCCCCGGAAGAGGTGGCCGGGGCAGCGGCAGTCGCTCGCCCCGAAACGGGGCACCACCTCGTACCGCTCCCCCAGCGCCCGGGCCACCTCGCACTCCAGCCTCTCGCCGGTCTGCGCCACTATCACCCCCACCACCCCGGCCCGCTCCAGCAGGTAGTCGATATGCCAGTGCCGCCGCTTCTCACGGCGCAGGTGGCGCCCCAGGCGGCCCGCAAGCCCGCCCAGGGCCGAGCCCACGTAGGCATAGCGGCCGGCCGCAAACTCCACCGGGCCGAGCCGGCCCACCGGGATGGTCAGCGCCCGGGGCACCTCGAGCAGAAGCACGTAGGTGCCACCGGCCGCCCGGGGGGGCTGCGCTTCAGCGCTCCCGCGGTCCTGGCCCACCCGGCTCTACCCTCTCGACCTCGATGGTGCACTCCGTTACCAGCGCGGCAAACGCTCCCACCGCCGCCAGCAGCGGGGCGGCCATGATGGTAATAGCCACCGCCGGAGCGCCGATGGTCAGTGGAATCTCCAGGATGGTGCGCTCGTTGTGGAGCAACCGCACCCGCCGGATGTTACCTTCACGTACCAGCTGCTTGAGCTTCTCCAGCACCTGGTTACCAGCTATCGTGAACCGCTCGATTGTCATAACTAGCCTCCTGCCGGGGCCCGGCATACCAATTGTAGGCCATTACCAGCCCGGCCGCCAGTCCCCGCACCGGACGCAAGCTAACATAAAGAGCACGGTGCCGCCTGTTCGTGCTATACTGGGTCTATCACGGAGGAGCGGACCCCCATGGAAGGCAAAGACCTGTTATCGATAGCCGGTTTCGCCAGCGGCGATTTAGCCGCCTTCATCGCGCAGGCGGCCCGGCTGAAGGCCGGCCCGGCCCCGGCCCGGTTTGGGGGCAGGACGCTGGCGCTGCTCTTCGAAAAGCCGTCGCTGCGTACCCGCGTCAGCTTCGAGGTAGCGATGCGGCAGCTCGGCGGGGAGGCCATCTACCTTTCCCCGGCCGAGGTGGGGCTGGGCCAGCGCGAGCCGGTGGCCGATGTGGCCCGTGTCCTCAGCCGCTACGTGGACGCCATCGCGGCCCGCACCTTTGCCCACGCCACCGTGGTGGAGCTGGCCCGCCACGCCAGCGTGCCCGTGATAAACGCCCTTTCCGACGCGGAACACCCCTGCCAGGCCCTGGCCGACCTCCTGACAATCTACGAGAAGAAAGGAAGGCTGGCCGGGCTGAAGCTGGCCTACGTTGGCGATGCCAATAACGTTGCCAACAGCCTGATGCTGGCGGCCGCCCTGACGGGCATGGAGTTCCGCCTTGCCTCGCCGGCCGGGTACGGCCCCGGCCAGGAAGTACAGCGGCTGGCCAACGAGTACACCCGCCGCAGCGGCGCCCGGGTTGTGGTTACGGATGACCCGAAGCAGGCGGTGGCCGGGGCGGACGTGGTCTATACCGACGTCTGGACAAGCATGGGGCAGGAAGCAGAGAGCGAGGCCCGCCGCCATGCCTTCCGGGGCTACCAGGTCAACCCCGGGCTGATGTCCCTGGCAACGGCCGACGCCATCTTCCTGCACGACCTGCCGGCCCACCACGGCGAGGAAATATCCGAGGGGATGCTGGAAAGCCACTGGTCGGTGGTGTTTGACCAGGCGGAGAACCGGCTGCACGCCCAGAAGGCGCTGCTGGTTGAGCTGCTCGGCCGGCGGCCATGATAGCTACTGCCCCCTGCCCCCCGCCCGATGAGGCCACCATGACAGCGGCGACAGGCTCAGGGAAAAGCGCAATTGTAGCCATTGTCGGCCGGCAGA
>CAZBPZ010000040.1:0-15707 GCA_964493955.1 uncultured Dehalococcoidales bacterium | reverse complement strand
CACCCTTCCGGCCTGTCTTCCGGGTGGCGGCGGCACGCGCCGGCTCTGGTATCCGTATCGTCAACGAGCCGTTCGACGGCTCCGCTGTGTTTCTGGTGGAGACGGGGGAGAGTCGAACTCCCCGTCCAGGAGAGATTGCCCGGGATATCCTACAGGCTTAGCCAGCTCTTTTTTCTCGCCCTCCCAGCCCCTGGCTGGCCGGGTCTGGCAGGGCCAGCCGATGGCTCTTACACCGCCCTCATCGGCGTCGGGGCGGTGGCACCCCGGCTCTTCGTCGCCCGTCCCGGGCCCGTCGGGGGGAGGCCCGGGCGGACGCGCTGCCTATCTAACTAGGCGGCGACTAGTACTGGTTCTTTGCCAGTTACTTTTTTGCCGCTGGTTTTACGAGGTGAGCGGCACCTCGGCCTGCAATCCCGTAGCGCACCTCCCCTGTCGAAACCACGCGTCCCCACGTGTTTCCCGGCGCACCCGGCAGGGTGGAGACCTCATCCCCTGGGGCCGCTCTTTACCTTGACGGTACGTCTCAGCGCCCGCTCTGTCTCGCGGCGCATGATTGCCTCCCGCTTGTCGTAGAGTTTCTTGCCCCGTGCCAGCGCCACCTCCAGCTTGGCCAGGTGGTCCTTGATGTAGAGCCGTAATGGTACCAGAGTCAGCCCCCGCTGGGCAACGGCCCCGGCCAGGCTGTCAATCTCTTTGCGGTGCAGCAGCAGCTTGCGGGGCCGGGTCGGCTCGTGGCCCAGCATGGCGGCGGCGTTGTAGCGGGCGATGTGGGCATTGAGCAGCCAGAGTTCGTTGCCGTCCGGGCGCACGTAGGCATCCGCCAGGCTGACGCGCCCGGCCCGCACCGACTTTATCTCCGAGCCGGTGAGGGCGAGCCCGGCCTCAACCGTTTCCAGGATGTGGTACTCGTGCCGCGCCTTGCGGTTGGTGGCAACTGTCTTGATGGTCATCTCACCTGTATTGTATCACAGGGCCGAGATGGTATAAATCAAACGTGCCGGGTCGGCACCAGCGGTGTGCCGTTGGAGGTCGGCCCCGAACGGGGAAGATACGCCGGCTGGCAGCGGTGCCGGCGATTATGCGGCGGTGGCACGGAGGCAGGAGAAGGCGGAGGCTGGCGTCATCCAGCCGGCCACCAGCCTACAGGGACTCCAGCACCAGCTCGGCGATGTCCTTGACCTCCAGCTCTTCGGCCTTGTTCATGGTGGTGACGCTGTCAATGAAGTTGGCCTGGCAGTAGGGGCAGACGGCCGCCAGGATGCTGGCCCCGGCCTCGAGGGCCTGCTCGATGCGGATATCGGAGAAGCGTTCGCCTTTCTTGGTCTCTTCCCAGATGCGGCCACCCCCACCGCCGCAGCAGAGGCTGTCCTCGTGGTGGTTGGCCATCTCCACCAGCTTCAGCCCGGGGATACTCTGCAGCGCCTGGCGGGGCGCTTCGTAGACGTTGTTGTGGCGGCCGAGGTAGCAGGAATCGTGGTAGGTGACGGTCTTGCCGAGTTCCTTGGTGGGCTTGAGCTTGCCATCCTGGATGAGGTCGTTGATGAACTGGGTGGTATGGACCACCTCGTACTTGCCCCCGAGCTCCGGGTATTCGTTCTTGAAGGTGTGGAAGCAGTGGGGCGAGGCGGTCACTATCTTGGTGACGCCGTGGCTGTTGAAAAGCTCAATGTTGCTCTGGGCCAGGCTCTGGAAGAGGCTCTCGTGCCCGGCCTTGCGCACGCTCTCGCCGCAGCAGGAAAGCTCGGCGCCGAGGACACCGAAGTCCACCCCCGCCCGCTGGAACAGCTGCGCGGTGGCACGGGCGATACGTGTCAGCTGCGGGTCATAGGAGTTATAGCAGCAGGGTACGTACAGCACCTCGGTACCCTGGGTAAAGGTCTTGACGTTGAGGTCACGCGCCCAGTCCAGGCGTTTCTCGCGCTCTTCGCCCTGGGGATTGCCCACGCCGGAGATGTTCTTGGTGGTGATGCGGAGGGAATCAGGGATGCCACCGATGCCGAGTTCGGTAATGGCGCGGCGGAAGGAGCGCCAGACGTCTATTATCTTTACCCCGCGGGGGCAGCGCTGCACACAGGCGTTACAGGTGACACAGAGCCACATGTCCTCATCTTCGAAGTCGGGCAGGCCGAGCTGGGCCTGGTGCATGGCCCGGCGTACCAGGAAGCTCCTGACCAGGTTCCACGGGCAGGTCCCGGTGCAGAGTCCGCACTGGTAACAGAGCTTGCAGACCTCGCCGCCTTCTTCCCTGATGATGTCGATCGCGTCCTGGAAGGGTGCTATCGCTTCCATTGCGGGTTTCCCCCCTTGCGTCCTGTCGCCGGGATGTCCCTGCTCCCCGGCGGGTGTTCTAGAGCAGTTTCGCCCTGTTCAGTACCGGTACGGGGTCATTGATGTGGCGCTTGAGCCACTTTTTCACCTGGCCGGTATTGGCCCCCAGGGCCAGGGCCAGCAGCTCGCTGAAGTAGAAGACCGGCACCCCGGCCGTTTCACGCATGTCTATATTGGCCAGGCAGAGCGGGCAGGCCGCCACGATAGCATCGGCCCCGGCGTCGGTGGCCGCCTGGCAAATATCCCCCACCAGCTTGGCGACGATGTCGGTGCGGGCCAGCAGGTGGCTGCCGCCGCAGCAGTCCACCTTGTGCGTCCAGTCCAGGCACTCCGCCCCGGCAGCCTCCATCAGCCTGTCCATGATGGTGGGGTTCTCCGGGTCATCGAACTCGGTCACCCCGGGCGGGCGCACCAGGTAGCAGCCGTAGTAGCAGGCCAGCTTCAGGCCCTTGAGGGGCTTCTTTACGCGCCGGGCCACTTCCTCCAGGCCGACCATGCGGGCAAAGATGTCCACCAGGTGGCGCACGTCAGTGCGGGCCTGGTAAGGGGTGCCGATGATTTCGCCAATCTGCTTGAGCAGGGCCGGGTCAGCACGGAGGTCATGGTTGGTCTGGCGGAAGCGCAGGAAGCAGGCGGCACAGGCCACGGCCATGTCCTTGCCGGCCTTCTCGGCCAGCGCCAGGTTGCGCGCCGGCAGGGCGAGCGAGAGCTCACGGTTGATGCAGTGGCCGGAGGAGGCCCCGCAGCAGCTCCAGTCCTCCAGTTCCACCAGCTCTACGCCCAGCAGCTCGGCGGCCACCCTGGCCGAGAGGTTGTACTCGAGGGCGGTGGACTCGAGCGAGCAGCCGGGGTAGTAGCTGTATTTCAGACCGGCCGGTTCAGCCATTCTTTTTCTCCGTGCGCTGGAAAATCTGCCTGATGCTGGCCATACCCCTGACCCTGGGGGGTAGCAGGGCCAGCTTGCCCTTCAGGAACATCTTGGGACCCAGGGTCAGGTAGGGTGCCATTATCCTGAGGTTGAAAATGTCACGGCTCTGGAGCATGTAGCGCAGGATGAGCATCAGCTCGTATATCTTGCCGTGGCTCTTCACGTTATTGAGGAAGGTGTCATGGAACAGGGGCAGGGGTGTTTGTCTGGTGCGGCCCTCCCTCAGGCTGATGGTGCGCAGTGTGTCCATGACGCGCACAATCTCAATGTCATTGGGGCAGCGGGTGGCGCAGGTCTCACAGGAGGCACACATCCAGATGGTGGCGCTGTTCAGTACCCGCTCCTTGAGGCCGAGCTGGACCATCCGCAGGAGCTGGTGCGGTGCGTAGTCAAAGGTGTAGGCAAACACTCAGCCGGAGCTGCACGCCTGGCACTGGTAGCAGCGTTCCAGGTGCGCCTGGCTCTCTTGCATCACCTCGCGGGCGAAGGAAGGGTCGCCGGTCTCGGTGCCCTGCGGCGTGGCAAGACGTACCGTCATTTCTCACCTATCGTCTGGAGTTCTTCTTCGCGGAAGACGGTGGGCGGCAGCGGCTCCTCCAGGTCCCGCCCGGGGACGTATTCAAACAGTTTCTGGACGTTGCTGCCCACCATCTGGAATATCTTGAGGAGCGGGATGTCGTTGGGGCAGACCTCCTCGCAGGCACCGCAGCCGATGCACGAGGCCGCCATGTGTGTCATCCGGGTAAGGTGGAAGAGCAGCGTATCGGTGGGCATGCGCATTGCCCCGCGCTTCTCCGCCATCCTCAGGTAGCGGTCTGCCTCCAGGTCAAAGGTGGGCGAGACGAAGAAGCACTCGCGGCAGTAGCAGACCGGGCAGGCGACGCGGCAGTTCTGGCACTTGATGCACGGCCCGAAGACCTCGGCCAGCTTTTCCGGGCCGCCGACTTCCTTTCTTGTCTGCTCAAAGAACTTCTGGCGCCGCTCGGACATGAGCTTATTGAAGTCGGCGATGGCGCTGTCACGCGCCTCGGCCAGCGGGCTTGAGTCCCCGGTGGCAATCTCCAGCCCTTCCAGCAGTTCTTCACCCTTTTCCGTGCCGGCGACGAGCAGTAACTGGCCGGCGGTATCAATGCCCTGCAGGCCGATGGTGAGGTCGCTGACGAGCGGGTAGGGGAACTCACATATCTGGCAGCCGGCGCGGAGATTTTCGTCCTGCCACTGGGAGCTGGCGGCTTCTTTGAGAAAGGCGTCCGAGGTGCCCCCGGCAGCCGCCCACTCGGTGAAGTGGGTTACAGAATAGGCGCCGGGGCAGTCGAAGCCGATGAGGTAGAGGTTCTCCAGCTGGACCTGCCGCAGCTTGACGAGCTCGACCAGGGCGCGCAGCTCGCAGGGCCGCAGCACCAGGGCCGTCTTCCTGCTGGCGGGTGCCAGGCGTGTCATGGCCTGGGCGATACGGGCAGCATTCACGGGAAAGACCGGGGCGAGGACATCCGCCCGCTCCAGGTAGGCCGGGTCGGTCACCAGGGTCTGGACCACGTTGTTGCCGGCCGGGTGGAGCAGCGGTACCAGCAAAGCCTCGACCACGCCGTTTTCAAGGAGGCTCCTGAGCAGGCCGTTGAAGGCGGCCCGTACCTGGCCGTCCTTCACGGGTAGGGTTGCAAACTTAGCCATCGACAAAGCCTCCTAGACTGCCCAGTCACCGGCCAGCGGGTTGGGCCCCTTTTTGCGGGTCTCCTCGGTAATCTCCCTGACGGCGGCGGCAAACTCCGGGCCCTCGCTGGCACTAATCCACCTTGCCCAGATGCGGTCGGAGTCCAGCCCCAGGGAGTCAAAGATGTTCTTCAGCATGGCAATGCGGCGCCGGGCCTTGTAGTTGCCGGAGACGTAGTGGCAATCGCCGGGGTGACAGCCGCTGACCAGCACCGAGTCGGCCCCGGCCAGCAGGGCCTTGATGATATAGACGGGGTCAACCGTGCCGCTGCACATGACACGGATGGGGTGCAGGTTCGGCGGGTACTGGGCGCGCGTGGTACCGGCCAGGTCAGCCGCCGCGGCGGTGCACCAGTTGCACAGGAAGCCGATTATCTTCGGCTCAAATCCGTTACCTTCTTCAGCCATCTGTCTTGCTCCTTTTTAGAGGACAGTCTCAATGGCGGAGAATAGCTGTTCCTCGTAGTGGCTGCGCAGCCGGGCGGCGCTGTTGGGGCAGAGGGCCACGCAGACGCCGCAGCCCTGGCAGAGGGCTTCCTCCACCACGGCCACGTGGCGGTCTTCGTCCATCCGGCGTGCCTTGAAGGGGCAGGTATCAATGCAGAGCCAGCAGGCGCTGCAGCGGCGGGCATTCACCTCGGAGACGACGCGGCCGGAGCGCAGCGTCGGCCGGCTGAGCACGTTGACGGCCCGCTGGGCAGCGGCCTGGGCCTGGAGTATCTCCTCGTCCAGGTTGCGGGGGGCATTGGCGTGCCCGCAGATGAAGATCCCGTCCACCGGGGTGTCCACCGGGCGGAACTTGGTGTCCACGTCCCGGAAGAAACCGTCGCTGTCCAGTTCGGCGGAGAGCAGGCGGGCCAGCTCGGTGTTGTTGCCGGGCACGATGCCGGTGCTGAGCACCACCAGGTCGGCTTCTATATCGAGCCGGCCGGGCAGGGCCGGGTCCTCGTTGGAGACGAGCAGGAAGTCGCCGCGGGCGGTCACCTGGGGCTTCCGGTCCGGGTGGTAGCGCATGAAGAGTACACCGGCCTCGCGGGCGCGGGTGTAGAACTGCTCACGCAGGCCGTAGGTCATGATGTCCCGGTTGAGGATGTAGACCTGGGTCCCGGGGCTTTTCTCTTTGATGGCCAGGGCGTTGCTGATGGCCTCGGAGCAGCAGGTACGGCTGCAGTAGGGGTGCTCCTCGTCGCGCGAGCCGACACACTGTATCATGACGACGGTGCCCGGCGTGCCGAGCTTGCCCTCCGCCAGGCGCTGCTGCAGCTCCTTCTGGGTGATGACACGCTCGTGCTGGCCGTAGAGGTACTCGGTGGGCACGTAGTCCTCGGCCCCGGTGGCAATGATGATGGCACCGTGGCGTATCTCCTGCTCACCGCCCCGGGCGGAACGTACCACCGAGCGGAAGTCACCGGTGTGACCGCTGACTTCAACCACCTCGGACTCGGGGTAGAAGTGGACACGGGGGTCAGTCTTGACGCGTGCCCGCAGCTCCTCGAAGAAGGCCTGCGGCTCCTTGAGCTCCAGGGTGTAGTGGATGCCGGTGGTGTGGCCGCCCGGCTCGGGGGAGCGCTCCACCAGGTGCGCCTCGAAGCCCTGCTCCGCCAGTGAGATGGCGGCGACCATGCCGGATATGCCGCTGCCAATCACCAGGCCGGTATGGTCGAGCGGCATGGGGGTGACCCTGAGAGGGGCCTGGTGGTGCAGCCGGTCCACCGCCGCGGCCACGATGCGCTTTGCCTTCTCGGTGGCGGCCCGGGGGGCGTCCTTGTGTACCCAGGCGAGCTGCTCGCGGATGTTGACGAGCTGCCACCAGGCGCGCTCAATCCCGGCCTGCTGCATCGTCTCGCCGAGGAGGCGCTGGTAGTAGTAGGGGGCGCAGGCGGCGAAGACGACCCGGTTCGCCCCGGACCCGGCCAGGCTCTGCCGGACGTGCTCCAGGGTCTCCGGCAGGCAGAGGAAGTCCACTTCCTCCACCGAGACCACTGCCGGCAGGCCCCGCACAAAATCAGCTACCGCGGCGGTATCTACCACCGCGGCAATCTCCTGGCCGCACCGGCAGATGAAGACGGCTGTTTTCGGGTCAACGTCAAGCAGGCGGGGCTCCTCGGGAGCGGGCTCGGGCCTGTCCGCGGTGCTGCGCTCCCGGTAGAGCAGGGTGGATGCCTCACAGGCGGCGGCACTGGCCTGGATGACGGAGTCTGAGATATCGGCCGGGCCGGCCGCCGAACCGCAGACGTAAATACCCGGCTGGCTGGTGCGTGTGCCGTACCAGCTGTCCGTCCTGATGAAGCCCCACTCGTCGGTCTCCACCCCCAGGATACGGGCCAGCTCGGCCGTGCGGGCGGAGGGGCACTGGGCGGCCGCCAGCACCACCATGTCTGACTCGGCGTTGATGAGGGTGCCGTCCTCGGCCCGGGCCAGCAGGTAGAGAGACTTCGTCCTGGGGTGCTGCTTGATGGCCGAAACACGGCTGCGGATGAAGTTGATGCCCATCTCCTGGGCCTTCACGTAGTAGCGGTGGTAGCCCTTGCCGAAGGCCCGCATGTCCATGTAGTAGATGTTCACCTCGGTTGAAGGGTACTTTTCCTTGATGAGGATGGCCTCTTTGAGGGCATACATGCAGCAGGCGGTGGAGCAGTAGTTACGCTCGGCGTCACGCGAGCCGACACATTGCAGGAAGTCCACCCGCCGTGGTACCTTGCCGTCAGAAGGGCGCCGCAGCTCACCGGCGGTGCGGCCGCCCGAGCTGAGCAGCCTCTCCACCTGCAGGTTGGTGAGGACGTTGTCAAAGCGGCCGAAGCCGTACTGGCCGAGGCGGGCGGAGTCGAACTCCTGGAACCCGGCCGCCACGATAACGGCCCCCACCTCGAGCTGGCGGTTGGTGTCTTTCATCTCCAGCTCAATGGCATTGGTGGGGCAGACTTCCACGCACTTGCCGCACCTGGTGCAGGCATCGCGGTCGATGGCGTAGAAGTTGGGGATGGCCTGGGGGTGGCGCACGTAGGCGGCCTTGCGCATTGTCAGGCCATCGTTCCATTCGTCCGGCACTTCCACGGGGCAGACCTCGGCGCAGAGGCCGCAGCCAGTGCAGCGTTCCGTCTTGACCCAGCGGGACATCAGGCGGATGGTCGCCTTGAAGTTACCGGCCTCACCGGTCAGCCCGGTCAGGCTGGAGTAGGGCAGGAGCTCAATGTTGGGGTGGGCCATCTCGCGGCGCAGGCAGAGCTGGGTGCACTCGTCGCGCGAGAAGACGGGCAGCAGCTTGCAGAGCTCGCAGCCGTTGTCCGGGAACCACTTGTCGAGCTGGGGCACGGTGCCGCCGATGCCGGGGCGGGTGTCTACCAGGTAGGCCTTGAAGCCTGACTCGGCCAGGTCAAGGGCCGCCCGCAGGCCGGCCACGCCGGCTCCCAGCACCAGGACTGCACCAACTCTGTCCGGCATTTTCTACTCCTGAGCGGTCGGGCGTCAGGCCGCCCGTCCAGCGTACTCCCGGGTAGCCTCGTCAAGCATGTCCATTATCTGCTGCGGACCGAAGTTCTTGAGCTGCATTGCCTTGGAGGGGCAGTTCACGGCACAGGCCCCGCAGCCCTTGCACAGTGCCTCGTTGACACGGGCAATCTTGGTGCGGGGGTCAACCTCAACGGCACTGTAAGCGCAGACGGCCTCGCAGTAGCCACAGCCGGCGCATATCTCCTCGTCGACCACGGCGGTGGCGGCTTCCATTTCGACCTGGCCCTTGCTGATGAGCTCGATGGCCCGGGCAGCGGCCCCGGTGGCCTGGGCCACCGTGTCGGTGATGTCCTTGGGGAACTGGCAGCAGCCCACGGTGAAGAGACCGTCAAACATGGTGCCCACCGGGTCCAGCTTGGGATGGCGCTCCAGGAAAAAGCCATCGGAGCTGCAGCCCAGCAGCAGTGTTCGGGCCAGGTCGGTGGCGTCCTTTTGCGGCTGCATCGTCACGCTGAGGACCACCATGTCCACCGGCACGCGGATGATGGCACCGAGCAGGCTGTCCTCGGCCACGACGATGAGCTTGCCTTTCTCCTCGTCGTTCTGGGCCACGTCCGTCACCTGGGCCACCTTGCCACGGATGAACTGGACGCCGGCGTCGGCGGTCTCCTTGTAGAACTCTTCGTGGCCCTTGCCGAAGCAGCGCATGTCAATGTAGAACTGGTAGGCCTCAATTCCCAGCTGGCGGAGCTGGCGGGCGTACTTGAGGCCGTACATGCAGCAGACGCGGGAGCAGTACTTGTTGTAGTTTTCGTCGCGGCTGCCGACACAGTGAATGATGGCCACGCTCTTCGGGGTGGAGCCGTCCCTGAGCCTGATTTCGCCGCCGGTGGGGCCATTGGCGGCGGTGAGACGCTCGAACTCGGCGCTGGTGATGACGTTGGGGTACTTGCCGTAGCCGTACTGGGTGATGGGGGTGGGGTCAAACAGGTCGTAGCCGGTGGCGACGATGACAGCCCCGGCATCGATTTCCACCATCTCGTCCTGCTGGTTGTAGTCGATGGCCCCTTTCGGGCAGGCCTTCTGGCAGATGTCACACTCGCCGCCCTGAAAGCGGATGCAGGCCTGCCGGTCTATCACCGGCAGGTTGGGCATGGCCTCGGGGAAGGGCCGGTAAATGGCCTTGCGCTGGCTCAGGCCGCGGTCAAACTCGTTGGGCACCTCAACCGGGCACTTTTCCCAGCAGGCACCACAGCCGTCGCACTTTTCGGCGATGACGGAGCGTGCCTTCCGGCGGATGGTGGCGGTGAAGTTGCCGATGTAGCCGGCCAGCTCGGAGACCTCGCTGTAGGTGAGGAGTTCAATGTACTGGCTCTCGGCGGCCGCCTTCATCCGTGGGGCCAGCATGTCCATGGCCGGCTCAAGCCTGGGGAAGGTAACGCCGAGCTGGGCCATGCGCCCCCCGATGCTGGGCTCGCGCTCCACCAGGTAGACCTTGTGCTCGGAGCTGGCGATTTCCAGGGCGGTCTGCAGGCCGGCGATGCCGCCACCGACGATGATGGTGTTGGGGTTGACGGGGGCATACTTGGTCACCAGCGGGTCCCGGTAGAGTACCCGGCGCACGCCGGCAGCAATCAGCGCCATCGCCTTTTCGGTGGCGGCCTGGGTGTCCTCGCTGTGCACCCAGGAGCAGTACTCGCGGATGGTAGCCATCTCGCAGAGGTGGGGGTTGAGGCCGGCGGTCTGGCAGGCCTCGCGGAAGGTGTGCAGGTGGAGGGTGGGCGAGCAGGAGCTTACCAGGACACGGTTCAGGTTGAACTCTTTGATGTCTTGTTTGATGAGGTCCTGGCCGGGGTCAGAGCACATGAAGGTATAGTCACGGGCGATAACGACCGACGGCAGGCCCTGGGCGAATTCAACCAGCTTCTGGATGTCAACATAGCCGGCAATGTTTGACCCGCAGTGGCAGATGTAAACTCCTACTCTTTTCTCCATTACCCTCTCTCGCCTGGTCTAGCGCCGTGTGCTAGCTACCGGCCACCTCCACTTCGCGGCGGACTTCTCCCCGGGCAACCAGCGCCAGCGCCTTGGCGGCGGCCCCGATGGCCTGGGCGACGGTATCCGGTATGTCCTTGGGGCCCTGGCAGCAGCCGGCCACGAAGATGCCCTCGCTGCCGGTGCTCATCGGCCCCAGCTTGTAGTGCTCTTCCTCGAAGAAGCCGTCCTTGTCCTGCTTCAGGAGGAAGGTGCGGGCCACCTCGGCGGCATCGGCCCGCGGCTCGATGGCAACGCTGAGCACCACCATGTCCACCGGCACGCGGATAATCCTGCCCAGCAGGGTGTCCTCGCAGACCACTACCAGCTTGCCTTTCTCCTCGTCGTTCTGGGCCACGTCCGTCACCTGGGCAACCTTGCCGCGGATGAACTGGACGCCTTCGTCGGCGACGCGGCGGTAGAACTCTTCGTAGGCCTTGCCGAAGCAGCGCATGTCAATGTAGAACTGGTAGACATCGGCACCGGTCTTTTCCTTGATCTGATGGGCGTGCTTGAGGCCGTACATGCAGCAGACGCGGGAGCAGTACTCGTGGTAGTTCTCGTCGCGGCTGCCGACGCAGTGAATGATGGCGGCGCTCTTCGGGGTGGAGCCGTCCCGCAGTACCACCTGGCCGTCGGTGGGCCCGGTGGAGCTGAGCATTCTCTCCATCTCCAGGCTGGTGAAGACGTTGGGGTACTTGCCGTAGCCGTACTGGGTGATAGGGGTGGGGTCGAAAACGTCGTAGCCGGTGGCCACGATGATGGCCCCTACCTCGACCTCGCGGTAGGAGTCCTGCATCGTGTGGTCAATGGCATTGCGCTCGCAGGCGGCCAGGCAGGCGAGGCACTCGGAGCAGACGGCGCAGTTGAGGCAGCGGCTGGCCTCGGCGGCGGCTGTCTCGGCATCAAAGCCGAGCTCAACTTCCGTGAAGCCTCTGCGCTTGTTTGTCTCCAGCACCGGCATCCTGGCGCGGGCCTGCCTGACGGCCCGGCTCTTGTCCACGAAATCGACCTTGCGGCGTGGCTCGGGGCGGCCCTCGGCCAGGTCCACGCCGCGCAGGTAGCGGTCGATGGAGATGGCAGCCTCTTTGCCGGTGGCCACCGAGGCAATCACGTCTGACGGGCCGGAGACGACATCGCCGCCGGCGAAAACGCCATCGATGTTGGTGTGGAGTGTCACCTGGTCAACCTGAATGGTGCCCCAGCTGGTGAACTCGAGCTCCTTCGGCAGCATGCCCTTGTTGACCTGCTGGCCGATGGCCATGATAACGGTATCGACTTCAACCCGGTACTCTGAGCCTTCTATCGGGACAGGGCGGCGGCGGCGCGAGGCATCGGCCTCGCCGAGGCGCATGCGGATGCACTCCAGGCCGACGACGCGGTTCTCTTCGGTGAGGACACGGGTGGGGGCGGTGAGCAGCTCTATCCTGATGCCCTCGTTCTCGGCCTCTTCAATCTCGGAGCGTTCGGCCGGCATCTCGGCCCGGGAGCGGCGGTAGAGGATGGTGACCTCTTCGGCCCCGACACGCTGGGCAACGCGGGCAGCGTCTACGGCGGCATTGCCGCCGCCGATGACGGCTACTTTCTTCCCGATTACCACCTTCTCACCGGAGTTGACCTGCCGCAGGAAGCTGAGGGCGTTGAGGACACCGTCGGCCGTCTCACCGGGAATACCCATCTTCTGGGCAATTCCCGCCCCGGTGGCGATGTAGATGGCCCTGTAGCCACTGTTGAAGAGGTCGGCCAGCTCGGTCACCGGGCTGTTGCACTTTATCTCGACCCCTAGCTCCTGCACGTAGGCGAGCTCCTCGTCAACGATGCGGTTGGGCAGGCGGTACTCGGGGATGCCGTAGCGCAGCAGGCCGCCGGGTTCGGGGGCAGCCTCAAAGACGGTTACCGGGTAGCCCAGGCGCACCAGGTCATAGGCGCAGGCGATGCCGCTCGGCCCGGAGCCGATGATGGCCACCTTCTCCTCGTGGGTGGGCTCAATGCGGCTGGCCTTCTCCCGCCCCTCGTTCAGCTCGTAGTCGGCCATGTAGCGCTTGAGGGCACGGATGGCGATTGGCTCGTCCACCTTGCCGCGCTCGCATTGGGTCTCACAGGGGTGGGTGCAGACACGCCCGCACACGCCGGCGAAGGGCATGGTGCGCCGCAGCACCTCCAGGGCCTCGCGGGGCCGGTTCCGGGCAATCAGGGCCACGTAGCCCTGGGCGTTGACCCCGGCCGGGCAGGCAACACGGCAGGGCGGCAGACCGCGCTTGTCAATCGTGAAGACGTTGGGAACGGCCTGGGCAAAGGGGCGGTAGGTGGCGGTGCGGTCTTCCAGGCCGAGCTGCCATTCGCTGGGAACGGAGACAGGGCAGACCTTGGCGCACTCGCCGCAGCCGGTGCACTTGGCACTGTCGATGAACTTGGCCCGGGTACGTATCCTTACCTTGAAGTTACCGGCCGTGCCGGTGACGCTTTCCACCTCGCTGCAGGTCATGAGTTCGATGAACTTGTGCGAGCCGACCTGGCTCATCTTGGGGGTGCCGATGCAGGAGGCACAGTCCAGGGTGGGGAAGGTCTTGTCCAGCTGGAGCATTCGTCCGCCGACGGTGGGTGACTTCTCTACCAGGTAAACGCGGTGTTCGGCGTCGGCGATTTCGAGGGCTGCTTGCATGCCGGCTATGCCGGCTCCTACCACCAGTACGTCGGGCTTCGGCCGGGCGCGCCCGATGCCAGGGCTCTCCTCCAAGGCGGAACCTCCAGGCTAGCTTGCGGCACCTATTCTACCGCATGGGCGGGGGGGTGCGCAATCCTCATCCGGGTTTCGTTGGGTTTCCATTTCAATTTTATCGCAAATGGGTGGTCCTGTGCACGCCGGCCGGCTACCGTGCTAGAATTGCACCGGAACGAGGCAGCGGGCAGATGGAAGATGCGGCGTACGCAGTCAGGCTGGCGCGGCCGGAGGACCTGCCGGCCATAACCGAGATTTACAACGAGGCCATCCTGACGACCGATGCCACCTTTGACACCGAACCGAAGACGCTTGAAGAGCAGCGGCGGTGGTTCGAGGGGCACGACGAGCGGCACCCGATTATGGTGGTGGAGGTAGCGGGTCGGGTGGTGGGGTGGGCTTCCCTGAGCGAGTGGTCAGACCGCCGCGCTTACGCCGCCACCGCCGAGGTCTCACTCTATATCCGTGGCGAGTACCGCGGCCGGGGCCTGGGACGGCGTCTGCTGGCGGAGGTACTGCGGGAGGGAGAACGGCGGGGGTTTCATACTGTGCTGGCCCGCATCACGGTGGGCAACGACATCAGCCTGCGGTTGCACCGGCAGGCCGGCTTTGAGGAAGTGGGGGTGATGCGGGAGGTGGGCTGGAAGGCCGGCCGGTGGCTGGACGTGCTGGTGATGCAGAAGATTTACCCCGGCCAGGCTGGCACCTAGCCCGTCCCGGTCTCCGGGCAAGCGCCCCGGGGTGTAGCGGCCGGTACTTTGCGGCGGGCCGCCGTCTCTTCAGCCGGGCACCGCCCGGCCGGGCCGGTGGGCCGGGCGGGCAATATGCTGTTTCTGGCTACTGCCACTGCTGGTAGCGCTGCCGCACCATCTCCTCGGCCAGCTTGCCACGGATGCTGAATGTCACCTTGGAACCGAAGGCCTGCTGCCACTGCTGGTCAGTGGCCATCATGATGTCCCAGAGGAAAGCCCCCTGCACCACGCTGGGGTGCCTATCCATGGTGTTGAAGAGGGCCTCGTAAGCGCTGCGCTGGGCCTCTTCGCCTTCGTCGAGGCCGTCACCGTCCTTGTCCTTGAAGACCTTGTCCTGGAACTCGTCGGCGGCGGCCATCCGCAGCGCCTCGAGGCTATCGACATAGCCGAACTCGGTGAAGACGATGGGCTTGTTGCCGTTGCGCTGCTGCAGCGGGACGAGATGCGCCTGGAAGATGTTTTCCCAGATTCCCTCCAGCGCGGCGGTGTCCGGGGCGGCCGGGGGTGGCGGGTCCATCAGCGTGAAATAGGCACTGACGGCTATCACGTCCAGCCCCAGGTCCGCCACGAGGTAGTCAGACCCTGGCCCGAAGAAACCGCGGTCGGTGACGGCATTGGCGTGCATCTCGTAGCCGAGTTGCCCGCTGTACACGCCACGGACGGCGTTCACCATGGCCTGCATCTCGTCCCTGAAGTGGTTGGGCCAGCGCCCCCCGGAGCGGCTGCGGAAGAGGCGGTCCGTCTCGGTGCCCAGCGTCAGCAGGCCGACGCCCGTGTCCTCGGCAATCCGGGCGATGTGCACCAGGCAGTCGGTGTAGGACTGCCAGAAGCTGGCGACGAATTGCCGGTGCTGGGGGTGGTCGGTGCGCCAGGGCCAGGACTCGGCCGGGAGGTTGCTGTCTTCCTGGTGGGCCAGGGGGTCACCGAGCTGCCAGCGCTGGAAGGGGTGCTCGCCGGAGGCGGTGCCCTCGAAGGCCACGTGGATGTAGACGTTGAAGCCGTGCTGGCGGAAACGCTTGATGAGGGCACGCAGGACGGCGTCGTTGAAGGTGGCTATCGGGACGCCCTCGTACACCAGCTCCACTGTGTCGTCCATGCTGCCATCGACGTGCAGTGCCACCGATATGCCGACCCAGTTGACATTGAGGTCGCGCAGGTACTCAAAGTACTCGGCCGGGGGGTCCTGCACGCTGGCCGTATTGGTGCCCCAGTTACCGCCCATGTGCACCGCCCGCCAGAAGTGGCCGCTGCCCCCGGGAATTGTCCATTCGGCGCTGGTGGAGGGTGGGGGTTGCGTGGTGGTACCGGGGGTGGGTGGGGGCTGGTCCGGCCCGGTGGTAGCTGGCGGCACTGACTCGCCGGGCTCCAGCGGCTCCGGGCCACTGACGGAGTACATGCCGGAAAGCCCCCCGAGGCTGACGGTATAGCTGCCGCCGAGCTCACGCGTGACCGTGAAGGTAACACGCTGGCTGGCACCACCTGCCAGGGTAACGGTCCTGGAGGCTTCGAGCCTGTCATTGAGCTTGAAGGCCACCTCGTGGGTGCCGGCCTCGTCGCCGGTGTTGGTGACAAGGACACTGATACTGACCGGCTGATTGCTGTCGGCCTGGATGGGAGTAATCCGCAGGTCTGTCACCGAGAAGGAGGCGGGCCGGCTGGCCGTGGGGGTGGTTGGGGTGGGCTGTGAGGGTGCCGGGGTGGTGGCCGGGGTCGAAGTCTTGCAGGCGGAGGTCATGGCCAGACCAACGAGCAATACCACGGCCACCTGTTGCCACCGCCCGGGCTT
>CAZBPZ010000039.1:0-15736 GCA_964493955.1 uncultured Dehalococcoidales bacterium | reverse complement strand
GGGCTGAGACGTGGGCCGCCTGCTGGCCGAGGTCTCGGACGTCACCCTGTCGGGGGGAACTGCACGCTTCGCCGGACTGAGGCGTGGGCCCGCCTACTGGGGTGGTAGCAGGTTGGGAATGGTGTCCGTGATGGGGTAGCGGTGGTCACACCTGGCGCAGTAGAGGGAGCCGGTGACGATTTCCCTCTCGTTCTCCTCGTCAACCGTCAGTTCCAGTTCCCCCTTGCAGACGGGACACACCAGTATCTCTAGCAGTTCGCGCTTCATGAGACGATTATAGCACAACTCCCCCCGGGCAGCCCGCCGGCTACGGTGCCCTGCCGGGCTGCAGCAGGTGCGCCAGCGTCCGGGCGTTGTCGATGGCATGGCCACCGATGTCGTTATTGAAGTAGATGTAGGTAGCCTTGAGACCATCACCGAGCTCCCGGATACGCCCGGCCCATCTCGCCAGCTGCTCACTGGAGTAGTTACCGGCGTAGCGGCCGGTAGGCCCGTGGAAGCGGAAGTAGGCGAAATCGGCCGTGGCCACCACCGGTGATTCCTTCCTGGCCATATCGTGCACGCAGAAGGCCACGTTGTGCCGCCGCATTACCGCCAGCGTTGCCTCGTCGTACCAGGTCGGGTTGCGGTACTCCATGACGTGCTGGAGGTGGTGCGGCAGCCGGGACAGGAAGCCGTCCAGCAGCTCCAGGTCCTGCCCCATGCCGGGGGGTAGCTGGTAGAGGATGGGGCCCAGCTTTTCACCCAGGTGGCAGACGCGGGAAAAGAATGTCTCTAGGGCCTCTTCCACCCCCCGTAGCCGGTGCAGGTGGGTTATCAGGCGGCTGGCCTTCACGGCGAAAACGAAGCCCGGGGGTGTCCTCTCCTGCCACCCCTGGAAGGTGCCCTCGGAGGGGAGGCGGTAGAAGGGGTTGTTCAGCTCCACGGTACGGAAGTGCCGGGCGTAGTACTCCAGCCACCGGGCCTGGGGATACTTCTGCGGGTAGAAGACGCCCCGCCAGTGCGGGTAGGAGAACCCGCTCGTCCCGATGTAGTATCCGGGCTCCGCGACCATCCTCGTGACCCCTTGCGGGCGGGAAGAGGCCCCCGGCCACTACAATACTATACCGGTGCGGCCGGCTGTACCAGTGCCGGGCGGCCCGGCTACATTGACAACCACCCCCTGGAAGTGGCACCATGGTGAATGGGAGTCCACGAAGGAGAAGACCCGTGCGAGAGAAAGTTGAAAAGGCCCTTGAGATGATACGGCCCAGCCTGCAGGCCGATGGTGGTGATGTTGAGCTGGTGGGAGTTGACGGCGGCGTGGTCAGCGTGAAGCTGACGGGTGCCTGCGGTGGCTGCCCCATGGCCACCATGACCCTCAAGATGGGTATCGAGCGTGTTCTCAAGATGCATGTGCCCGAGGTCAAAGAGGTCGTGGCCGTCTAGCCCCGGCTTTTCCTGACCGGCCGTCCCCAACCCGGACGGCGGTGAATATGTGCTTCAGGCGGCGGGCCAACCGGGGCCCGCCGTTTCTTTGTGAGGTGAATGGCGGTGGCTGGAGACAGGGAAGAGGCGCCGGTCCTCTACGAGGAGCACCTGCCGTTCCCGCTGGCGCTGCTGGCAGCGGTGGTACTGGTCTTTGCCGCCGGTTCGATGCTGGTGCTCTTCTTCCTCCAGGTGACGGGTGGCCCGCTCGGCAGCCGCCCCGCGCCGGACTTTGTCTATCTCCTGATGTTCTTCTTCATGGCGGCCCTGACATGGCTGGTGGCCGGGTTTCGCCGGCTCAGCATTCGTGCCACCACCGGCTCCATCACGCTGCGGTGCGGGCTCTTCAGGTGGAGGGTGCACTGGGAGGACGTAGAGGACTGTTTCGTTGATAACGCCCCCGGGCTGCGCTACGGTGGCTGGGGGGTGCGCCTCGCCCGGTTCGGCGGGCAGTGGCGCCTTGCCTTCAACACCCCGGGGGTGACGGGGGTGGTGCTGCGGCTGCGACGGGGCCGGGTACGGCAGGTGATGTTCTCCACCGCCTCGCCTGATACGGTGCTCGGCATTGTCCGGCGGCAGGCGGGGCTGGCGGCCGGGTAGCTCATAGCAGCCGGAAGATGGCAAAGGTGGCGAGGGTGATACCGCTCGCCAGGAGGGTGCCGGCGGCCACCTGGGCTATGGTGTGCTGGCGCAGTTCCAGGCGCGACCAGCCCACGGCCAGTGCCAGCAGCACCGATACCGCGGCCGGCCCCCCGTATATCAGGACGAGGAGGGTCGCCACGGCGGCGGCGAAGGCGCTGTGGAGGCTGATTTTCCAGAACGAATTGATGATGGCGAAGAGGACTGCTCCTGCCAGGCCCCCGGCAAAGGCGGCCGTCAGGAGGTGCGGGCCGCTGCCAAGGCTCAGGACGAGGTAACCGGCGGCGGCACAGGCGATGGCCGCCAGGTAGACGGCGTTGCGCTGGCGCCGGGTGGCCGTGAGGACCCCTCTGGCGCGGCCAGCCCGTGCCCGCCAGAGCACCAGCAGCAGCACCGGCAGCATTGATACGCCGAGCGAGATGGCCCACCAGCGCAGGGCCTCGCCCACGGTGGCAGCGTCTAGCGCCAGCAGCAGCACCGCTGCCGCCCCGATGGTAAACGGGTTGAGAGTGACCGATATGCTGCTGGCAAGCCGGGCCTTCATTGCCGTGATTCTAGTGGCCCCCGGCGGTATTCGTCCAGCCGGGCGGCGGCTGGCCCCGGCCGTGGTGACAGCCGGTGGCTTGCAAGGCTGCCGGGCACGGCCCGGTTGTGCTAAAATCTCCTTACGCGAGGCATGGCGGGACGATGCAGGCTGTAATCCTGGTGGGCGGTCAGGCAACGCGCCTGCGCCCCCTGACGGTGAACACTCCCAAGGCCATGATTCCGGTGCTGAACGTGCCATTCCTGGAGCACGTCATCCGGCACCTGGAGCATCACGGCGTGCGGGACATCGTGCTGGCGCAGCACTACCTGGCCGGGCCGATCGAGAGCCACCTGGGAGACGGCCGCCGGCTGGGCGTGACCATTACCTACGAGGTTGAGGAAACGGCCCGCGGCACCGCCGGGGCCATCAAGAACGTGGAGCGCCACCTCACCGGCCCCTTCCTGGTGCTCAACGGGGATATTTTCACCGACCTGGACTTTACCGCCATCGCCTCTTTTCACCGGCAGCGCCGGGCGCTGGTGACCATTGCCCTGACGCCGGTGGACGACCCCACCGCCTACGGTCTCATCGAGACGGACGAGCGGGGCCGGGTCACCCGCTTCCTGGAGAAGCCGCGCCCCGAGGAAATCACCACCAACATGATAAACGCCGGCACCTATGTCCTGGAGCCGGAGGTGCTCGGGCGGATACCGGCCGGGCGGGCCGTCAGCATCGAGCGTGAGACCTTCCCCGCCATGCTGGCTGACGGGGCGCCGGTCTACGCCTATCCTGGAGACGGTTACTGGATGGACACCGGCACGCCGGAGAAGTACCTGCAGCTCCACCGTGACCTCATGGCGGGGCGGAGCCGCTGGTACCGGCCCGCCTCACCGCGCGAGGTGGTGCTGGGAGAGGGCTGCCGGGTTGACGCCACGGCCCGGATAGAGGGCCCGGCTGTCATCGGGCCGGGCTGCGTCATCGGGGCGGGTGCCAGGATAACCGGGCCGGTGAGCATCGGGGGCGGCTGTCATATCGGGCGTAACAGCACCGTGGCTGACTCGGTCATCTGGCAGGAGGTCCGGCTCGGGGAGGGGGTCACCGTTACCGGGGCAATAGTGGCGGACCACTGCGTCATTGAGGACGGGGCCACCGTGCCGGGCTGCGTCGTCAGTGACCACGTTAGGGTGGGCCGGGGCTTTACCTGTGAGGTCGGTCTCCGGATTGAGCCGGGGGCAACCCTCTGACCGGGTGGTGGCGGCGCCGGCCCGCCCGGTCTCCCTGTGCTATAATCCGCTGGGAGATATTATGTGGGACAGGTTGGCTGAAATCGAGCGGCGCTACGACGAGCTGGAGCGGCTCATGGCCGACCCGGCGGTTGCCTCCAGTCCGCAGGAGCTCCAGAAGCTGGCCCGCGAGCGGGCCGCCCTGGAAGAAGTGGTGGCGCTCTACCGCCAGTACCGTGCGGCTGAGAAGGCGCTTCACGAGACGCGGGAGATGCTGCGTGCCGAGAAGGATGAAGAGCTGGCCGAGATGGCGCGGCAGGAGGTTGCCGACCTGCAGCGCAAGATTGACGGTCTGAAAGAGAAGCTCAAGCTTGCCCTGCTACCGCGTGACCCGAACGATGAGAAGGATATCATCATGGAGATACGGGCCGGTGCCGGTGGCGATGAAGCGGCCCTCTTTGCCGCCGACCTCTTCCGCATGTACAGCCGCTATGCCCAGGGCCGGGGGTGGGAAGTGGAGGTCATTGATAGCCACGAGAGCGGCATCGGCGGCCTGAAGGAGGTCATCTTCGAGGTCAGGGGCCGGGGGGCTTACAGTCGCCTCAAGTACGAGCGCGGCGTGCACCGGGTGCAGCGGGTGCCTGTCACCGAGTCATCCGGGCGTATCCACACCTCCACCGCCACCGTGGCCGTCCTGCCGGAGGCGGAGGAGGTGGACGTGCAGATAGACCCGGACGACCTGCGGATAGATATCTTCCACAGCGGCGGGGCGGGCGGCCAGAACGTCAACAAGGTGGCGACGGCGGTGCGTATCACCCACCTGCCGACCGGGATGGTGGTGACGTGCCAGGACGAGCGCTCCCAGCTCCGCAACAAGAACAAGGCCATGGCGGTGCTGCGTGCCCGCCTGCTGGAGATGGAACGCAGCCGCCAGGAGGAGGAGTTGAGCTCCCAGCGCCGCTCGCAGGTGGGTACCGGTGACCGCTCGGAGAAGGTGCGTACCTACAACTTCCCCCAGGACCGTGTCACCGACCACCGCATCGGCCTGACGTTGCACAACCTGCCGCGCATTATGGAGGGCGAGCTGGACGGGCTCATAGATGCCCTGATTGCGGCCGAGCAGACGGCCAGACTCCAGGAACTGGCGGCGTGAAGGTCAAAGAGGTTCTGGCCGGTGGCCGCCGCCGCCTGGCGGCGGCTGGTGTTGAGGAAGCGGACATCGAGGCCGAGGTCCTGCTGCGCGAGGCGCTGGGCCGGACGCGGGCCGGGCTGCTGGCAGGCCTGGGTGAAGACGTTACCCCCCGGCAGTCCGGGGCCTATGACGCCTTGCTGGCACGCCGGCTTAGCGGGGAGCCGGTGGCCTACATCCTGGGCCGGCGCGAGTTCTACGGGCGTGACTTTGCCGTGGATGGCCGGGTGCTCATCCCGCGGCCGGAGACAGAGCTGCTGGTGGAGCAGGCGCTGGTGGCGGCCCGGGGCCGCTGCCGGCCGTTGCTGGCGGACGTGGGGACGGGGAGCGGGGCGGTGGCCATTACGCTGGCGCTCGAGTTGCCGGAGGCCTGTATCTACGCCAGCGATATATCCCCCGCGGCGCTTGAGGTGGCGCGTGCCAACTGCCGGCGCTACGGCGTGGCGGGGCGTGTCAGCCTGCTGAGGGGAGACCTGCTGGAGCCGCTGCCGGAGGTGGTTGACATAATTGTGGCAAACCTGCCGTACGTCAGCCGTGCCGGGCTGGTGGCCAGCCGGGGGCTGGCGGCCGAACCGCGGCTGGCCCTGGACGGCGGGCGGGACGGCCTGGAGGTGGTGCGCCGTTTCCTGGGGCAGGTGGCGGGCCGGCTCAGGCCGGGCGGCCGGGTCATAATGGAAATCGGGCTGGGGCAGGCGGGTGAGGTCAGGCGGATGCTCCGGCAGAGGTTCCCCCTTGCTTTGCCGGTGGTGGTGCCTGACCTGAGCGGTATTGAACGTATTGTCTCCTTCTCGCTGTGAATATATGCCGGGGAGGTTATTGCCGTGGCAGGACCGCTGACCGGTATCAGGGTGCTGGACCTGGGCCGTTTCATTGCCTGCCCGTTCTGCGGCATGTTGCTGGCGGACCTGGGGGCGGAGGTCATCCGCGTGGAGCGGCCGGGTGGGGCGCAGGACCGCTATCTGGGCCTGCTCTCACCCTCCGGCGATAGCTATGGTTTCGCCAACCAGAACCGCAACAAGAAAGGTATCACCCTCAATTTCGAGCGGGACGAGCGCGCCCGGGCCATCCTTGATGAGCTGGTGCGCGTTTCGGACGTGGTGATTGAAAACTTCAGCCCGCGGGCGGCCGAGGCAATGGGTATCACCTACGAAAGGCTGCGGGCGGTGAGGTCGGATATCATCTTTGCCCATGTCTCCGCCTTCGGGCCGGACGGGCCGTACCACCACCGCCTTGGTTTTGACCAGATTGCCAAGGCCATGTCCGGCCAGATGGCCATCAGCGGCTTTCCCGGCCCGCCCACCAAGGAGCAGACCCCGCACGTTGACTACCTGACGGCCAGCCTGACGGCGGCCGGGGTGGTGGCGGCTCTCTACCACCGCCAGCGGACCGGGCAGGGCCAGATGGTCGATACCGCCCTGCTGCAGACCGGGGTCACCCTGATGGCGCCGGTGCTGGGGGAGTGGGAGGTGGGTGGCCGGAAGCGCCAGCAGGTGGGCAACCGCAGCTACTGGGTCGGCCCGGCTGACCTCTACCGCACCAGGGACGGGCGCTGGGTGATGCTGGCCATCATTACCAACTCAATCTGGCGGCGCTTTTGCCGCTACATCGGGCGGGAAGACCTCTTGCAGGACGGGCGCTTTGAAAATGACCTGGCCCGCTGGGAGCACCGCGATATTATTGACCCGGTGGTGGCGGAGTGGGTGGCCTCGCAGACGGCCGACGAGGTTATCGCCGCCGCCGAGCAGATTCCCATTCCCTGCGGTATCTGCTACGACCAGACCGAGGTGGCCCACGACCCGCAGGTGAAGGCCCGCCGGATGCTGGTAGATGTCCCGCTGCCGGACGGCGGTACACTGCCGGTCACCGGGCCGCCTGTCCGCCTGTCGAGCACGCCCCCCGAGGTCTCGCGCTCCTTCCCGGCAGTGGGGGAGCACAATGAGGAAATCTACGGCCGCCTGCTGGGCTACGGCCCGGCCGAGCTGGAGCGCCTGCGCGACGAGGGCATCATCTAATTAGCCCGGTGGAGCGGCTGGCTGGCCCTTTGTTTATTGGACATAATTGCTGCCAGGGGTTATACTAAGCTAATACCTGCTGCCGGTACGCCGTGGGGTGGACAGTGGCAGGATGGCACAGCAGGTGCCCGGGAGTAATACCATGAAGATTCTACTTGTCTATCCACAGTACCCAGACACATTCTGGAGTTTCAAGCATGCCTTGCGGTTTGTTTCCAAGAAGGCGGCCCATCCCCCGCTGGGGCTGCTGACGGTGGCGGCCATGCTGCCCGGGGGCTGGGAAAAGCGCCTGGTCGATATGAACGTCTCACCCCTGAGGGACGAGGACATCCGCTGGGCGGACTATGTCTTCATCAGTGCCATGGTGGTGCAGCGTGGTTCTGCCCGCGAGGTCATCGGGCGCTGCCACGGGCTGGGAAAGAAGGTGGTAGCCGGTGGCCCCCTCTTTACCAGTGAGTATGAGGAATTTGACGAGGTTGACCACCTGGTGCTCGACGAAGGAGAGTGTACCCTGCCGCCGTTCCTGGCTGACCTTGAGGCCGGTACCCCCCGGCACATCTACACCTCCAAGGAACGGCCCGATATTACCAGGACCCCCATCCCCGACTGGTCTCTGCTGGACCTGGGGAAATACTCCGCCATGAGCATCCAGTACTCGCGCGGTTGCCCCTACGACTGCGAGTTCTGCGACATCATCATCCTCAATGGCAGGAAGCCCCGCACCAAGACCGCCGCGCAGATGCTGGCCGAGCTTGACGCCGTCTATAACACCGGCTGGCGCGGCGGGCTCTTCATCGTGGACGATAACTTCATCGGCAATAAGCGCAAGCTCAAGGCCGAGGTACTGCCTGCCATCATCGAGTGGTCCCGTCGGCGCCGCTATCCCTTCACCTTTTACACCGAGGTCTCCATCAACCTGGCGGATGACGAAGAGCTGATGCACCTCATGGCCGAGGCCGGTTTTAACCGCGTCTTTGTTGGCATTGAGACGCCCAACGAGGCAAGCCTGGCCGAGTGCGGCAAGTTCAACAATGAGAACCGTGACATGGTAGCGGCAGTCAAGAAAATCCAGGCGTTCGGGATGGAGGTGCAGGGGGGGTTTATCGTCGGCTTTGACAGTGACCCGCTTTCCATCTTCCGCAGCCAGATAGAGTTCATCCAGAAGAGCGGCATCGTCACCGCCATGGTAGGCCTGCTTAATGCGCCGCGGGGGACCCGTCTCTACCAGCGGCTGCGCCGCGAGAACCGCCTGCTGCAGGATACCACCGGTGATAATACAGACTGCTCCATGAACTTCATCCCCAAGATGAACTATGATACCCTCATTACCGGCTACAAGCACGTGCTGCACAGCATCTATGCTCCCAAGCAGTACTACGAGCGAATTCTTACTTTCCTCAAGGAGTACCATCCCCGGCATCTTCCCCGGGCCAACGCCCTGCACTGGTACCATGTCAAGGGCTTCTTCCGGTCAATGTGGGCGCTGGGGATAGCGGAGCGCGGCCGTCGTTACTTCTGGCGCATGGCGCTTGCCACCTTATTCAGGCGGCCCAAGCTGCTGCCCATGTCCATTCTCCTGGCCGTTTACGGGCTGCACTTCCGCCGCGTGGCGCACCGGCTGGGTGAGCCGCCTCCCCCCTCGTGGCTGGAGCAGCTCCTGCAGCCGGCTGAGGTGGTGGAGCGGTCCGGTTAGTGCGGCGGGGCGCTTTTCAAGTGCCTGACATTATGTTAGAATACGTGCCTTGCTTCCGGTCATAGCCGGCGGAGGGTTCTGGTGCGACAGGTGATTGACAGTTTCCTGACCTACCTCAGGGTAGAGAAGGGCTTCTCCGAGAATACCATCGCCGCTTACCGGAACGACCTTTCCCAGCTGGCCTCGTTCGTGGAGGCCAAGGCAGCCCGGCGCGGGGCTGCCCCCAGCTGGGCGGATGTCAGCCGGAAGACGCTACTCGGCTACCTGCTGTGGCTCCAGGAGAAGAGCTACGCCGAGACAACCCGTGCCCGCAAGGTAGCGGCCACCCGCTCTTTCTTCAGGTTCCTTACCTCCGAGGGCCTCATCGACCAGGACCCGACAGAGCACCTGGAGTCTCTCAGCATCGGCCGCTCGTTGCCAAGACCAATCTCCGAGAGCCAGGCCAGGCGCCTGATTGAGCAGCCTTCCAGGCAGTCCACCCCCGAGGCCAAGCGGGATGCCGCCATGCTGCGGCTTCTCTATGCCAGCGGCATGAGGGTCAGTGAGCTTGTCAGCCTGGACCTTGAGCATATCAACACCGTTGACCGCGAGGTACGCTGCCGCGGCAAGGGACGCAAGGAACGTATCATCCCGGTGGACCCGGCCACGGCGGCGGCGGTGGATGACTATCTGGCCACTGCCCGGCCGGCACTGGTCCGCTCCAGGGCGGAGAAGGCCCTCTTCCTGAACCGCCGCGGCGACCGCCTTACCCGGCAGGGTTTCTGGCAGATACTGAAAGAGTATGCCCGCCGGGCTGGCCTGGAGCAGCAGGTCACCCCGCATACCCTGCGCCATAGCTTCGCCACCCATATGCTCAGCGGCGGGGCTGACCTCCGCACTGTCCAGGAGCTGCTCGGCCATGCCAATATTTCCACCACCCAGATCTACACCCACCTCACCAGCGAGCACGTCCGCCGTACCTATGATAAGTCCCACCCCCGGGCCAGGTAGGGCTGGTTTCGGAGTTAGTGCATGACTGCTAAACCTAAACGCCGTAAGGGCCGAGCCCCTCGCCGGACCAGGCGCCGTCAGCCAGCGGTGGCCCGGCGGGAGCCGGTAGCTGTCCCAGCGGTGCGACCGGATAGGGCGGCTACCACTCCCCGTCCGGTCAGCGCTCGCCCCCAGGTTACTCCGGCTTCTACATTCCGGCCGCCGGATATCGGCTCGGAGCTGCGTACCATTGGGATTCTCGGTGGACTGCTGCTGGCGGTCCTGGTGATACTCCGTTTTGTCCTCTAATTCCACGGCGCAACAGGTACCCCCGGTGGACTTCGAAGCGGCGAGAGCGGAGCTCGCCAAGGACCTGGCGGGTGCAATCAAGGACAGGCGGGTGCTGGCGGCCATGGGGCGCGTCCCGCGGGAGCGCTTTGTACCGCCGGAGTATGCCAGTGCCGCTTACGAAGACAGGCCCCTGCCAATTGGCCTGGAGCAGACTATCTCTCAGCCTTACATCGTTGCCCTGATGACAGAGGCCCTGGAGCTTGAGGGTGATGAGAAGGTGCTGGAAATCGGCACCGGCAGCGGCTACCAGACGGCGATACTGGCGGAACTGGCCCGGCAGGTGGTGACTACCGAGCGGCTGCCGGAGCTGGCCCGCCGGGCAGAGGCCACCCTGAAAGACCTGGGATATACCAATATCGAGTTCCACCTGGCGGAAGAGACCCTGGGCTGGAAGGCTGGCGCCCCTTACGATGCTATCATCGCTACGGCGGCCGCCCCCGAGGTGCCGCCGGACCTGGTGGCCCAGCTGAAGGTCGGGGGGCGCATGGTGATACCGGTAGGCTCCCGGTTTGTGCAGGATCTCTGCAAGGTAATACGGCACCGCACCCGCCACGAGGTGCAGCACCTGGGGCCGTGCCGCTTCGTCTCGCTCATCGGGCGGGGGGCCTGGCCTGACTCCTACGTGCCGTACTAGTACCGGCCCGGGCAGAACAATATAATACAGGAAAATATACAGGAGGAAGTCATGGACGTACTGGAAGCCATCAAGACGAGAAGGAGCATCCGCCGCTACAAGCCGACACCGGTTGACGAGGAGACCCTGACAAAAGTGCTGGAGGCAGCCCGGTGGGCACCCTCGTGGGCGAACACGCAGTGCTGGCAGTTTGTGGTGGTGCGGGATGCCGCTACCCGGGCCGCCCTGGCCGGGGCGCTCAGCCCCAATAACCCCGCCACCGAGGCTGTCAGGAACGCCCCGGTGGTCATCGTGGCCTGCGGCAAGCGCGAGCGGGCTGGCTACTACAAGGGGCAGCCCACTACCGTCCGGGGTGACTGGTATATGTTCGATGTTGCCCTGGCGATGCAGAACCTGGTCCTGGCGGCCCATGCCCTTGGCCTGGGGACGGTGCATGTCGGCGCCATAGACCACCAGAAGGTGGAGGAAATCATCAAGGCCCCGGAGGGGGTCAGCGTGGTTGAGATGACGCCGCTGGGCTACCCCGACCACGAGGCCAAGGCCCCGCCCCGCCGGGAGCTTTCTGAAATTGTGGTGTACGAGCGGTTCCAGGACTAGGCGTCTTCTGGACTCAACCTGCCGCTGACAAGCAGGGTGGGACGCCGCACGGCGTCCCACCGTCTGCCTTGTGCCCTTGTCGCCGGGTGCCGGCCGCCACTATAATAGACTTTGATTCACCACGAACGGACGTTCAGGAAAGGCAGCTCCACATGGCAGAATTTGGACTGGAGAACATCCGCAACCTGGCCCTGC
Source organism: uncultured Dehalococcoidales bacterium (assembly GCA_964493955.1). GTDB lineage: Bacteria > Chloroflexota > Dehalococcoidia > Dehalococcoidales > Fen-1064 > CAZBPZ01. The sequence goes on along the minus strand of CAZBPZ010000039.1, from coordinate 4,241 downwards.
TGTCGCACAACGGCGCCGGCAAGACCTCTCTGGCCGAGGCAATGCTCTTTACGGCCGGGGTAATTAGCCGGCTCGGCCGGGTTGACGACGGCACTTCAACCTCGGACTATGACCCGGCCGAGCAGAAGCGGAACATCAGCATCAACCTCAGCCTGCTCCCCTTCGAGTGGGCGGGGCGGAAGGTGAACCTGATTGACACCCCGGGCTACCTGGACTTCGTGGGTGAAGTTAAGGCGGCTATCCGTGTCTGTGAGGGGGCGCTGCTGCTGGTCTGTGCCACCTCGGGGGTAGAGGTTGGCACGGAGCAGGTCTGGCGCTATGCCGACGAGGCCAGGCTGCCGCGCCTTATCTTCATCAACAAGATGGACCGGGAAAATGCCGACTTCGCCCGTACCCTGGGCCAGGTCCAGGCCCGGTTCGGGCGTAAGTGTGTGCCCGTGCAGATTCCAATCGGCTCGCATACCAGCTTTGAGGGGGTGGTTGACCTGCTGGCCATGAAGGCCTACCGCGGGCCTGATGCCAGCGAGGGCGAGATACCGGAGCCGCTCCAGGCCGAGGCCGCCAGGTACCGGGAGCAGCTCGTCGAGGCCGTGGCCGAAGTGGACGATGCCCTCATCGAGAAGTACCTGGGCGGCGAGGCCCTCACGCCGGAGGAGATGGTAAAGGGCCTCAAGGACGGGGTTGCCGCCGGCACCATCATCCCCGTGCTGGTGGGGGCGGCTACCCGGAACATCGGCACGGCCCGGCTGATGGATGCCGTGGTCGGCTATCTTCCGGCGCCGGCCAGCCGCGAGATAGAGCTGGCCGATGGTAGCACCGTGCCCCCCAGCGCCGAGGGGCCGCTGGCAGCGCTGGTCTTCAAGACCACGGCTGACCCGTATGTCGGCAAGCTGACATACTTCCGGGTCTACAACGGCCGGATTGCGAGCAATACCCAGGCCTTCAATGTTACCAGGGGCGAGAGCGAGCGTATCGGCCAGCTCTACCTGGTGCGTGGCAAGAACCAGGAGCCGGTGGCACACGTGAACGCCGGTGACATCGGGGCGGTGGCCAAGCTGGCGGTGACGGGCACCGGTGATACCCTCGGCACCCGTGAAAAGCCGCTGGAGGTCGCCTTTACCACCTTCCCGGCACCCATCTTCAGCTACGCCGTCTATCCCAGGACCAAGGCCGACCTGGACAAGCTGGGGCCGTCGCTGGCCCGGCTCACCGAGGAAGACCCCACCCTGCACGTGCACCGTGACACCACCACCAATGAGACCATCATGTCCGGGCTGGGTGATACCCAGCTCGAGGTGGCCGCCGAGAAGATGGAGCGCAAGTTCGGGGTGAGTGTCAAGCTTGAGACCCCCAAGGTGCCCTACAAGGAGACAATCACCGTTCCTGCCAAGGCCGAGTACAAGCACAAGAAGCAGACGGGGGGCCACGGCCAGTACGGCCACGTCCTGCTGGAGCTGGAGCCGCTACCGCGCGGCTCGGGCCGGGAGTTTGCCGAGCGGATTGTAGGCGGGGCCATCCCCAAGAACTACATCCCGGCGGTGGAGAAGGGCGTCAACGAGGCGGTGGAGGACGGCGTCCTGGCCCATTACCCGGTGGATGACATCAAGGTGACCGTCTACGACGGCAGCTTCCACCCGGTGGACTCTTCCGAAATCTGCTTCAAGATTGCCGCGGCCGGGGCCATGAAGAAGGGGCTGGCTGCCGGCCGGCCCGTCCTGCTTGAGCCAGTGGTGAACCTGCGGGTGCGGGCACCGGAGGAGTACACCGGTGATATCATCGGTGACCTCAATACCAAGCGTGCCCAGGTGCAGGGCATGAACCCGGATGACGGCATGAACGTTATCGACGTGCAGGTGCCGCTCCCGGAGGTGCAGCGTTACGCCATTACCCTGCGCTCCATCACCCAGGGCAAGGGTACCTTTACGATGGAGTTCAGCCACTACCAGGAGGTGCCGCCGGCGGTGGCCGAGAAGATTATCGCCGCCCGGCAGGCCGAGGCCGAAAAATAGCCCTGGAGTCTCCGGGGTAAAGAATGAGGGGGGCTTTTTGGTGCCCCTGCCGGATAAGCCGGCATCGTACATCTGGCAGTCTCGGGGGGAAGAATGTAAAGGGGGCTTTTTGGTGCCCCTGCCGGATAAGCCGGCATCGTACATCTGGTAGTTTCCGGGGGGAAGAATAAGGGAGGCCCCGTACGGGGCCTCCCCGGGATTTTAATTTGCCGGTATAGTTTCAGGCCAGCAGCTCCTTGAGCTTCTCCTTGAAGGCGGGTACCACCTTCTTCCAGTCGCCCACCACGCCGAAGGCCGCCTCCTTGAAGATGTTGGCCTCCGGGTCACGGTTAATGGCCACGATTGTCTTGGAGCCGCTGCAGCCGGCCAGGTGCTGGCTCGAGCCGGAGATTGCCACCGCGATGTAAAGGTCCGGCGAGACAATCTTACCCGTCAGCCCTACCTGGATGGTATCGGGCACCCAGCCGTTATCACACGGCGGCCGGCTGGCCCCCAGGGCACCCTTGAGGAGCTTGGCCAGCTCTTCCAGCTCCTTGAAGCCTTCCGGCCCCCCGATGCCGCGCCCCCCGGATACCACCACGTTGGCATCTTCCAGCTTGATGCCGGTCACTTCCTCCAGGACGGTCTCCTTCACCTCGGTGCGGATGGCCGACGGGTTCACCCCGGGGTCAACCTTGATGACCTCGCCCTGGCGCGAGTCGTCGCGGGGGAGCGGCTCACCGGCCTTGGCACGCAGCGTGGCCATCTGCGGCATGGTGTCACTGGTGTAGATGGCGCGGGCGTTGCCGCCGTAGACCGGCTTGGTCTGCAGCAGCAGCTTGGAATCGGGGTCTATTGCCAGCTCCACGCAGTCCATTGACACGGTGGTGTTCAGCCGGAAGGCCAGCCGCGGGGCCAGGTCGCGCCCCACCGCGTTCTGCCCCATGAGCAGGACTTTGGGCGGGGCCTGGGCCACCACTTTCTCCATCGCGGCCAGGAATGCGTCTGTCCGGTACGGCTTGAGGAGGGCGTCCTCGGCGACATAGACCTTGTCTGCCCCGAAGGCGATGGCTTCCTGGGCCAGACCGCTTACCCCGTCTCCGATGAGTACGGCGGCAAGCTCTTCCCCGAGGTCGTCAGCCAGCTTGCGGCCCATCCCCAGCAGCTCGGTTGAAATCGTCGCCAGCTTGCCATCAGCCGGCTCAGCCAGTATCATCACGCCCTTGTTAGCCATTTGTACTTCCTTTCTCTCCAGGACTGATAGACCAGGGTGCCCGGCCTGCGGCTAGAGCACCTTGGCCTCTGCCAGCTTCACTGCCAGGTTGGCGCCGGCTTCGGCCTCGTCCTCACCGGCCACAATCTCACAGGTGCCTTCGCGCACCGGCTGGAAGAGGCGTAGCATCTTGGTGCGGCGGCCGGCGGCTCCCACCTGCGAAGGCTCCAGGCCGATGTCGGCCGGCGTCCAGACGGTGGGCTCCTTCCGCTTGGCCGCCATGATGCCCTTGATGGTGGCGTAGCGCGGCTCGCCCAGCTCGTTGCTGACGGTAACGAGGGCCGGTAGAGGTACCTCTACCACCTCGTAGCCGTCCGTGATGACGCGCTCAACCCTGAGCTTGCCGTCAATGACCTCTACCTTCTTGGCCAGGGTGACACAGGGCAGGCCGAGTATTTCGGCGATGCCGGAGCCTACCTGGCCACCGTCCCAGTCGGAAGCCTGCCGCCCGGTGAAGATGATGTCGTACTCACCTATCTTCTTGATGGCGGCTGCCAGGGCGGTGGCGGTGGACCAGCTATCACCGCCGTCAAAGGCGGGGTCTTCCAGCAGGACAAGCTCATCTGCCCCCATGGAGAGGGGTTTCTTGACCACGTCCCGCAGCAGCCCTACCCCCAGGCTGATGGCGGTAATCTTACCCCCGAGGGTGTCCTTGATACGCAGGGCCGCTTCCACGGCCTGCTCGTCAAACGGGCTGATTACGGGCGGTACGCCGGCCGGGGGGATGACCTTGTTGCTGGCAGTGTCAATCTTGAAACTGGCCGGGGGCGCCTCTGGGTCTGGCACCTGCTTGACGCACACAATCATGTTCATGGTGGGCCTTCCTCCTTCTTGACGCGCATTGATGGTGGCCGGTTGCGGGCAATTCCGCATGCTACTTTAGCATCACGGCGGGGTAGCGTCAAGTTGGCGGGTGGTTGCGCCCCGGGGCCGGAGCGCTGGCGGGGCCAGGTAGTGTCAGGTAAAGTGAGTAAACCCGG
>CAZBPZ010000038.1:0-15923 GCA_964493955.1 uncultured Dehalococcoidales bacterium | reverse complement strand
AAGGAGGCCGCTTGATGCGTAACCCAGCCAAGGAGAAGATACTCAGGGGGGAGGTGGCCGTCGGTGCCTTCGTGGGGATAGGCCACCCGGATGTGACCGAAAGGCTCTCAATACTGGGGTTTGACTGGCTGCTGCTGGACTCGGAGCACGGGCCCCTCAGCTACGAGACGATGCAGGTCATGATGCAGGCAATGCGGGGCGATAGCTGCTCGCCCATCGTCCGCGTCCAGTGGAATGACCCGGTGGTCATCAAGCGCTCGCTGGACCTGGGTGCCCACGGGGTGCTGGTACCGTGGGTCAATAGTAAAGCCGAGGCCGAGGCGGCCGTGGCCGCCTGCAAGTACCCGCCGCAGGGTATCCGCGGCTGCGGGCCGCGGCGGGCGGCCCTGGTGGGCGCGCCGGACTACATCGCCAGCGCCAACCGTGACCTGCTGGTGGCCGTCCAGATAGAGACGGCCGAGGCGGTCAGGAACATTGATGACATCGTGGCGGTGGAGGGGGTGGACGTTGTCTACATTGGCCCGGTGGACCTGGCGATGAGCATGTTCGGGCGGCCCGCCGCCTGGGACAATGCCGACTACCTGGCTGCCTTCGACCGCGTCCTTGAGGCGGCCCGGAAAGCGGGTAAGGTGGCCGGCATGTACTGCACCGCCGATAACATTGCCTGGGCGATAGAAAAAGGTTTCCGCTTCCCCTCGGCCGGCGGGGACGATGGTTTCCTGATGGCCGGGGCACGGGCGGCACTGGCGGCTGCCAGCCGGGCCGGCGGGAAGTAGGCCGGCGGGAGGGGTGGCTCTCCTCCCGGCGTATGGTTTATCCCCGTGACCCTGTATGTTATCCTTATTGCCGGGCTGGCTACCGGCTTTCCGGGAGGCCGGCTGGAGGTGGGTAGACCGGTCCAGCGAGAACAGCCAGGTGCATGCCCCGGTGGCTGAGGAGACGCGGCACTGAGTCTGTGGCGAGAGTACCACGTGCGGTCACAGCGTAGCCCATATCTCTGGGCGGGTGGTGGGTTGCTGGTGTCCGGGCTGGTCAGTGTCCTCGTGTCCACCCTGGCACTGGGTTCCCTGGCCTGGCTCACGGCCCTCGGCATCGCCTGCCTGATACTGGGTTTTGTCGTGCTGGCGCTGGCGTACAGCCTGCCGGACGTCAGCCCGCAGGTAGGGCGGCTCCTGCTGGAGGCCGGCCTTGACAACCTGTCCTCACTGGTTGAGGAGCTGGGTATCAGTACCCGGCCGATATACCTGCCCTCCCGGCTGGGGGGCGGGCGGCCGCTGGCACTTATCCCCCTGCATGATAATCCATCGCCGCCCCGCATTGGCCAGGGACTGCCGCGCCGCTTCATCGTGCGCTACGGCGGCGGCCCCGACGAGGTTGGCCTGCTGGTGGCCACGGCGGGGACGGTGGCGGTTGAAATGCTGGAGACACCGCCGGGCCCGTCCGTACCGGAGATAGAGGCCGCCCTGGCGGCCCTGCTGGTGGGCCGGCTCGGAGCCGCCGCCGGCGTTACCGTGAACGAAACGGACGGGGGACTCTACGTCAGCATCCGGCAGCCGCGTTTCTGGGGCGAGGAGTCCCCCACCCGTCCCCCGCTGGACAGCCCGCTGGCTTCGGTAGCGGCGGCGGTGGTGGCCGAAGCGCGCGGTCTGCCCTTCAGAGTGGTCGCCGAGGAAAGGGACCGCCGTGCTCACACCGTCCGGCTCGAGGCGGCAGGATGAGGGCGTACAACCGCTACGTGCTGTCCCTGGCGGTGGTGCTGCTGCTGACGACCCTGGCGCTGGCGGCGGCCGGTGTGCAGAAACTGGCGGACTACTACACGCTTTACGTCCTGGAGGCGCTGGTCATCACCGAGCTGTTCGTGTACTTCAACCGCCGTGCCCGGCGCGGGCTGACGCTGGTTAGCATTGTATTGTTTGCTGGCTTTCTGGCGATTGTGGCTGCCCGGGTGGCGGCGCTGCTGCTTGCCTAGGCAGATAGCTGTGATGAAACACGGGATGCTGGTTACCCTGAGCGTGGTTGTGCTGATGGCGCTGTGGCTGCCGGCGGTGCTGGTACGCGCTCAGCCGGGCCGCCTGCCCCATGAGGACCCGGCCACCGCCGCGGAAGACCCCAGGATCGTGCCGCTGCTGCTCTTCCACGGTGATATCTTCGCACTGGCCGCCAGCGGGGACTACCAGGCGGCGCTGGAGCGGCTGGCCGAGGTACGCCGGGCCAACATCGCCGCCGAGCTGCTGTTTCTCTGGGAGCGTTTCGGGGAGCTGACACATGACTTCGTGGCCGAGCTGAGCCTGGCCGAGCGGCACCTGGCCGAGGCATCCGGCTGGCTGGAGCAGTACCGCCTGGCGGAGGCGGCCCGCAAACTGGAGGCAGCCGAGGCCGCCCTCGGGCGGGCGGGGCTGCTGCAGGTTGAGCTGGCCGAGGCTGCCGAGACCGTGGCCAGGCGCCTGGCGGGGGTGGCCCCTCCCGCCGCCTGGCGGCCGGCGCTTGAGCGCCTGGGGGAAAATATGAATGCCCTGCAGGACGTGCTGGGGCGCCTGCGGGCGGAGTGGCAGGCCCTGGCCGGCACCAGGGAGGAGCGGGCCAGAGTGGTGCTCCGGCCGACACAGGTGGGCCTTGCCGTCACACCGGGGGCGGTCTTTGTTGGAGAAAGGGTGAAGGTGTCCGGCCGCCTGACGGCAGATGGAGACGTGCCACTCGGCGGCAGGACCGTGTACGTGGTGGCCGATGGGCAAAAGACTGCCGTGGTGACCGGTGCCGACGGGCGCTATAGCACTGACCTGGTGTTGCCCTACCGTTTTGCCGATAGTCTTGCCCTGCAGACGAGCTATGAGCCGTCCGGTGAAGACCTGGGCGTGTACGCGGCGGCGCGGAGCGAGGTGGTCAGCGTGGTCACCAGCTACTACCGGACGCAGCTCGTGGTCTCCATGCCGCCGGAGGGCTCACCCGGTCTTCCCGTCCGGCTGAGCGGTAGTGTGACCTCCAGTGGCCCGCCGGCCGCCCGCCAGCTGCGGGTGCGGCTGGACGGGCGGGAGATGGGAAGCTGGACGGTGGCTGGCAGCTTTGACCTGTCGGTGGTGGTGCCGGAGGATGCCGCCCCCGGCCGGCACCGCCTGACGGTGGCAGTGGAGCCTGCCGGGCGCTACTCGGGGAGTGTACGTGAAGCCGACATAACCCTGGTGCGGCTGCCGGTGGAGCTTGCGGTGGACACGCCGGCGGTGCTGGTGGTGCCGGGCCACCTGGGAGTGAGCGGCCGGGTTAGCTACCAGGGGCAGCCGCTTTCGGGGGCGGTGGCCGAGGTGACCTGTGGTGATGTGCGGGTCGGCGGGCTTGTTACCGGCCCGGACGGCCGCTTTGAAGCAGAGCTGGCACTACCCCTGGACCTCTCGGTGGCCGGGCCGCGCCGGCTGATTATCAGGGTGCTCCCGGCCGAGCCATACCTGGCAGCGGCGGCTGTCACCGGGTGGGCGGTGGCTGTCAACGCTCTTTCCGTTAGCCTGATGGTGGTGGGGCTGCTGGCCGCGGCCGTGGTGGTCTCCCGCCGGAAGGTCCGGTGGTCCCGGCGGGTGCCCGTGCCGGTTGGGGTGGCGCCGCCGGCGGGGGCCGCAGCGGGGGCGGCGGCTCCGGCGCCGGGAGTCCCGCCGGTCAGCGGCAACCGGGGCCGGGTGGTGGCGGCCTACCGGCAGGCCGTCAGAACCGTAGCCGGTGCCACGCGGGTGGAGATGGTGCCGTCGTTCACCCTGCGCGAGTACCTCGGGGCGGTGGCGGCGGTGATGACGGGTGGCAGCGCCGCCTTCGCCGGGCTTACGGCCCTGGCCGAAGCGGCCCTTTACGCCGCGGCCGAGCCGGGGGCTGACGCCGTTGCCACCGCCGAGAGGCTGGCCGGGGCGGTCGCCCGGGAGGTGAGGCGTGTCGCTGCGTAGCTTTCTGGCGGCGGTTACCGTCGCGGTGCTGGTCCTGCTGGGGGTGCTGGTCTGGTTCCTGCCCTCGGATGAGGACTTCCGGGTGGAGAACCCTTCCTGGAACGGGGTAAGCTGGCTGGCCGGAAGTGGCTTCACCATGGTTGAATCACTGCGCGAGCTGCCGGGGCCGGCGGCCGGCAGCACTCTGGTGGTGGTGCCGTACGCTGATTTCACCCCGGCTGATGTCAGCCGGCTGGAAGACTACGTCCGCCGGGGAGGGCGCCTCGTGCTGGCGGACGATTTCGGCTTCGGCAACAGCCTGCTGGAGGCCATGGGTATAGCGGCACGGTTCTCCGGGGTGCCCCTGCTTGACCCGCTCTTCAGCTACCGTAACCCCAGCCTGCCGCGGGTGACCCGGTTCGCGGCTGACCCCCTCACGGACGGCCTGGAGGAGCTGGTATTGAACCACCCCACCGGCATCGTGGGGGCGGACGGTCTGGTGCTGGCCACTTCGTCGTCTTTCAGCTTCCTGGACGAGGACGGGGATGGCGGCCCGGACGCCGGTGAGCCGGCCGGTCCCGTGCCGGTGGTGGTGAGGCAGGGGCTGGGCAGCGGTGAAGTGCTTCTGGTTTCCGACCCGAGCCTGTTCATCAACAGTATGACCGGGCTGGGAGACAACCGGCGTTTTATTGAAAATCTCGGCGGTGTCGGGGGCGGTGGGCTGTTCTTTGACCAGTCCCACCTGCCGGACTCCGAGCTGCACCGCGCTAAGAACGGCCTGGAGGACATCCGGGGCGCCCTGATGACCCCGCCGGGGGTGGTGCTGCTGATGGTAGCCATCGTGGCGGCGGGGGTGGTTATTGCCTGGTACCGTAAAGGAGGGAACATTGGGAAGCCAGCGTGATTCTAAGGCACTAGTCAATGATATTGTTGAGCGTGTGTCCGGGGTGGTCTTTGGCCGTGAGGAAATAAAGCGGCTTCTGCTGGTGGCCCTGCTGGCCCGCGGCCATGTCCTGATAGAGGGCCTGCCGGGTACCGCCAAGACCACCCTGGCCCGTACCTTCGCCCGGGTAATCGGCGGCCGGTTCCGGCGCATCCAGGGAACGCCTGACCTGCTCCCGGCGGATATGCTCGGCTTCTACCTGTACCGCCAGGATGGGACCCGCAGCTTCATGCCGGGCCCGGTCTTTGCCAACGTGCTGCTGGTGGACGAGCTCAACCGCCTTACGCCGCGGGCGCAGTCGGCCTTGCTGGAGGCGATGCAGGAGCGGCAGGTGACGATTGAGGGTGAGACCCATCCGCTGGAGGAGCCTTTCGTTGTGATTGCGGCCCAGCTCCCGCGGGGTGCCGGCGGGACATCGCCCCTGACGGACGTGCAGTCTGACCGCTTCATGTTCCGGGCCTGGAGCGGTTTTCCCGAGCCGGAAGAGGAAGATGCCATCCTGCGTAACATTGACCGGCTCATGGCACCGCAGGTAGCGCCGGTGGTGGGCACGGAGGATGTTGCCCGGATGCAGCAGGACGTGCAGCAGGTGCACGTGGCAGACAGTGTCCGGGCTTACATTATTGACCTGTGCCACCGCCTGCGCCGCCAGACTGACCTCTCGCTGGGCCCGGGCCCCAGGGCGGGGATTGCCCTGCTGCGCGGGGCGCGTGCCCTGGCGTTTGTCCAGGGGCGTGACTTCGTGACCCCGGACGATGTCAAGGCCCTGGCCGTGCCGGCCCTGGTGCACCGCCTGCACGTCAGCCCTGAGGCCGAGATGGAGAACGTTACCCCGGAATCGGTCGTCGCGCAGGTGCTGGCCGAGGTCCCGGTGCCCACAGGAGCATAGATGAAGCCCTTCTCTTCGTATGCCATCCCGGGCTACACCGGCCTCCTGCTGGTGCTGGCCTCGGTGCTGGCACCGCTGCCTTACTCGGCGGCCACGGTCGTGCTGCTGGTGGGCCTGGTGGTGCTGTGGCGGCGGCGGCCGGCCGGGCCCTGGCTGGGGCTGGCGCTGGCGGTGGTGGCATTGCTACCGCTGGCCCTGGAAGGGCCGCTCGGTGCGGCGGCCGGGACGGGGTGGTTGTCCTCGGGGGCTTTCCGGCTGGGACCGCTCGTCTTCACCCCGGCGGCGGTGGTGGCCGTGGTGGCCTGCCTGCCCGTGCTGCTGTTGCTGGACGGTGCGCTGGCCGGGGCCGCCAGCCGGGTGCTGCTGGCCGGGCGGTCTATCCCCGGGCGTACCCCAACACGCCTTACGTACGCTGTCCTGGTGGTAGCGCTCGGTGCGGTGCTGGCAGCGTTCGTGGTGCTGCGCCCCGTCCTTTTCCTGGCGGGCGCGGTGCTGCTCCTCTACCTTGGCGTTTCTTTGCTGCGGGCCGGGCGGGCGGTACCGCCCCGGGTAATTGCCGTGGCGGAGGTTACCCGCCGGGTGCTGGCCGGCGAGACCGTCAGGCTTGAGCTCAGGGTGGCCAGCCGCTCCGGGCGGGCGGTGCTGGCGCGGGTGGATACCGGGCAGGAGTGGCTGAAGGTAACGCCGGCGCGGTTCGGGCTGGATGCGGCCGGTACCGTGCTGGCGGTCACGGTGACTCCCCCGCTGGCCGGCCCGGCGCGCCCGGCGCTACGTTTCACCGTGACTGACCTCAGGGGGTTGCTGTGCCACGGCGAGGTGGCTGGGCCGGTGACACTGGAGGTCATACCGCGGGCGCGCTACGCCGAGTGGCTGGCGAGGCGCTACCTGGAGCAGACCGGGGGAGGGGCTGCGGGGGTGGAGGCGTTTTCGGCCCCGGCACAGGCACGGCGGCACGGCACCGAGTACCTGGACAGCCGCGCCTACCAGCCCGGCGACGAGCTGCGGCGGATTGACTGGAAGCACACCATCAAGCTGGGCGAGCTTACAGTAAAGGAGTTTGTCGAGGCGGGCGGACAGACCGCTATTCTGGCGGTGGACCTGGTGGCGGCCACTGCCGAGGAAGCTGACCGCCTTGCTTACGATGCCATTACCACCACCCTGACCCTGGCCCGGGAGAACATCCCGGTGGCCCTGGCCGCCTACGACGAGCATGACGTTGTCCTGGCCAGCGGTGTGCTGGTGCCGGAGGTGGCGGTGGCGCAGGCGCTGCGGCTGGTGAAGTCCATCCGCCTGGTGCCGCTACCCCGCCGCTACCTGCAGCCGGCCGACGCCGGGCGCCTGCGCCGCAGCCTGGCGCTGCTGGGCCAGGCGGAGTCGCGGCCGGCCCGGCTCCTGCACGAGGTCCTCCAGCTTGAGTACCGCGGCCTGGAAGAGGCGGCCCGCGGCTCGCCGGCCGCCCGGGCACTGGCACGGGTTACCCGGAACATCCCGCTCCCGGCGGCCGTTGTCCTCATCTCGCACCTCAACCATAATGCCGGGGTTATCTCCGTCCTCCGCGAGCGGCTGCAGCGCCGCGGCTTCAGCTTTACGCCGCTGGACTCCCTGCGGCGCTAGTTTGGCCGCTTGGGTCACTGCGGTTGTCCGTGCGGCTCTTACGGGTGGCCCATCCCCTGTGTGAAAATCGTCCTGCAGGCTGGTTCGGCGGCGCCGTCCAGTGCGACCGACTTCTCAGTGAGGCCAGGGATGATAATCGTACAGACCCCTCTGCGGCTCAGCTTTCTCGGCGGCGGTACCGATTTTGAGGAGTACTACTCCCGCAACGGCGGCGGGGCGGTGCTCAGCACCGTCATTGATAAGTCCACCTACGTCATCGTCAAAGAGCGCTTTGATGACATGATTTACGTGAACTACTCCCGCAAGGAGATAGTGGCGCGGGTGGACGACCTTGAGCACGAGCTTATCCGCGAGGCGATGCGCCTCACCGGGGTGGAGCGGGGAGTGGAAATCACCACCCTGGCCGATGTCCCCTCGGAAGGCACCGGGCTTGGTTCCTCCAGCAGCATTACGGTGGGCCTGTTGCAGGCCCTCTACGCCTACCGGGGCGTGGCCGTTACGGCGGAGAGGCTGGCCCGCGAGGCCTGCCAGATTGAGATTGATATCCTCGGCAAACCAATCGGCCGGCAGGACCAGTACATCGCCGCTTACGGTGGCCTGCGCCTCCTCACCTTCCGTCGTGATGGCATCGAGCCGCATGAAGTGCAGCTTGGCCCGGAATCAAAGCGCCAGCTCAGGGAGCACCTGCTCCTCTTTTACACCGGGCGGACGCGCCGCGCGGCTGACATCCTGGGCCGGCAGCGGGCCAACATCGTGGAGCGGGTCGCCATTCTCAAGGAACTGGCGGCCCTGGCCTACCGCGGGCGTGATGCGGTGGTGGCCGGGGCGTTTGACGTGCTGGGCGAACTGCTGCACCGCGGCTGGGAGCTGAAGCGGCAGCTGGCGGAAGGTATCAGCACCCCGGAGATAGACGAGGTGTACGCCGCCGCCCGCCGGGCGGGGGCGCTCGGCGGCAAGGTGGCCGGGGCCGGCGGAGGCGGCTTCCTCCTGCTGGTCTGCGAGCCGTCGGTGCGGGAGCAGGTGCGCCGCGCCCTGCGGCACCTGCGCGAGCTTCCCTTCGACCTGGGGCGGGATGGCAGCAAGGTGATATTTAACTACCGGAACTAGGGGGAAGACGTGAAGGTACTGGTGACCGGTGGGGCCGGGTTTATTGGCTCCCATACCGTGGATGCCCTGCTCGAGCGGGGTCATGACGTCTGCATCCTGGACAGCCTCACCCCGCCCGTCCACCCCGGCGGGCGCCGGCCGGACTACCTGCCGCGCCAGGCCGAATTCGTCCAGGGCGACGTGCGCGACCGGCAGAAGCTGGCGGCTGCCCTCGAGGGGGTGGAGATAGTCTTTCACCTGGCGGCCTACCAGGACTACCTGACGGACTTCAGCACCTTTGCCAGCGTGAATGACGGCGGTACCGCCCTCCTCTACGAGCTCATCGTCAACGAGCACCTGCCGGTGCGGAAGGTGGTGCTGGCCAGCTCGCAGGCCGTCTACGGCGAGGGGCTCTACTCCTGCCCGCAGCACGGCCTGGTACAGCCGCCCCCCCGTCCGCTGGCGCAGCTGGAGCGCGGGGAGTGGGAGGTGCGCTGCCCCGGGTGCGGCCGGGTGATGGAGCCCCGGCCACTGACGGAGGAGTACGCTAACCCGCACAACCAGTACGCCGTCTCCAAGTACTGCCAGGAGCTCTACGCCCTTACCCTGGGGCGCCGGTACGGCATCCCCACCGTGGTGCTGCGCTACAGCATCACCCAGGGGCCGCGCCAGAGCTTCTACAACGCCTATTCGGGTATCCTGCGTAGCTTCGTGGTGCGCCTCCTGGGCGGACAGCCCCCCGTGATTTACGAGGACGGCCGCCAGTTGCGCGATTACCTCTACGTGGGTGATGCCGTAAAAGCCAACCTGCTGGTGATGGAGAGCGCCGCCGCCGACTACCAGGTCTTCAACGTGGGCGGTACGCCGCCGGTCACGGTGCAGCACTACGCCGGGATGGTCGTCCGCCTCAGCGGCCGGCAGGTGGTACCTCGGCTCGCCGGTGAGTTCCGCTTCGGGGATAGCCGCCACACCTTCTCCGACGCGACCCGCCTGCGGGCGCTGGGCTGGGAGGCGAAGACACCGCTGGAGCATGTCATCCGGGAGTACCTGGAGTGGGCCTCGTCCCAGCCGGAGATACCCTGCCACCACCACGACGCCGCCGCCCGCATCATGAAGCAGACAGACGTTATCCGCAGCGTGCGTCAGCCTGTCTCTTCTACCCCGTAGACCAGGGGCGGGGCCAGGCTCTGCGGGAAGCGCTCCCGGAGCTGCTGGCGTGCCCGGTAGCAGAGGTGGCAGGCGTCCACGTACCCCGCTTCGTGCGGCAGGGCGTAGGCACGCACCAGCGCCGCCGGCCCCCCTGCCAGCAGCGGGCCGAGGACGGGGTCTTCAAGCGGGCGGAATTCCTGCACCAGCCGGGCCAGCGGCCTTTCCCACAGGTTGCCCATGAGCACGCCCTGGCAGAGGTGGACATTGCCGTAGCTGTCAAGGTGGACACGCTTCGGACTGGCCAGGTCTTCGTGGGGGCACTCCCGGAAATCGCTCCAGTGGCGGGTGGGTAGGCCCCCGGTGAGCCGCTCGGCGGCCCGCCCCTTGAACATCACGCCGCCGCCGGTGGGGTCGTCGGGGGTGGGCGGGCCGATGCTGATGATGCTGCCCGGGATGGCCATTTCTTCGGCGGCCACCCGGGCCAGCCTGGGCGGGCTGTCGGGAGACTCGCTACCGTGGAGGGCGTCGTCGCTCAGGCTGAGGTCGGCAACCTTCAGGCGCTTCAGGGGGCGCAGCCAGAGCCGGGCGTCGGCCGGGCTGGTGGCCCAGTAGGCGTTGGTGACGATGCCGGCCTCAAAACCGAGCCGCCGCGCCAGGCGTATGCCTGCCAGCAGCAGCGGGTAGAAGAGGAAAGGCTCGCCGCCCTCGAAGTAGACGCGCCGGATGGTGCCCACGGCGGGGAGCTGCCGCAGGGCACGGCGCAACCGGCCGATGGTGAAGGTGCCGCCGGCGCGCGGGCGGCTGTGCACGAAACAGTGGTCGCACTCGTAGTTGCAGGCGTAGCTCAGGAGGAAATGGACTCCTGTTAGCATTTGCTACCTCCACCCGGCGGCCTCGGGCTGTGGTGTGATGTTACTACACGTGTCCCGGCGCGGCAAGGCCGGCGCGGTGTGCTTGCAGGGCCGGAGGGTGGGGTGCTACAATCGGCCCAATCCGTGGCAGTGCTATGAGACATCCGTGCAAGCCAACGCACTTGACACACGGGTACAGGCTGCAATCGGCCCAGTCTACTGTAGTGCTATGAGATAGCGGGGTGTCTGCCTTGGCTGAGGGTGCCCTGGCGGGTATAAAGGTGCTGGAAGTGGCCGGAATGGTGGCCGGGCCGTACTGCGGCAAGCTGCTGGCCGACCTAGGGGCGGACGTGGTCAAGGTGGAACCGCCGGAGGGTGACCCGGCGCGGCAGGCCGGCCCTTTTCCCCCGTCCGGCCCGGACCCGGAGTGCAGTGCCATGTTCCTCTACCTCAACACCAGCAAGCGTGGCATCGTTGTTGACCTGGGTAGCCCGGCCGGTACCGGGGTGCTGCGGCGGTTGCTGGGGTGGGCCGATGTCTGTATCGACGGGCTGGGGGTGGGCCGCTTCGAGGCACTGGGGCTTGACTGGCCGGCACTATCAGCCCTGAACCCGCGGCTTGTCTATACTTCCATCACGCCCTACGGACGCAGCGGTCCCCGGGCCACCGTCGGTGGCGACGAGCTTACCCTCATCCACGCCGGTGGCCTCGGTAACCTGCTGCCGACGCGTTCGGAGAGTATCGAGCGGGCACCGGTGAAGATGGGAGGGCACCCTGTCGGCTACCACGGCGGCCTGGCGGCAGCACTGGCCACGCTGGCGGCTGTCATCGGGCGGCGCCTGACCGGGCGCGGGCGCTGCATTGACATCTCCCTGCAGGAGGTGGTGCTCTCGCTGGTGCGGAACAACCTGGCCGGTAGCCGCTACCAGGGCACCACCTGGAGCCGGGTGCCTGACCGGCCACCGGCCATGGGCCGGATGCGTACCCGGGATGGCTATATTGTCATCGGGACGCCGGAGGACCACCACTTTCGTGCCTTCCGGGAGCTGCTGGGGAACCCGGACTGGCTGGCCGGCAGGGAGTGGGAATCGCTCGAGTACCGCATCCATCACCTCATGGAGGTGACCGACCGCCTGGACGCCTGGATGGCGCAGCAGGGCAAGCACGAGATGCACCACCGGGCCGCCCGCCAGGGGATTGCCGCCGGCCCCATCAACTCGGTGGCCGACGTCCTGGCGGACGAGCAGTACGCCGCCCGCGGTTACTTCAGGGAGCTGGCCCATCCCCGTGCCGGCACCCTGCGTTACCCCGGCTGGCCCTACCGGATGACGGCAACACCGCCGGGCTTCAGCCGGGCGGCACCCCGGCTCGGGGAGCATACCGACGCCGTCTGCGCCGGGGTCGGTTACACCGTGGAGGAGGTCCGGGAGCTGCGGCAGCGGGGGGTGCTGCGATGACGGCGGGGCACGGGGAAGGCCGCCGCCCGCTTGAGGGGGTGCGCGTGGCCGATTTCTGCTGGGTATGGGCCGGGCCCTACTGCACGATGCTGCTCGGTGCCCTGGGGGCCGAGGTCATCAAGGTGGAAGGGCCGCGGCGTACCGACCTGATGCGGCGCGGGGTTGTCTGGCCCCTGCCGGAGCCGGCCCCGGTGGTGGTGCCGCCCAACCAGGGGATGTCCTATAACTCGGTCAACATGGCCAAGAAGAGCCTGACGCTTGACCTGGCGCAGCCCGAAGGTATTGCCCTGGCGAAGCGGCTGGTGGCGGCCAGCGACATCGTGGTGGACAATATGCGGGCCGGGGCGATGGAGCGGATGGGTCTGGGCTACGCCGAGCTGTGCCAGGTGCGGGAAGATATCATCGTTGTCTCCATGTCCAGCCGCGGCCACACCGGGCCCCAGCGTGACTACGCCGGCTATGCCACCATTCACCACGCTATCGGCGGCGGGGCCTATATCACCGGCTACCCCGATGACGCCCCCTGCACCAGCCTGGGGGACGTTGACCTGATGAACGGGATGACGGCCGCCTTCGCCGCCCTGGCCGCCCTGCACCACCGCCTGCTAACGGGCCAGGGCCAGTTCATCGACTTCGCCCAGACCGAGGGTGTTACCTCGCTGATAGGTGACCTGGTGCTCGGCTACCAGCT
This sequence comes from uncultured Dehalococcoidales bacterium, assembly GCA_964493955.1. GTDB lineage: Bacteria > Chloroflexota > Dehalococcoidia > Dehalococcoidales > Fen-1064 > CAZBPZ01. The sequence continues at coordinate 3,344 of CAZBPZ010000038.1, read as the reverse complement.
GAATGGCGTTCTGCCGGAGCGGATGGGGAACGCCCATCCTTACTACGCCCCCCACAACGTCTACCGGTGCTGGGGGGTGGACCGCTGGCTGGCGCTGGAGATTCACTCCGATGAAGAGTTCGCCGTGCTGGCGGGTATCATCGGACGCCCCGGGCTGGCGCAGGACCCCCGCTTTGCTACGGCCCCGGCCCGCAAGGCCAACGAGGCCGCCCTGGACAGTATTATCGAGGCCTGGACGTGCCGGCGGGACCGCGACTGGATGGTGCAGGAGTTCACCCGGGCCGGGCTCATGGCCGCCCCCTCGCGCGACTGGCGTGACCTTTGCGCTGACCGGCACCTGCGGGCACGCGGGGCATTTGTGCGCATCGACCATCCCGAGCTGGGTGAGCTGGAGCTGGTGGGGGTACCCTGGAAGATGGGCGGTGCCCCGGAGGAGGTCCCGCGGGCGCCGTTGCTGGGCGAGCACAACGAGTACGTGCTCGGCGAGGTGCTCGGGCTCGGGGACAGCGAGATTACCGGGTTACGCCAGAAAGGCGTCATACTGTAAAGTTATTAGGTGGCAGGAGATGCCCCTGTACGAGTTCCGGTGCCGGGCCTGCCAGGTGAGGTTCACCCTGCTGGCGCGCACGTGGGAGGCCTCGCTCGGGGCCACCTGCCGGCGGGGCGGCAGCCCCGGCGTGGAGAGGCTCGTCTCGCGCTTCTACCACCGGGCGGCCCCGGAGCCGGGCGAGGCCCGGTCCCTGCCGGGGGATGACTACTACCGGGAGCCGCGTAACATCGGCCGCTGGACGGAGAAGCGTTTCCGGCAGATGGGGCTGGAGCTTCCCCCGGAGGTACAGGATGATATCGAGGTGGCGCGCCAGACGGAGCTCCCGGAGTCGTGGGAGGAGGGCTAGGTTTGCCTAGATGCTCTGGTAGCGGCAGGCGCTTTCAATGGCGGCCAGGACCCGGTGGCAGGTCCTGGCGGTGGTGAGGACGGCGGAAATGACCAGCGCCGCCATGCCGAGCAATGTGGCCGTCAAAATGCTCCCGACCATGCCAGTCTCCTCTCTTGCCCCTGCCTGGTGCTGTCAGACCTATGAGTAGTCTGGCAGCCGGGTGCGGTGCCGGCAAGGGTAATGGGGGCCGTTCTGGTGGTCTTTCTGGCCAAGCTGGCCTTGGCAGAAGGGGTCAAAGATTACCCCGGGGTTGCCGCGCAGGGACGGGGGTCGGTCGTCCGCCGTGGGGTGCTACTGGCAGGGCAGCAGGGTAGACCTTCGGCCCCGGACGCAGTCAGGTGAAAGGAGGCTGACCATGGAAAAGATGGAAGCTACGGTAAACTGTGCCAAGTGCCCGCGGCCGGTCTGCAACAGCCCGGCCTGGCGGGAGGGCCCGGACAATTGCCCGCTCAGGGTGGTGCCCGAAGTGATAGCGGCGGCGACAGAGAAGTGCCTCGGGCCGGAGCTGCGGGGCTTTGCCGTGGAGGCCTCGCGGCAGGAAGGCTCGGGCTATATGCGCCTGCCGCATGCCCCGAAAGGCCCTTCACCCGTCAAGAGCCGGCTGGAGGAAATAATGGAGTTTGCCGGGCGTATGGGGTACCGGCGGCTCGGGGTGGCCTTCTGCTCCGGCGTCCAGTTTGAGGCCAGCCTGCTGGTACCCATCCTGGAGAACCGGGGTTTCGAGGTGGTGTCGGTCGCCTGCAAGTGCGGCTCGGTGCCGAAAGAGGAGCTCGGTCTTGAGGATGGAGAGAAGGTTATGCCGGGCCGGTTCGAGGCAATGTGTCACCCGATTGCTCAGGCGGAGATACTCAACCACTACGCCACTGACCTTAACCTGATGGTATGTCTCTGCGTGGGGCATGACTCCCTGTTCTTGAAGCACAGCCAGGCACCGTGCACGGTGCTGGCAGCCAAGGACCGGGTCTTCGGACATGCCCCCCTGATGGCACTCTACCAGGCGAGGTCGTACCACCGCCGTGTCCTGGCGAAGGAGAGCCGGCCGGACGCCACCACGGGTCAGCGCTAGAAGGACCGGCCTGTCCGGGGCCGGCCACTACTCGTTGCCGGCCGCCATGATGTAGTCCCTCACCCGGCGGCGCATCTGGCCCTCCGGGTCCGGGCCGCTCACCCGGAGGAAGTCACCCGGGCGCCTGCGTGACAGACATGGTCCAGGCGGGCCTGCCGCCTGACAGGTACACCGTGAAGCTGACCTTCCTCCCCGCTGCCAGGTGTGGTTCAGACTCGGCCCGGAGCCGCCTGAAATTGGCCTTTTCCAGGAAGAGCCGCAGTATCTCTAACTCCTCCTCGGCTGCGGGGTCGGGGCGTTCTGCCTCCAGCAAGTGCCTGGCAAGCAGGGCGTACCTTTCCCTGGCTACCGTTTCGATGCAGTGGCCCAGCTGCGGGGAAAGCTCGACCTTCATGGCCACCTCCGGTACCTCCGGGGCTGGGTGGGAGCCTGGCACCTCTTGCCTGTGGCCGGCGTCCTATCTGCCCTTCCAGACGGGCGGTCGTTTCTCCAGGAAGGACTGGATGCCCTCCTTGGCATCTTCGGAGAGGCTGGTTGCCTGGAACCGCCTGGTGTTCTCGCGGCGGTGCACGCTGGGCGGCCACTCCAGTGAGCCGTAGGTCACCTCCTTGATGCCCTTGATGGCCAGCGGCGCCCCGCGTGTGACCTTGGCGGCCAGCTCCTTGGCGGCCGGCAGCAACTGGTCGGGGGGTACCACCTGGCTCACCAGGCCGATCCGCTCTGCCTCGCGGGCGTCAATTATCTCGCCGGAGTACATCAGCTCGAGTGCCCGGCTCATCCCGACGATGTAGGGAAGCAGGTAGGGGCCGGCGCCGGTATCGGGCGTTATCCCGCGTAGCGGGAAGACCCAGCCAAAGCGGGCATTCTCCGAGGCGATGCGGAAGTCACACTGGACGGTCCACTCGGCCCCCATGCCAACGGCCGCCCCGTTGACGGCGGCGATGGTGGGCTTGGGGACGCGGGTGAAGGTCCAGCCGGGGAGGGAGGTCTCCGGCAGGTCCACTTTCTTTATCCGCTTTGCCCGTTCGGCGGCGGCTTCGGCGTGGTCGCGGGCTATCCCGGCACTCACGTCGGTGCCGCCGCAAAAGGCACGGCCGTTGCCGGTAACTATCACGGCCCGCACCCCGTCGTCCAGGGTGGCCTCGTTGAGGATGTTGGTCAGGTCGGCCAGCATCTCGTCCGTTATTGCATTCATCTTCTCGGGGCGGTTGAAGGTGATGATGCCAATGTTACCCTCCCTGGTATAGAGAATCTTCTGCTCTTCCATGGCATTGTCCTCCATGTATCGGGTTATTCGGTGGTTAGGGCCATGCTAGCACCCCTTCATCCTTCTTTCAACC
>CAZBPZ010000037.1:0-16304 GCA_964493955.1 uncultured Dehalococcoidales bacterium | reverse complement strand
GAATACATCAGCACCGTTTTCGGGAAAGGGGGGTCTTTTTTATACGGACTGACGAGGGGTACTTGACCCCATAAGAGGTCAGGTCTTACAATCAACCAAAATCGGAGGTGGGTAATGGGTTTTATTGAAGCGTTACTGGGAAGCGGAATATCAGGTGCAATTGCTCTGAAAGCTACCGCAGATGCTTTTAAAGAAGAATCAACGGGATTAGGTATGTATTATAGACCTGAGTCTCCTGAACGTACTGGGATTCAAAAAGAGTTATTGGACAGAGCACTTAAAGCTATTAAGCGAGAGAAACATCAAGAAGCTATTCCTTTGCTTATTCGTGCAATCAAACTAGACCCCTACTATCCTATTTACTTTAGTACTCTTGGTAACTGTTATTTGAGTTTAGGACAGTATGACATTGCTTTGGAGTGCTACGATAAAACTTTAGACCTTGATGGTAAGGTGTACGTTATTACTGATGAAGCTCGCAAATCAATCCGCTATTTGTCTAGGGAATGCGAAAAATTGCTAAAAGCAAATACCGATGAAGTCCAAGTCCCTACGAAAGAGGGAGAAATGAACGTGGAAAAGGAAACTAAAACAACGAAAGTTCGTAATCGTACCAAAGGAGCTACTCCGAAAAGCAAAAAGTAAGCGTGAATACATTAGAGGAATTGCCCAATACCCTGTACTCCTTGGTTACTATCCTAGATATAACTAATGACTATGTTATACGTAATACTAACACTGTAATATAACTCATTGTCCAAACAGAAATGAGCGTGATTGCGCTTGGATGGGTGGTGACCTCAAATCCAATCTCCCTACGGAAAATAGCTATAAACCGAAGCTAAAAGCGTCCCTGGAGGGATTCGAACCCCCGACCCGCTGCTTAGAAGGCAGCCGCTCTATCCAGCTGAGCTACAGGGACGGGTGCCTGAACACGTTCAACTCTAGCACTGGCGGCCGGAGGGGGTCAAGGGTGCCGGTATCTGCTAGCCGGCGGTGAAGATGGCCCAGCCCGCCAGCGTGGCGGCGGTGACGATGCCGCCCGCTATGATTACCCCGGCGGCTATGGCCAGAAAGGCGTGGCGCAGGCGCAGGCCGAAGAGCACCGCCGCCAGCGAGCCAGTCCAGGCGCCGGTGACCGGTAGCGGCACGGCCACCAGCAGCACCAGGCCCAGGTATTCATACCTTTCGACGATTTTGCTGCGGCGCCGGGTACGCTCAAAGACCCAGTTGATTGCCCGACCGAGGAACGACACGCGGCTCGCCAGGCGTGCCCCCCGGTCCAGGAACAGCAGGATGAACGGGACCGGGACGAGGTTACCGAGGATGGCCAGCGGCAGGGCCCAGTACCAGTCAATGTGGAGGCCGGTAATGGCCAGCGGTATGGCTCCGCGCAGCTCGGCAATCGGGGAGGCCGCCAGCCCGATAACGGCCAGGATGCTAGCGATGTCCAATGCCTGGGCTGGTGGTGTCATGCAGCTCCCTGCCGGTGGTCTCCTGATGCCTCGTGCCGGCAGCTCTCCCGGAGTTTATCAGAGGGGTGGGGGAGGGTCAACCGGGCTTCCTTGACACCCCGGGGGTACATTGCTAGTATGGAGCCGGTTCGGACATGGGTAGACTCTTAGACCGGATTGATGGCCCCGCCGACCTCAAGCGGCTGAGCACGACAGAGCTAAGCCAGCTAGCTGCTGAAATCCGCCAGGAACTTATCTCGGTCGTATCGGCTAACGGGGGGCACCTGGCGTCCAACCTCGGGGTGGTTGAGCTCACGCTTGCCCTGCACCGCGTGTTTGATAGCCCGCGTGACAAGATAATCTGGGACGTGGGGCACCAGGCCTATACCCACAAGCTGCTGACCGGCCGGCGAGACCGCTTTGCCACCTTGAGACAGCTGGGCGGGCTTTCCGGTTTTACCGACCGCGCCGAGAGCGAGCATGACCATTTCGGGGCCGGCCATGCCAGTACCTCTGTCTCGGCGGCGCTGGGGATGGCGGTGGCGCGTGACCTGGCCGGGGAAGACTACAACGTGGTGGCGGTTATCGGTGACGGGGCGGTTACGGGCGGGATGGCCCTGGAGGGTCTCAACCAGGTGGGGCACCTCGGCTCCCGCCTGATTGTTGTCCTCAACGATAACGGCATGTCCATCTCGCCGACGGTCGGGGCGCTGGCCCGGCTGCTGAGCAAGGTCCGTTTCCACCGGCGCTACCACCAGGCCAAGGAAGGCAGCCGCCGTATCCTGAAGAGACTGCCCCTGGGCGACAAGATATGGTGGGCCGGCCGGCAGGTGGAGGCCGGAGTCAAGGGCCTGATGATGCCGACCACGCTCTGGGAGGAGCTCGGCTTCACCTACATGGGGCCGTTCGACGGGCATGACGTCCGCGAGCTGGAGGTCGCCCTGAAGAAGGCCCGTGCCTACCGCAACGGTCCGGCCTTTGTGCATGTTGTTACCACCAAGGGCAAGGGCTACCAGCCCGCCGAGGGTAACGCGGTATATTTCCACGGGCTTCCCGCCCAGGGAGAGGGGCGTACCGGTGTCCCCACCTACAGCGAGGTCTTTGCCCGCACGGTGCTGCGCCTGGCGCGGGAGGACGAGCGGGTAGTGGTCATCACCCCGGCCATGCCGGAAGGTAACTGCCTGCATATTGTCAGTGCCGAGATGCCGGAGCGGGTCTTTGACGTGGGCATCTGCGAACAGCACGCCGTGACGTTTGCGGCCGGCCTGGCCACGCAGGGCTACTTCCCGATTGTGGCTATCTATTCGACCTTCCTGCAGCGCTCCTTTGACCAGATTGTGCATGACGTCTGCCTGCAGAACCTGCCGGTGGTCTTTGCGGTGGACCGCGGTGGTATCGTTGGTGATGACGGCAAGACCCATCAGGGCACGTTTGACCTGAGCTACCTGACACTGATACCCAACCTCGTCGTGGCGGCCCCGAAGGACGAAAACGAGCTCCAGCACCTGCTCTACACGGCCCGGCACGCCGGGCGGCCGATGGCGGTACGCTACCCCCGCAGCGTCGGGCTGGGGGTGGAGATGGAAGCCAGCCTGCGCTTCCTGGCCCCCGGCCAGGCTGAACGGCTGCGGGATGGTGATGACCTGGCCATCGTGGCCATCGGCTCGATGGTGGCCCCGGCGCTGGAGGCGGCGAAGAAGCTGGCGTCCCTCGGTCTGACGGCGGCGGTGGTCAACGCCCGCTTCGCCAAGCCGCTTGATGCTGACCTTATCCTGGAGGTTGCTCGCCGGACAGGGCGGGTGCTCACGGTTGAGGAGAATACCACCAGCGGCGGTTTTGGTAGCGCCGTGGCTGACCTTATCAGGGAGGCTGGCAGCAGCGGTGCGGCCGTTGTTACTCTCGGGCTGCCGGACGAGTTTATAGAGCACGGGTCGCAGGCAGCGCTACGGGCCAGGTATGGCCTGGACGGGGCGGGTATTGCCCGCCACGCCCTGGCCGCGTTCCCCTCGCTGCAGGCGGCGGCTGCCGCCGCCGAGCACTGATTTCGGGAGCTTGTTGGTGCGCCGGGGAAGCCCCGGCCAGCCGGGGGCTGACTGGGCATGAAGAAACTGACAGTCAGGGACATTGAGGTTACCGGCAAGCGCGTGCTGGTACGGGTCGATTTCAATGTCCCGCTGGACGAACATAACGGCACCATCATCGACGATAGCCGTATCCGGGCGGCCCTGCCCACCATTCGCTACCTGATTGAGCACGGGGGGCGGGTCATCCTTGCTTCGCATCTTGGCCGGCCTAACGGCCGGGTGGATGACCGCCTGCGTATGGCGGTGGTGGCCCAGCGGTTGTCACAGCTCCTGGGCAAGCAGGTGGGGGTGACGCGGGACTGTATCGGGGCCGAGACCGAGAAATCGGTGGCGGCCCTCCAGAACGGCGACGTGCTGCTGCTGGAGAACCTCCGCTTCCACTCGGCCGAGGAGATGGGCAGCCCCGTCTTTGCCAAGGCACTGGCACGCCTGGCCGATGTCTATGTCAATGATGCCTTCGGCACCTCCCACCGCAGCCATGCCTCTATCACCGGCCTCAGCGCCTACCTCCCGGCCGTGGCCGGGCTGCTGCTGGAGAGCGAGCTTGAGCACCTGGGTAGCATCCTGGAAGACCCGGCGCGGCCCTTCATCGCCCTGCTCGGGGGTGCCAAGGTCGGGGACAAGGTGCGGCTGGTGGAGAACATCCTTGAAAAGGTGGACGCCCTGCTCATCGGCGGCGGGATGGCGGCTACCTTCCTCAAGGCAAAGGGTTACGGAGTTGGCCTTTCCCTGGTGGAAGATGACCTGCTGGGCACGGCCGCCGGGCTGATGCAGAAGGCGGCCGATAACGGCGCCAGGCTGGTACTGCCGGTTGACGTGCTGGTGGCCGAAGAGGTCTCGGCCAGGGCGGTGGCCAGGGCCGTGGAAGTTGCTGCCATACCGGCCGGACAGCGGATAGTGGATATTGGCCCGCGTACCATCAAGCTGTTCTATACCGAGGTTAAACGCGCCCGTACTATTTTCTGGAACGGGCCGATGGGTATTCACGAGATTGAGCAGTTCTCCCGCGGGACGCGGACCATCGCCCGGCTGCTGGCCGAGAGCCCGGCCACCACTATCATCGGGGGTGGTTCCACCGCCGAGGTTGTGACCAGGCTCGGCCTGGCGGAGAAGATGACCTTTGTCTCTACCGGGGGTGGTGCCTCGATGAAGTTCCTGGGTGGTGAGGCCCTGCCCGGGGTTGAGGTCCTGCTGGACCGGGACGAGCGCTAGGGGCAGGTGGGAATGCCGGCCGGCAGGGAAAGGCTGGCCAGCTTCTCGGAGGGGACCTCTATGATTGACCAGGCTCTAATCAGGCGGCTGTCGGTGGCCACACCGAGCAAGATAGTGATGCTGGTGGTTGACGGGCTGGGTGGCCTGCCGGACCCGGAGACGGGCCTCACCGAGCTCGAGGCGGCCAGTACGCCCAACCTGGACCGGCTGGCAGCGGGTGGGGTCTGTGGCCTGGTTGACCCGGTGGCACCCGGTATCACCCCCGGCAGCGCCCCCGGCCATATTGGCCTCTTTGGCTATGACCCGCTCGTGGCCGAGGTTGGGAGGGGGGTGCTGGAGGCGGTTGGTATTGGCTTCGTGATTGAGCCGGGCGACGTGGCCGCCCGGGGCAACTTCTGCACGGTGGACGCCCGGGGGCTGGTGACGGACCGCCGCGCCGGGCGTATCTCCAGCGAAAAGGGTGCCGAGCTGTCCGGGCTGCTGGACGGGGCGGTTATTGACGGTGTGAGCATCATCGTGCGGCCGGTCCGGGAGCACCGCTTCGTGGCTGTCTTCAGGGGGACCGGCCTCGCCCCGGACGTGAGCGATACCGACCCGCAGCAGGTGGGTGTCCCGCCGCTCCCGGCCGTGGCGCAGTCCGCCACGGCGCGCCGGCTGGCCGGCGTGGTGAACCGCTGGCTGGAGCAGGCGGCGGAGCGGCTGGCGGACCATCACCCCGCCAACATGGTGCTGCTGCGCGGCTTCTCAGGGCACCCCCGTTTTGATACTTTCGAGGAGGTGTACAAGCTGCGGGCGGCCGCCATCGCCGTTTACCCCATGTACCGCGGGCTGGCCAGCTTGCTGGGCATGGAAACCCTTCAGACCGGCAGCACCTTCGCCGATGAGGTGCGGACCCTGCGGGACAACTACCGGGGGTACGATTTCTTCTTCATCCACGTTAAGGGGGCGGACTCGGCCGGGGAGGACGGCGATTTTGCCCGCAAGGTTAGCGTGATAGAAACGGTGGACGCCGGCTTGCCGGAGCTGCTTTCCCTTTCCCCCGAGGTGCTGGTGGTGACCGGGGACCACTCGACCCCCTCGCGCCTCAGGAGTCACAGCTGGCACCCCGTGCCGGTGCTCCTCTCGGCGGCCACCTGCCGTCCGGACCGGGCCACGGCCTTCTCGGAGACGGCCTGCCTGGACGGCGGGCTGGGAAGGCTGCCGGCCACCGCCGTCATGCCGCTGGCGATGGCCCATGCCGGCAAGCTGGCCAAGTTTGGAGCCTAACGGGACTACACCTGCACAGGAGGAGCCTGCTGAGATGCGCCTGCCACTGGTTGCCGGGAACTGGAAGATGAACACCACCCTAGCCGAGGCGGTTGAGCTGGCCGGGGCACTGCGCGACGGAATAAAGGGCTTTCACGACGTTGACCGCGTCCTCTGCCCGCCTTTCGTGTCGCTGGCGGCGGTGGCGGACGTGGTGAAGGGGACCGCCATCAAGGTGGGTGCCCAGAACCTCTACTACGAGGAGAAGGGCGCCTTCACCGGCGAGGTCTCGCCGCTGATGCTGGCGGGCCTCTGCGAGTACGTCATCGTGGGGCACTCGGAGCGCCGGCGGTACTTCGGGGAAAGTGACGAAGTGGTCAACCGCAAGGTGGTGGCGGCCCTGAAGGCAGGGCTCAAGCCGATTCTCTGCGTGGGTGAGAGCCTGGAAGAGAACGAGGCCGGGCGTACCGAGGGTGTCATCACGGGGCAGCTAACGCGCGCCCTGTCAGGGGTTGATATCCCCGCCAGCCTGGTGGTTGCCTACGAGCCGGTCTGGGCCATTGGTACCGGGCGGGCGGCACAGGGCCGGGCGGTCAACGAGGTGGCCGGTCTCATCCGGCGTACCCTGGCCCGGCTTTCCTCCCGGGCGGTGGCGGACGAGGTCAGGGTACTCTACGGCGGCAGCGTTACCGCCGAAAACGTGGCCGAGTTCCTGGAGCAGTTTGAGATTGACGGTGCCCTGGTAGGCGGTGCCAGCCTCAAGCCGGACCAGTTCACCAGCATCGTGAGGCAGGCCGAGGAGACCTTCTTCCCCAATAACCCTCCCACCAAGGACCTGGTCCCCTGGTAGGTGGCGGGGGAAGGCCGTGGCAGACCGGCTGGTAGCCATCGTCGGGCCGACCGGCATCGGCAAGAGTCGCCTCGCTCTGAAGCTGGCTATCAGGTTCAACGGCGAGATTGTCAGTGCTGATAGCCGCCAGGTCTACCGCGGGCTGGACATCGGCACCGATAAGCCTGCGGTGGAAGAGCGCGCCCTGGTGCCGCACCACCTGATAGATGTGGTTGAACCGGGCGAGGACTTCAGCCTGGCCGAGTACCAGCGCCTGGCGGGCGAGGCCATCAGTGACATTCTGGGGCGTGGGCGGCTGCCGCTACTGGTGGGCGGCAGCGGGCTCTACGTGTGGGCGGTGCTGGAGGGCTGGCAGGTACCCCCGGTGCCCCCGGACCCCGGGCTGCGGCGGCAGCTCAGGGCAAGGGCCGAGGAGCAGGGTAGCGCCGCCCTGTACGACGAGCTGCGGGCCGTTGCCCCCGGGGCGGCGGCCCGGATAGACCCCCGTAACGTGCGCCGCGTCATCCGGGCGCTGGAGGTGCACCGTGCCCCGGCTGGCCCATCGGGCGGGCCGGGGAAAAGGCCGCCGCCCTTCCGCTGGCTGGCGCTCGGTCTTACCGCCCCGCGGCCGGAGGTGTACCGCCGCACCGATGCCAGGGTGGACGCCATGTTCAGGCGGGGGCTGGTGGACGAGGTGAGAGGCCTGCTGGCGAAGGGCTACGGGCCGGAGCGCCCCGCCCTGAGCGGCATCGGCTACCGCCAGGTGGTGGCCTTCCTGCAGGGAGAGACGAGCCTGGCCGGGGCGATTGCCCGGGTGAAGACCGAGACCCACCGCCTGGTGCGCCACCAATATGCCTGGTTCCGGCCCGGGGACGAGCGCATCCACTGGCTTGACATAACCACCGACTTCGAGAGTGAGGCAGAGCGGCTGGTGGCGAGCTTTCTCGGCGGGGAGTGAGCCTTACTCCAGCACCACGTTGTCCAGCAGGCGCGTCCTGCCAAAACGTACCGCCAGCGAGAGTAGCCCCTTCTGCACCGGCCCTTCCAGCTCCTCCAGTGTCTCGGTATCTGCCAGGCTGACGTAGTCGAGCTCACCCAGCGGCTCCTGCCGGATGAGGTCGGTCACTACCTGGCGGAGACGGGCGGCATCGCGCTCGCCTTCGGCCCAGAGCCTTTCCGCCAGGCGCAGGGAGCGGCTGAGCACGGTGGCGGCCCGGCGCTGCTGCGGCGACAGGTAAACGTTGCGGCTGCTCATCGCCAGGCCGTCGGCCTCTCGCACGATGGGGCAGACCACTATCTCCAGGCCCAGGTTGAGCTCGGCCGCCATCTTGCGGATGACGATTGCCTGCTGGGCGTCCTTCTGCCCGAAATAGGCGCGGGCCGGGCGGACGATGTTGAAAAGCTTGGTGCAGACGGTGGCCACCCCCCGGAAGTGGCCGGGGCGGGCGGCCCCCTCCAGCCGCTCCGTCACCCCCTTCACTTCGACCCAGGTGTTGAAGCGCGGGGGGTACATTTCTTCCGGTGCTGGCAGGAAGACGGCATCCACACCCGCCTGGCGCAGCATTGCCAGGTCGCGCGCCGTGTCACGCGGGTACCGGTTGAAGTCCTCGGCGGGGCCGAACTGGGTGGGGTTGACGAAGATACTGACCACGGTGGAAGCGTTGTCTGCCAGGGAGCGCCTGACGAGCGACATGTGACCCTCGTGCAGGTAGCCCATCGTCGGCACGAGACCGACCGGTTCGGCCAGCCCCGGCCGCAGGGCCCTCATCGCGCTGACAGTCTCAACCGTCTTCATGTGGTCGTCCCGCCGAATAGTATAGTACATTCCGTCCCGGCTGGCACCGGTGCGGGCCTGGCCCCGGCCGGTCGCCCCGGTTGACGCCTGAGGCGGTGGCACAATATAATATCAACTGTCCTGCGACCTCGCACCTGGTCTGGCACACTGGCGCTGGTGCCGCGGCCCTCGAGATTCCCCGCGGGAGGTTGGTGGAAGTGGAGCTTAACGTGGCGCAGTTGCTCAAGGAACCGGTTGGGTCAACGCGTCTCTGCCGGCTGGACGAGGCCGGGCAGACGCACGAGGGTGCCAGTCGGGCCAGTGGTGACCTCCTGTTGACCAGGACTAACCGGGGAATACTGGTGCAGGGTACGCTGCGGGCGCAGGCCGAGGTGACCTGTGGCCGGTGCCTGGAGGCCTGCACCATCAGTCTCAGGGTGGAGTTTGAGGAGGAGTACTACCCGACGGTCGATGTCCTGACGGGGGCGCGGCTGCCGTTGCCGGAGGGCGGTGAGAGTACCCCCATCGATGAGCACCACCAGCTGGACCTGACAGAGGCGGTGGCCCAGTACGTTTCCCTGGCACTGCCGATGAAACCCCTCTGCCGCGAGGACTGCGCCGGCCTCTGCCCCGTGTGTGGACACAACCTAAACGAGGGCGACTGCGGCTGCCTGCGCGACGGGCCGGACCACCGCTGGGCGGCCCTGCGGGACCTGCTGGTACGGCCGGACCGGTAGCAGCCAAGCTGCATAGCCTGCATACTTAGGAAGGTATCTTATGGGAGCCCTGCCGAAGCGAAAAGTATCCAAGGCCCGCCGGGACAAGAGGCGCCTTCATCAGAAGGCCAGGTTCCCGGCGCTGGTAGAGTGCCCCCAGTGCCACAGCCCCAAGTTACCTCACCATGTCTGCCCTACCTGCGGTAGCTACCACGGCCGTGATGTCGTCGAGGTCAAGGCCCCGAAGCCGAAGTCCGCTTCCTAGCGGGGCAGGCCATGCTCACGACAGCTATCTGTGACCTTTTTGGCATCGAGCACCCCATCATCCAGGGGGGCATGGCCCATCTTGGCACGGCCGAGCTTGTCTCGGCCGTTTCCAACGCCGGGGGGCTGGGTGTCATCGGGGCGGGCTACTACGAGCCTGACTGGGTGCGGGAGCAGATACGCCGTACCCGGCAGCTGACGCCACGGCCCTTCGGGATAAACGTGCCCCTTACCTCGCCCCATGCCGGGGAGGTTATCCGTGTCATCCTGGAAGAGGGGGTGGCTATCATTACCACCGGCGTGGGTGACCCCACCGGCCGCATACCGGAGTTCAAGCGGGCCGGGATGAAGGTGATGCCGGTGGTGGGCAGTGTCTCGGCCGCCCGCCGCCTGGCTGAGGCCGGGGCTGATGCCATCGTGGCCGAGGGCACCGAGTCCGGCGGGCATGTCGGCGAGACGACCACGATGGCCCTGGTGCCGCAGGTGGTGGATGCCGTCCCGGTGCCGGTGGTAGCCGCCGGCGGCATTGCTGACGGTCGCGGGCTGGTGGCCGCCCTGGCACTGGGGGCGGCCGGTGTCCAGATGGGCACCCGCTTTGCCTGCAGCCAGGAAAGCGTGGCCCATGCCCGTTACAAGCAGAGGGTGCTGGAGGCTGACGACCGCGCCACCGTGGTGACCGGCCGCACCACCGGCCTGCCGCTGCGCAGTCTCCGTAACAGCCTGACCGAGCAGTACCGCGCCCTCGAGGAGGCCGGGGTCTCGTCCGAGGAGCTCAGCCTCTTCGGGCAGGGGCGGATGTACCTGGGCCTGGTTGATGGTGACGTGGACGACGGCTCGCTGCTGGCGGGGCAGATTGCCGGAATGATACGGGATATCAAGCCTGTCAGGGCTATCATTGAAGAGATGGTGGCGGAGGCGGAAAGCCTTATCCAGCACCTGGGCAGGCTACGGAGCGGAGGCCGGACATGACAGAAGCGGCCAGGGTGGCGTACGTTTTTCCCGGTCAGGGGGCACAGGCGGTTGGCATGGGGCGTGACCTGTACGAGGCCTTCCCGGCGGCAAGGGCCGTTTTCGACGAGGCGGATGCCGCCCTGGGTTTTGCCCTCTCGGCCCTGTGCTTCGAGGGGCCGGCGGAGGAACTGACCCGGACCATCAATGCCCAGCCGGCACTTCTGACTACCAGCTATGCCTGCCTGGCGGCGGCGCGGGAGACCGGTGCCCTGCCGGCGGCGGACTTCGTGGCCGGTCACAGCCTGGGCGAGTACACCGCCCTGGCCGCCGCCGGGGCACTTAGCTTCGGTGATGCCGTCAGGCTGGCCCGCGAGCGCGGCCGCCTCATGCACGAGGCCGGCCTGCTTCAGCCCGGTACCATGGCCGCCATCCTTGGCCTGGACGAGGGGGTGCTGGCCGAAATCTGCCGCGAGACCGGCACCGTCATCGCCAATTTCAACTGCCCGGGCCAGCTTGTCATCAGCGGCGGGGTTGATAGCGTGGCCCGCACCGTGGAGCTGGCCGCGGCCAGGGGGGCCTCCCGCACGGTCACCCTGCAGGTGAGCGGGGCATTCCACAGCCCGCTGATGCAGCCGGCGGTTGAGGGTATGAAGGCGGCCCTTGCCGCCGTGGCTTTCAGGGATGCGGCCGTACCGGTGATTGCCAATGTTACGGCGCGACCGGTGACACAGGCCGATGATATCCGCCGGGAGCTGCTTGACCAGCTCACCAGCCCCGTCCGCTGGCAGCGCAGCATGGAGTATGCCATCGCCCGGGGGGTGACCCGCATCATCGAGATTGGCCCCGGCCGGGTGCTGACCGGCCTGATGCGGCGCATCGACCGCTCGGTTGAGACGGCTAACATCGGGGACGCGGCCGCCATCAGCGGCCTGGCAAAGTAGGAAAAAGTGGAGGGGGAAATGGACCTTTCGGGGAAGGTGGCCATTGTCACCGGCGGCGGCCGGGGTATCGGCGAGGCGATTGCCCTGCGGCTGGCCGGGGCGGGGGCGGCGGTGGTGGTCAATGACGTGGGGGACATGGCCCCGGCCGGGTCGGTGGCGGCGCGGGTGAAGGAGATGGGGGGCCGCAGCCTGGTGGTGGCCGCCGATGTCGGCCGGGCGGAAGACGTGGCCCGCCTGGTGGAGACCACCCTGGCCGAGATGGGCCGGGTGGACATACTGGTGAACAACGCCGGCATCACCCGGGACCAGCTGCTGATGCGCCTCCCCGAGGAGGACTGGGACCGCGTTATCCAGGTGAACCTGAAGGGTGTTTTCCTCTGCACGAAGGCGGTGCTGCGGCCCATGATGCGGCAGCGCTGGGGGCGTATCATCAGCCTCTCCAGCATCGTGGGGCTGATTGGTAATCCCGGCCAGGCCAACTACGCTGCTGCCAAGGCGGGTATCATCGGCTTCACGCGTACCATTGCCAAGGAGGTGGCCTCGCGCGGGATTACCGTTAACGCCATTGCCCCCGGCTTTATTGACACGGCCATGACGCAGCACCTGCCGGAGGAGCGCCGCCGGGCGATGGCCGAGCAAATCCCGGCCGGTTACCTGGGCAAGCCGCAGGACGTGGCGGCGGCGGTGGCCTTCCTGGCCTCGCCGGAGGCGCACTATATCACCGGCCATGTCCTCACGGTGGACGGGGGTATCTCGCTGGGTAAGCTCGGCTGAGCCGGCGGGGGCCGGCGTTGACACCCGTCCGCCGGAGACTCTAGAATGGCCTTCACACGCACCGGCCACTGGCAGTCCGTCCGGAGGGATGAGCCATCCAGCCTGTCCTGGCAGATGTCAAGGTAATTGACCTGACCCACTATGTGGCCGGCCCCTATTGCACCAGGCTGCTGGCCGACTACGGGGCCGAGGTCATCAAGGTGGAAAGGCCGGGCCTGGGTGATGGGGCGCGGCGGCTTGGCCCGTTCGTTGGCGGCCAGCCGCACCCGGAGAAAAGCTGCCTCTTCCTTCATCTCAATACCAACAAGAAGGGCATTACCCTGAATTTGAAGACGGACACCGGCCGGAAGATACTGCTCCGGCTGGTGGAGCAGGCGGACGTGCTGGTGGAAAACTTCAGCCCGCGGGTGATGCCCTCGCTGGGCCTGGACTACCAGACGCTGGCGGCCGTCAACCCGAGGCTGGTGATGACCTCTATCTCCAACTTCGGGCAGACCGGTCCCTACCGTGATTACCGCGCCCGTGAGCTTACCCTGTTTGCCATGGGCCTCCACATGCACCACGAGGGCGAGCCAGACCGTGAGCCGCTCCGGTTCCCCGGCCCCAAGGCCCAGTACCTGGCCGGTACCCACGCCGCCGCGGTGACGATGGCGGCCTGCCTGGGGGCGCGTGCCTCGGGCCGGGGCCAGCAGGTTGATATCTCCATCATGGAGTGCATGACGGCGCCGCCGGAGGGGGCCGCCTGGCTGATGGCGGAGGCCTTCTCCGGGCCGGGGGTGGGGCGCACCGGCCACCGGCGCGAGGGGGTCTATCCGCTGGGGGTGTACCCCTGCCGGGACGGCCATGTCTTCGTCTACGGTATCGTGGCCTTCTTCTGGCCGCGGATTGCCGCCTGGCTGGGGATGCCGGAGTTGCTGACCGACCCGCGCTCCGCTACCGCGCAGGCCCGGCGCGAGCACCACGGCGACTTTGATGCCATCTTCCTGCCCTGGATTATGGAGCGCCGTCGCGATGAGGTCTTCCATTCGGCCCAGGCACACCGTATCCCCGTTACTCCGGTGTATACCATTGACGAGGTTGTGTCTGACCCCCAGTTTCAGGCACGGGGCACGTTCGTGGAGGTGGAGCACCCGGTGGCGGGCAAGGCAAGGTACGTGGGCCTGCCGTTCCGGCTGCCGCAGGCACCGTCACGGCCGCAGCACCCCGCCCCGCAGCTGGGCCAGCATAACGTGGAGGTCTATTGCGGGCGCCTCGGTTACTCGCGGCCGGACCTGGTGAGGTTGCGGGAGGGGGGTATCATCTAGGATGGCGGGGGCGCAGCAAGGCGGGCTACCCCTGGAAGGTATCCGGGTCATTGACCACGGCGTGGTCTATACCGGCACGGCCGCCACGGCAATGCTGGCCGATATGGGGGCCGAGGTCATCCGGGTGGAGTCTATCTCGCGCTTTCCCTCGATGACACGTGGCTTCGTGGCCCGGCCACCGCAGGGGCTGGAGCAGTACTTCGGCTACGCTGACAACGAGCCGGGGGAGCGGCCCTGGGACCGCTGGTACCAGCTCCACGCCATGAACCGCAACAAGCTGGCGCTGGCCCTGGAAATCAACCGGCCGGAAGGGGCAGAGATTTACCGGCGGCTGGTCAGCGTGAGTGACATTATCATTGAGAACTTCTCCCAGGGGACAATGGAGCGGCTGGGGCTCGGCTACGAGGTGCTGAAGGAGGTCAAGCCGGATATCATCATGATTTCGGCCTCGGGCCTGGGGGCAGAGGGCCCCTACCGTGGTTACAGTACCTTTGGCTCCAACCTGGATGCCATCTGCGGCATGATGGCGCTGCGGGGGTACCCCGGGGAGGACGTGACGATGGTTGACCCCTCCCCCGTCTGGAGCGATAACGTGGCGGCAGGGACGGTTGCCTTCGCTGCCCTGGTGGCCCTGCACTACCGTAATGTCACCGGCCGGGGGCAGTACATTGACCTGGCCCAGGCGGAGACTTTCCTGCCGCACATGGGGGAGATTGTCCTGGACTATACCGCCAACGGCCGGCTCCGGGAACCAATCGGCAACGATGATATGGTGATGGCCCCGCACGGCTGCTACCGCTGCCGCGGCGAGGACGCCTGGGTTACCATTGCCGTCTCGTGCGACGAGGAATGGCAGGGCTTCTGCCGGGCAATCGGCCAGCCGGCCTGGACGCAGCGGCTGGAGTTTGCGACGATGCTCGGCCGGCACCATAACCGGGCCGAGCTGAACCGCCTCGTGGAGCGGTGGACGCTGGAGCACGAACCTTACGAGGTAATGCACCTTCTCCAGGCCGAGGGCGTACCGGCTGGGCCGGTCATCGGCCCGCGGGCGGCCTTCACCGACCCGCACCTTGAGGCACGGGGTTTCTTTATTGAGGCTACCCACCGGGAGGTCGGCACCCGGCGCTACCCGGGGATGTGTTTCCGGTTTTCACGGACGCCGGCCGGCATCCGGTTGCCGCCACCGTGCCTCGGCGAGCACAATGAGTATGTCCTGGGCGAAATACTGGGGATTTCCCCCGCCGAAATTGCCCGGCTGGCAGAGAACAAAATCATCGGCACCGAGTACCTGCCCGACGTTTGAGCGGGACCTGGTCGCCTAGTAGCGCTTGATTACGTGGCCGTAGTCAGGCACCATGTCATATTTGCGGTAGCTGGCCCCCAGGAGCCTGCGGACGCTCAGCCTGTGCCACGGGTCGAGGGTCGAGTGCGAGTTGGACTCAAGAAAGCCCGGGCCGCTCCAGGCCTCCAGCGTGGTTGATTTGCCCGGTACCTCGACCAGCTCCGCCACCGACGGCCCGGCCCCTTCTTCGGCACCGGGTAGCACCCGCAGTGATACCGCGCCCCCGGCCGGGGCGGTTGGGTCGGGTGGGATGGGTTCCTCCGGCCGCATCACCCCGGTACATATCCGGTTGCCCCGGGGCCTTTCCGTGGTGCCGATTGTCATGTCACCGTCCGTCTCCAGGCCGATGCGCGCCAGCTTCTTGGGGTAGCCCCAGATTTCACGGCCGGCGGCCAGGGGGCTGTCAGTATCGGGGACAATGTGGACAATGTAGAACCGCGGCTCGCCTTTGAAGGTGCACATCAGCCCCAGGATGGCCTCGCGGTACGGCCCCAGGGTGCTGAAAGGGTAGTTGATGAAGCTTACCTGGGCGGTGGCGGGCGTGGTTAGCTCCAGCCTTCGGACAGGAGGTCGGCGGCGGCCTCTTCGCCGGTCTCGTAGGTTAAGGACAGGCTTTCCGCCCCCCTGTAATAGTAGGGCGGCTTCCCGTAGAGCGGGGCATCAACCGGCTGCGCAGGGCCGAACCTGTCTTTACCCAGGCGTCCCGGCAGTGCCATCGGCGTGACCTCTTCGTTCGTTTAATGCCCGGTCCCGGGTGAAGGGTACACCCCGTGAGGCGGCTCTTATCACTCCGGTTGCCGGTGGTCTAACGCTGGACGGGCCGCCACGTGAGCCTGTCCTTCACCCAGATGGTATCCCCGCACCGGGCACAGACGATGCTGAGCCTCTCGCTGAGGTACTGCTCTTGCCCGTGCACCAGCCTTTTGCATTTGCGGCAATAGGTCTTCTTAGCGTTGAGCTTCATTACTACTCGCTTACCCTGTCAGGCCGGGTTGGCCAGGGCCACCGGCCCTTGAGGACGTATTCAATCATACATGATAGGGTTTGCCGGGGCCGGCGGCAAGTCAACGGCTATCGGCCCGGCGCGTCACTTCCGGTGGTACCGCGCCGCACCCTCTTGTCCGGGCCATTCGTGCCGACCTTCTGCCTTCGGCGGCCGCCGGCATGCTCCCCGGCCGCCGCCGCTACAAGAAAAGCTGCCCTCGTTCAAAATGATGGGTGATACTGGTAGGGTGTCATTATGCGGGTTGTCAGGGCAAGGGTCCCGGGGGCCGTCCGCCTGGCCCGGCCCGCGGAGCTCTCACGAGAGGCCAGGAGAGACTACGGTGGACGGACCACTACCAGGCATGTGGAGGCAACGCATCCCTCACCTGCCGCCACTTCGGGACCAGCCGGCAAGACCTGGACGCCTGGA
>CAZBPZ010000036.1:0-16495 GCA_964493955.1 uncultured Dehalococcoidales bacterium | reverse complement strand
CTTTTATCTTTGTTGACCCCCCGTGGGGCCTGTGATAACATTTACTACGCCTAGGTGAGGTGCAGTCGGAGCCCGTCCGGGCTCCCCTACCGGGTCTCCCGGTGGCTCCCGCCGGGTTTTTCTGCTGGCAATAGCGCCCGGGGAAGAAGCTACATGCAGCTGGAAGAGGAACTAGCCCGGTTTTCGCTCCCCCGGGAGGCGCTGGTGGCCGTTGGTGTCTTCGATGGTGTCCACCGCGGGCACCGGTTCCTTATTTCCCGGTTGAAAGAGCTGGCCGCGGAGCGCGGGCTGGCGAGTGTTGTCCTCACCTTCCGTCAGCACCCCCTGGAAGTCCTGGCACCGCCTACCGTGCTGCCGTACCTGACCGATGCCGGAGAGAAGGCGGCCCTGCTGGGCCAGACCGGGGTGGACACGGTGGCCGTGATTTCTTTTACTCCGGAGGTGGCGGCCCTTTCGGCCGGCGAGTTTATCGCCCTTCTCCAGAAGCACCTGCGGATGAGGGGGCTGGTGATGGGCCCGGACTTCGCCCTGGGCCGGGGGCGCGAGGGCGATACCGCCCGCCTCGAGGCACTGGGCCGGGAGGCGGGCTTCACCGTTACGGTGGTGGCGGCGATGGAGGCCGGGGGAGAGGTTGTGAGCAGCACCGCCATCCGGCGTGCCCTGGCCGCCGGTGATATGCCGCGTGTCACCCGTCTGCTGGGGCGGCCTTACCATATCAAGGGTAAGGTGGTGGCGGGGGCGGGGCGGGGTGCCGGCATCGGTTTCCCCACCGCCAACTTTGAGGTTGACCCGAAGAAGGCGATGCCGCCGGAAGGCGTCTACGCAACCTGGGCACACGTCGGCGGGCGGGCTCACCCGTCCATGACCAACATTGGCCGCTGCCCCACCTTCGGTGGCCAGAAGACGGCGGTGGAGGTGCACCTCCTTGACTTCTCGGGTGACCTCTACGGGCAGGAGCTGGCGGTTGAGCTGGTGGAGCGGCTGCGCGACGAGAGGCGGTTTGATAGCGTGGACGAGCTCAGGCGGCAGATTGCCGAAGATGTACGCCTTGGCAGCCAGATACTCGGCAGTCACGCCGGAGGTCACTCGTGACAGGCACAGCCGGGACTGACATTGAGTTTCTCCTCAGGCGCGGTGTGGCCGAGATAATCGTCGAGGAGGAGCTGCGCGAGCTCTTGCGCTCCGGCCGGAAGCTGCGCCTCAAGGAGGGGTTTGACCCCAGCGCCCCGGATATCCACCTCGGCCACATGGTAGGCCTGCGCAAGCTGCGCCAGTTCCAGGAGCTGGGGCACCAGGTAATCCTGATTGTGGGCGACTGGACGGCCCGGATTGGCGACCCTTCCGGTGCCTCGGCCACGCGGCCGATGCTCTCGGCCGAGGAGGTCAAAGCCAACGCCGAGACCTACCTCAAGCAGTTCTTCACCGTGGTGGACCGCCAGCGTACCCGGGTGGTCTGGCAGAGCGAGTGGTTCGGCAACTTTGACCTGGCAGACGTGCTCCGCCTCACCAGCAAGTTCACGGTGGCGCAGATGCTGGCCCGGGAGGACTTTGGCCAGCGCTATGCCTCCGGCCGGCCGATTGCCATTACCGAGCTGCTCTACCCCCTGCTCCAGGCGTACGACTCGGTGGCCATCCAGGCGGACGTGGAGTTCGGCGGCACGGACCAGAAGTTCAACCTGCTGGTAGG
This sequence comes from uncultured Dehalococcoidales bacterium, assembly GCA_964493955.1. Lineage (GTDB taxonomy): Bacteria > Chloroflexota > Dehalococcoidia > Dehalococcoidales > Fen-1064 > CAZBPZ01. Next base: position 14,808 of record CAZBPZ010000036.1, on the reverse strand, counting down.
GCGGGAGCTTCAGGCCATGATGGGGCAGCGCCCCCAGCAGTGCTTCATGACGCCGATACTGGTAGGCACCGACGGTACCCAGAAGATGAGCAAGAGCCTGGGTAACTACATCGGCGTGGCCGAGCCCCCGGAAGACATCTACGGCAAGACGATGAGCATCCGGGACGACCTTATCACCGACTACTTTGAGCTGCTGTCCGATGTCCCCGATGCCGAGATTGAGGAGTTCCGGCACCTGCTTGATGGGGGCGGCGTCAACCCGATGGAACTCAAAAAGCGCCTCGCCCGCGAGCTCGTGGTCCAGCTTTACGATGCGAAGGCGGCCGCCGCGGCCGAAGAGCACTTTGAGCGGGTGGTACAGAAAAAGGAATTGCCGGAGGAGATACCCGAGCTCAGGATTTCCTTCAAACAGGGGCTGCCCACCAACAGCGCTGTTATCTTCAGGGCCGGGCTGGCCGCCAGCAATAGCCAGGCATTCCGCCTTATCCGGCAGGGGGCGGTCACGATTGATGGCCAGAAGGTGACCGGCAATGAGCCAGCCTACCGGCCCGGCAGTATCATCAAAGTTGGCAAGCGCCGCTACGTCAGGGTAGTTGACGGTGATGCCGGATAGACTAGGACCGAGTGAGGTGAAAGAAAAGATGCAGAACCTGCGCATTCCGGGCCCCACCCCCTGCCCGGAGGACGTGCTCCAGGCCCAGACTAGGCAGATGATTAACCACCGTGGCCCCGAGTTTGCCCGGATGCTGGAGCGGGTCACCGCCAGCCTGAAGACGCTCTTCCAGACCAAGGGAGACGTCTTTGTGCTGACCGGTTCCGGCACCGGCGGCATGGAGGCCGCCATCGTCAACACCCTCTCACCGGGGGACACCGTCCTTTCGGTGTCCATCGGCGTGTTCGGCGAGCGTTTCGCCGGTATCGCCAGGACCTTTGGGGCTGAGGTTATCCCGCTCTCGTTCGAGTGGGGCCGGGCGGCTGACCCGGACGCAGTTAAGAAAGCGCTGGACGCCAACCCGGCGGTAAAGGCGGTGCTGGTCACCCATAACGAGACCTCCACCGGTGTTACCAATGACCTGGAGGCACTGGCGAAGGTCATCAAGGGGGCGGGCAAGCTGCTCCTGGTGGACGCCATCAGCAGCCTTGGCTCGATTGACCTGCCGGTAGACCGGTGGGGGTGCGACGTGGTTGTGACCGGGTCGCAGAAGGGGTGGATGACACCGCCTGGCCTGGCGATGGTGGCCGTCAGCCCGGAGGCCTGGAAGGCCCATGCCGAAGCAAAGATGCCGCGCTTCTACTGGGACTTCAGCCGGGCCAGGAGCTACCTTGAGCGTGGCCAGACCCCGTGGACGCCAGCGGTCTCCACCTTCTACGCCCTGGACCGGGCGCTGCAGGACCTGGTGAAGGAAGGCCTGGAGGCAATTGTGGCCCGCCATGCCCGTATCGCCCGCTTCACCCGTGACGGCATCAAGGGGCTCGGCCTGGAGCTCTTTGCCGACGAACGCTATGCCTCCAATACCGTCACCGCCGTCAGGGCGCCGGGCGGTGATAACGCCAACGACTTGAGGAAGCTCCTGCTCAACGAGTACGGGATAGTGCTCGGCGGCGGGCAGCAGCGCCTTGATGGCAAGATATTCCGCATCGGCCACCTGGGGCTCTGCTCCGAGGATGATATCCGCTCCGTGCTGGACGCCCTCAGGGAAGCCCTGCCCCGGGTTGGTTTCAAGGCGGCCTGAGTACCCTGGCGAGGAGAGCGAGCATGAAAGTGCTGGTGGCCGACCCGATTGCTGAAGACGGCATCAGGCTGATGTCGGCCGTGGCCGAGGTTGAGGTTAAGACCGGGCTCAAGCCGGAGGAGCTGGCCAGAGTCATCGGCGAGTACGAGGCCCTGGTAGTGCGCAGTCAGACGCGGGTCACGGCCGAGGTCATCCGGGCGGGCCGGCGCCTGCAGGTTATCGGCCGGGCCGGGGTCGGGCTTGATAACATTGACGTGGCCGAGGCGACACGTCACGGTGTTGTTGTCGTCAATGCGCCCACGGGTAATACCGTCTCGGCGGCCGAGCATACGATTGCCCTGATGCTGGCCCTGGCGCGCCACGTTCCCCAGGCCCACGTTTCGCTCAAGCAGGGGCAGTGGCAGCGCAGCAAGTTCATGGGCACGGAGGTACGCGGCAAGACCCTGGGTATAATCGGGCTGGGCAATGTCGGTTCCGAGGTGGCCCGCCGTGCCCGCGGCCTGGAGATGAAGGTGCTGGGGTGCGACCCGTTTGTCTCGCAGGAGATGGCCAGTGCCATGAGGGTGCAGCTGGTGTCGCTGGAGCAGCTCCTGCGGGAGTCTGACTTTGTAACCCTGCACGTCCCGCTGACCCCCCAGACGCGGGGTATCATCGGCCCGAAGGAGCTGGCCCTGATGAAACCCACCGCCCGGCTTATCAACTGTGCCCGCGGGGGGCTGGTGGACGAGGCCCTGCTGGCCCGGGCCCTGGCCGAAGGAAAGCTGGCCGGGGTGGCGGTGGACGTCTTCCCCGAGGAACCAGCCACCCGGAGCCCCCTCTTTGACTGCGAGCAGGCCATCGTCACCCCGCACCTCGGGGCCTCCACCACCGAGGCACAGGTGATGGCGGCTACCGACGTCGCCGAGCAGATTGTGGCGGTGCTCCGGGGGCAGCCGGCCCGCAATGCCGTGAACCTCCCCTTCATCTCGCCGGAGGCGATGCAGGTGCTCCGCCCTTTCACCGAGGCCTGCGATGCTGCCGGCCGGCTGGTGCAGCAGCTGGCCGAGGGGCAGGTGAACTCGCTGCAGCTTCGCTACGAGGGCGAGATTACGGCCTATGACACCGCCATCCTCAAGGCCTCGGTGCTGGGGGGGCTGATGGGGGGCATCACCGAGGAGCGTGTCAACCTCGTCAACGCCGACCTGGTAGCCCGGCGCCGCGGCATCACCGTGGTGGAGCAGCGCGAGGCCGTCTGCCGCAACTACCCCAGCCTGGTAACGGTCGAGGCCGTTACCTCGGCGGGGAGCACCACGGTCGCGGTAACGGTGCTGCGGGGTGAGCCGCACGTAGTGCGGGTCAACAACTACTGGATGGACATCGTCCCCAGCGGGGCCTATTTCCTGTTTGCCGACCACCTTGACCGGCCCGGTATGATAGGCCAGGTGGGTAAGATTACGGGTGATGCCGATGTCAACATCAGCTTCATGTACGTGTCCCGCCTCAGGCCGCGGGGACAGGCGCTGATGATTCTGGCGCTGGACGAGCCCCTCTCCGATGAGCAGATGCAGAAGCTGCTGGCATTACCTGATATATACTCGGTCAAGATTGTCAACCTGTAAAGGAAAGTAGCCCCAGGAGGTGAAGAACTATGGCTTATGAGGACCTTTTACTTGAAAAACGCGACGACGGGGTGGCAGTCCTCACGCTGAATGTCCCGGAGAAGCTCAACGCCATCACCCGCGCCATGTCAATGAACCTGCCGCTCGCAACCGCCGAGCTGGCCAGGGATGATGACGTGCGGGTGGTGGTTGTCACCGGGGCGGGGCGCGGCTTCTGCTCCGGGGCGGATGTCTCCATGATGGCGGGGCGGGGTGCCAGCGGCGAAATCCCGCCACGGCAGCAGCGCCTCATGGTTACCGGTGAGCCGCACTACGACGTTTTTCCCCGGCTGGAGAAGCCGGTCATCGCCGCCATCAACGGGGCCTGTGTCGGCGGGGGGCTCTCGCTGGCGCTGAGCTGCGATATCCGCCTTGCCTCGGAGAAGGCCCGGTTCGGCGTGGCCCAGGTGGCGCGCGCCCTGGTGCCTGACTTCGGCCTGACCTACTACCTGCCGGTGGCGGTGGGCCTCTCCAATGCCCTGCAGCTCATGTTTACCGCTGAGCTTATTGATGCCGCCGAGGCCCTGCGCCTGGGCCTGGTGAGCCGGGTGGTACCGCCGGGCGAGCTTATGCCGGCGGCCCTGGAGCTGGCCACCAGGATTGCCGCCCAGCCGCCGATTTCGGTGGAGCTCACCAAGCGCATGGCCTGGCGCAGCCGGTTTGATGACCTGGTGCGGCAGGTGGACATGGAGTCCTGGGCATCGCGCATCTGCTTTGCTACCGAGGACCACCGCGAGAGCGTCAAAGCCTTCCTGAACAAGCAGCCGCCGCCCAAGTACAAGGGCTATTAGGCAGCCGGCGGCGCGCGATGGAATACGAGGACCTGCGCCTGGAAGGGCGCGGCGGGGTGGCGGTTGTTACGCTTGATGCCCCGCAGAAGATGAATGCCCTCACACCCGGCATGCGCCGCAGCCTGCTGCGCCTGCGGGATGACCTGGGGCGGGACGACGGCGTGCGGGTGGTGGTTGTCACCGGGGCGGGGCGCGGCTTCTGCTCCGGGGCGGACCTGAGTGCCTCCCGGGAACGGCCCGGCCGCTACGAGCGGCTGCAGCTCCTGGGGCCGGACTTCGGCTCGGAGGTATTCTTCACGCTGGACAAGCCTGTCATTGCCGCCGTCAACGGGCCGGCGGTGGGGGCCGGTTTTTCCCTGGCGCTGAGCTGTGATATCCGCCTTGCCTCCGAGGCGGCCCGCTTCGGTGCGGTCTTTGTGCTGCGGGCGCTGACGCCGGACTGTGGTATCACCTACTGGCTGCCGCGGATGGTGGGGATGTCACGGGCGATGGAGCTGATGCTCACGGGGCGCATCATCGACGCCGCCGAGGCCCTGCGCCTGGGCCTGGTGAGCCGGGTGCTGCCGCCGGACGAGCTCATGCCGGCGGCCCTGGAGCTGGCGGAGCGGATTGCCGCCCAGCCGCCGATTTCGGTGGAGCTCACCAAGCGCATGGCCTGGCGCAGCCGGTTTGATGACCTGGTGCGGCAGGTGGACATGGAGTCCTGGGCATCGCGCATCTGCTTTGCTACCGAGGACCACCGCGAGAGCGTCAAAGCCTTCCTGAACAAGCAGCCGCCGCCCAAGTACAAGGGCTATTAGGCAGCCGGCGGCGCGCGATGGAATACGAGGACCTGCGCCTGGAAGGGCGCGGCGGGGTGGCGGTTGTTACGCTTGATGCCCCGCAGAAGATGAATGCCCTCACACCCGGCATGCGCCGCAGCCTGCTGCGCCTGCGGGATGACCTGGGGCGGGACGACGGCGTGCGGGTGGTGGTTGTCACCGGGGCGGGGCGCGGCTTCTGCTCCGGGGCGGACCTGAGTGCCTCCCGGGAACGGCCCGGCCGCTACGAGCGGCTGCAGCTCCTGGGGCCGGACTTCGGCTCGGAGGTATTCTTCACGCTGGACAAGCCTGTCATTGCCGCCGTCAACGGGCCGGCGGTGGGGGCCGGTTTTTCCCTGGCGCTGAGCTGTGATATCCGCCTTGCCTCCGAGGCGGCCCGCTTCGGTGCGGTCTTTGTGCTGCGGGCGCTGACGCCGGACTGTGGTATCACCTACTGGCTGCCGCGGATGGTGGGGATGTCACGGGCGATGGAGCTGATGCTCACGGGGCGCATCATCGACGCCGCCGAGGCCCTGCGCCTGGGCCTGGTGAGCCGGGTGCTGCCGCCGGACGAGCTCATGCCGGCGGCCCTGGAGCTGGCGGAGCGGATTGCCGCCCAGCCACCGGTCTCGGTGGAGCTTAGCAAGCGGATGGTCTACCGCCGTATCCGTGGAGAGGTGGACCGGGCGGTTGAGATTGAGACCTACGCCAACCGCGTGGCCAGGTCGACGGAGGACCACGCCGCCGCGGTGCGGGCCTTCCTGGAGAAGAGGCCCCCGCCCAGGTTCACCGGCTGCTAGCTAGCTGAAGCGGTAGAAGACCAGCCCCACCGGTGTCTTGGGGTAGAAGTAGGTGGACTTGCGCGGCATCTTCTCGCCGGCATCGGCCACGGCCTTCACCAGGGCCGGGCTGATGGGCCGCAGGAAGAAGGCCAGCTGGTACTCGCCGTCACGCACCCGCCGGATGGCCTCGTCGCGCTCGTGGGTGTAGTGCACGCGGTCTTCGTCACCGCCGGGGTCAATTCCCAGCAGCTTCTCCAGGATGACGTGGTCGGCGATGCTGACATCCAGCTCCCGGAAGAGGGGGGCGTGGAATGATGGCATCAGAGGGGTAACATTGGTCTCCGGCCGCAGGGTGAGTACCAGGATATTGTCCCCGCCTGGCCCGTAGCAGGCCAGGCAGACCCGTGTCTGGCGTGCCGCCAGGGTGTCCACGTGGGGCCAGGCGTCCTCGGTGGCCGGTACCGTTTCCAGGTTGAAGAACGACTCGAGCTTGGGGATGAGCTGTTCGAGCAGCGGCCGGGCAATGCCCCGTACCAGGCGGTGCGGGGCCAGGATGACAAGGCCAGGGTCGGCCATGTCCACCAGGGACATCAGGGTGAAGTCGTAAGGCTGCTCACCGCTGGGGGGTGGGGAGGAATAGGTGCGGCGCTCGCGACGGTAGGTCAGGGCGCTGGTGTAGCGGTGGTGCCCGTCGGCAATGTAGAGGGGCCGGTCGGCCAGGGTGGCGGCGATGCTCGCTATGACCTCCGGGTGGGTTATCCGCCAGAGCTCGTGCCGCTGGTCGTCGTCTTCAATCGAGATGAGCGGGCTGCGCCCGGCCTCGGCCCGCAGCAGCTCTGATATCCAGCCTTTCGGGTCCTCGTACATCGCCAGGATGGGGCTGGTGTTGGCCTCGAGCGCCCAGAGCAGGTCAAGGCGGTCGCGGCGTGGGCCGGGCAGGGTGCCTTCGTGGGGGCGCACTATTCCGGCCCCCCACTCTTCCAGGCGGACGCGGGCGAAGAAGCTTCGCCGGCAGTGCTGGCGGCCGTCCATCTGGAAGTGGTGGTCATGCAGGTAGATGGCGGGGGTGTCCTCCGTGATGAGTACCCCCTCGGCCAGCCAGCGCCGCAGCGTGCTGGCGGCGCGGGTGTACCTGTTCTCGCCGACACGGTCCTGGGGCAGCTCGCGGCCGAGCTCCAGCCGGACGAAGTTGTACTCGTGGCGGGCGTAGAGCTCTTCCTGCTGCCGGGGTGAGATGATGTCGTAGGGCGGGCAGATGACCCGCCAGAGGTCTGCGAGGCGTGCCTGGTTATAGCGGGTGCCGCGGAAGGGGTGTATTTCTGCCACGCTCTCCTGCCGAACCGGGGGCGGTGATTACGTGTCCAGTTTACCGGACGGGGTGGTGGCATGCAAGGCAGGCGTTGCCGTGGCCCGGTGGCTGGGCTAGTATGGGGGCACGATGTTGCGGCAGAACGCGGTCCTGGCGCTGGGGGTTGTGGCTGTATCGTTCGCCGCCGTCTTTATCCGCCTCGCCGGGGCGCCGCCGCTCGTCGTTGCTGCCTGGCGGCTCTCGCTGGCGGCCCTTGCCCTGACGCCGGTGGCAGCCTGGCGTTCCCGCCAGGAGTTGCGCCGCCTGCCGCGGCGAGACATCCTGCTGGCGCTGGCATCCGGCGCCTTTCTGGCGCTGCACTTCGGGCTGTGGATTGCCTCGCTGGACTACACCTCAGTGGCCAGCTCGGTGGTGCTGGTGACGGCCAACCCTGTCTTCGTGGCGATTGCCTCGTACCTGCTCTTCGGCGAGCGGTTGACGCGGCGGGTGGGGCTGGGCATCGTCGTCTGCCTGGCCGGGGCGGCTGTGATTGGCTGGGCCAACTGGCAGGTGGGGCTGGAGTCACTGCTGGGTGGGGTGCTGGCCCTGCTGGGGGCGCTGGCAGTGGCGGGCTACCTGCTGATAGGCCGGCGGCTGCGCCGCCAGGTGAGCCTGCTGGGGTATGCCTGGCTGGTGTATGGCGCGGCGGCGGTCTTCCTGGTGGTGGCGGCGGCCGTTTCGGGGGCCCCTTTTACGGGCTATTCGGGTGAAACGTACCTCTGGCTGGTGCTGCTGGCGCTGGTGCCGCAGCTGGTGGGGCACATGTCACTGGTGTGGGCGCTGCGGTTTGTGCCGGCCACGCTGGTGACGATTGCCGTGCTGGGAGAGCCGGTGGGGGCCACCTTGCTGGCCTGGATTATCCTGGACGAGCCCCCGGGCGCCTGGGAGGTCGTCGGGGGGCTGCTCATCCTGGGGGGCATCTTCTACGCCTTCCGGCGGGGCGGGGTGGCGGGGGAGCGCCCCGCCTAGAACTCAATCGCGGACTTGCAGTCTGTGGGGGTCTCACCCCCATATTGGCAGCACATCACCCAGGCGGCTAGAACTCAATCACGAACCTGCCGTCTTTGTGGAGGAGCTGGCCGTCCACCCGTATCTCGCCCCCCTGGCGCAGGTCACAAATCATGTCCCAGTGGATGGCGGACTTGTTCTGGCTGCCGGTCTCCGGGTAGCCGGCCCCCAGTGCCAGGTGGAAGCTGCCGTTTATCTTCTCGTCGAAGAGTATCTCGCGGGTAAAGCGGGTGATGCCCTCGTTGGTGCCGATGGCAAACTCGCCCACTCGCCGCGCCCCCTCGTCCGTGTCCAGGGTCTTTAGAAGGTACTCCTCGTTCTTGTCGGCGGTGGCCTTTACCACCCTGCCCTTCTCGAACCAGAGCCGCACGCCGGTGACCTCGCGCCCCTGATGGATGGCGGGATAGGAGAAGAGCACATGCCCCTCGAGGCTGTCCTCCACCGGCCCGGTGAAGACCTCGCCGTCCGGCATGTTGTAGTGGCCATCGCAGTTCTGGAAGGTCCGCCCCGCCACGCTGAGGCGCAGGTCGGTCCCCGGGGCGGTTATGTGCACCTCCTTCTTGTCTTTGAACCAGTCCACTATCTTCTGCTGCCAGGCGGAAAAGCGTTGCCAGTAGCCCACCGGGTCGTTCATGTCCGGCAGGCAGGCCCCGTAGACGAAGTCCTCGTACTCGTCCAGGCTCATCTCGGCGTCCTGGGCGAAGGCGTTGGTGGGGAAGATAGTGAGCGTCCACTTGAGCTCGCCGGCGGCGGCGCGGCGCATGAAGGTCTCCATCAGCTCGGTGCGGGCCCGGCTGCGGAGCACCATCCTGGCGGGGTCAATGTTGCTGAGGGCCTTGGTGTTGTGGTCGGCCACCAGGGCAATCCGCACGTCGTAGGTGTTGATGATGAGCTTTGAGACCTCGGAGACGTGCTTGAGCTGCTCTTCCGAGGCGTAGCGGAAGAAGGTCTCGTCCAGGCCCTCCAGCTGGGCCAGCACCAGGGGGTGCCCCCCGGCCTGGAGGACGTGGGCGTAGACGGCCCGGATGAGGGGGGCTGCCAGGGCGTCGGCCTCTATCACAACCCTGTCACCCGGCTTTACCGGGGCCGAGTACCTCACGAGCAGCTCGGCCAGCTTTTCAACCCTTGGGTCTGTCATGGAGTCCTCCCCGGTGGTGTTGCCGCGCCAGGATTGTAACACCCGCCGCCGGGGGAGGGCAAACGGCGGGCGGTGGTCCCTTTATGGGATCTTTATGACCCTTTTATGGAACTTTTATGCTCCCTTTATGGCCCCTTTAGGAGATTTACGGTGTTCTTTATGACCGGCTGATAGAGTTGGACTACGAGCGGCTCAACAAGGCAAGGGAGGAAAATCATGGAGAGCTTCGTGATACAGGGCAAGGCCAAGACGGTGTTCCGGCTGATTGAGATGCTGGCCCGGGCCGAGAGGCAGGAAAAGGAGAGCAAGAAGAACGGGAAATAGTCCTGCCTGTTCTGAGCGGCAAGCGCCCGTCCCGGGACGGGCGCTTGTTTTTTAGGCCTGCTTTGAGCCTGCTTGCCGGGCTAGTCGAAGACGGCGCGGATGGCCGGGTGCAGCGCGCCCCCCAGCTGCTCGATGGCCTGGCGGCGGAACCGGTTGAGGGTATGCATGGCCTGCTCAAACTCGGCGGCCGAGTAGAGGCGCTCCGGGTGGAAGTAGAGGTCATCCACGGAGCGTACCGCCGCCGGGACCTGGAGACCGGTCGGGGAGTCAACCCAGTCCTCCAGGCCGCCGCGCAGCAGGGAGTCCAGTATCCCCAGCGTATGCTCCAGCTTGATGTCGTGGTAGCGTGTCCCTTCGCCGATGCCGCCGGTGTTGAGCAGGTAGTAGTTCATGTGGGGCAGGCCTTCGAGGATGTGGTAGAGGATATTGGCGTGCTCGGCACGGTTGCCGGCCACAAACGGGTCGTAGAAGAACTCGGAGCGGATGCGGCCCGCCCGGGTGGGGTCGCCGGCGGAGGACTCCATCGCCTGGCCGATGACCATGAAGGCTACCGCCTGCTCGCGTGTCAGCCGGGATATCGCCGGTATCTGGGGGCCGCGGGTGATGAGCATCAGGTTATCGACCCGGGGAACGTCGATGAAGTGGCTGGCGTGGAGGAAGTCGCGCCGCTGGATGATGGCGCGGCCGTTGGAGGTGCTTTCCAGGTTGTAGAAATCAAACTCACCCTCTCCGGTGACGTGGATGTTCTCGCCGAAGGTGCCGGGCTTGAGCAGGCCGTAGTAAATCTCGGTCTGCTTGCCCGGGTCAACATTCTCCGTCTTGACAAAGATGCCGCCAGCCTCGAAGCCGTGGAAGGAGCCGTCCGGCATGAGGGTGCCGCCGTCATCCTGCACCAGCCATGATTGCTCCCGGCCCTTGCGTGCCAGGATGCGGCTGGTGGTGGTTGTCTTGCCGTTGGCGCTGAGGGCCGCCAGCAGCGAGCGTACCGTGCGGTAGTCCCCGTGGGCCGACTGCAGGTAGTCCTCGCGGCAGCCGACGTGCAGAAAGATGCCGCCGCGCTTTGTCTTGGCCACCCAGTCCTCGGCGGCAAAGACCCCCTTCTTGTACTCGCCGATGTAGTTGCTGTTGCGCACTATCTTGATGACACGCCCGTCGTCCAGCATGGCCAGGCGGATGGTGATGTCCTTCTCCGGCAGCGGCTTTGTCCTGTTCTTCTCGAAGGCCTCGTCGCTGAACATGAGTATCTCGTAGTCGGGCCGCCGCATGTCCGGCCGCGGCGGGGCGAAGAGGTTACGCCCGCCGAAGGCAACGTGGGCAAACTCTTCCGGCACCGTCAGGCGGACGTGGGTGTGGCTGCTGGAGTTGCCTACCAGCCGGTCGGTGGAGACGAGCTTTTTCTTCCCCAGCACCTCTTCGGCCTGGGCCAGCAGTGCCTGCTCGGCGCGGCCGAAGCGGTGGTCCACGCTGTTCCGGGTGAACATGGCCGCCCGTGACATTGGCTCGCTCTCGGCCACCAGGTTGCCGTACCTGGTGCGGCGTACCCTCGCTTCCCGGGTGGTGAGGGCTTCAAGCTCCTGGTCATCCGGGTTGTGCCTGAGGCGGCCTTCTTCAAGCGCCTTCTGCCGGATGCGCTCTACTGTCCGGGCAAAGAGGTTTACGTCAAAGCCTGCCAACCTTAGTCTCCTTGCGCCGGGCCGGGTGGGCCGGCCGCGGCCATTCTCGTTGCAGCCTGCCCCGGGAACGGTTACAATCAGGGCGGGCGGACCGGGTACTACCGGCGGGTAGGATGCCCGGTTCACTACGTATTATAGCAAATATTGGGCAGCTATTGCACGGTTGGTATGCCAGCAACTCCATAATTGAGGGAATCAGATGCTATCAGACCGGATGAAGGCACTTTTTCGTAGCGACCCGGCGCGGGCAATTGAGGCGGAAATCAGGGAATTCGTACGTACCAGTCCCCTCAACCGGATGCCGGCCACCAGGGAGCACGTCATCTTTGATGAGCCGCTGGTGGCCTTTGCCGATGGGGACGACCCGCTTTATACCAGCTACAAGGACATTATTGACCCCTCGCACCTCACCCCGCGCGAGGCCCTGGCGCTGGCGCTGGGCAGGACGCCGGGGGAGCTACCGCGCCGGCTGGCAGTGGTGAGCTGGGTCCTGCCGGTGGGTGAGGCTGCCCGCAGCGCCAACCGCCGCGAGACCAAGGTGCCGTCCCGGCTCTGGTCACACCAGCGCTACTACGGCGGACTCTTCAACGAGGCACTGCGGCGGCACGTGGTGGCGGTGCTGACCGAGCTGGGGGCGCTGGCGGTGGCCCCGCAGCTGGCGCCCTTCTTCAGGACAGCCTACAACCGGCGGGTGGGCATCTTCTCCAACTGGTCGGAGCGGCACAGTGCCTACGTGGCCGGTCTGGGGACATTCAGCCTGACGGACGGCTTCATTACGCCGCGCGGCATCGCCCACCGCTGCGGTAACGTGGTAACCGACCTGCCGCTGCCGGCCAGCCCGCGCCCTTACGCCGGCCACCTGGACAACTGCGCCTTCTACCTGGACGGCAGCTGCCGGGCCTGTATTGCCCGCTGCCCGGCCGGGGCCATCACCGAGCGGGGGCATGACAAGTCTGTCTGCTTGCAGTACCTGCGGGAAATCGGTTCCCTGCCGGTGCCGGAGCCGTACGATGACGCCACGTCCGTTTTCGGCTGCGGCCTCTGCCAGACGAAGGTCCCCTGCGAGTACCGCATCCCGGAGCAGGTGCAGAAGCGGCGGCAGGGATAATACCCTACTTTGTTCTTTGCCCGTACTCCCACATCCGGCCGAGGGCACGGATGGCACGCTCGGCCGAGGGGAAGACCGGTATCCGGCGCGACTCCAGCAGCTCCACCAGGTGGCGGCCCGCCAGCGGGTTGACTGTCCAGCAGACCACTGTCTTACCGGCGGCCACGGCCTCGGTGTAGGGGCGCACCAGGCTTTCGTCGTCGCTCCCGGACTGGCCCGTTATCTGGGATGGTGCCCCGAGCTGCACCGCCAGGCAGTCCGCCGCCGGGTCCTGGCCCGCCGTCTCCACGAAGTGCTGCACCACGTCGCGGTCCTTCGTCATCTGGCCGGTAACACCGGTATCAAACGGGTTGAGGGGTATCTCCCAGGGCGGGAACACCTGCTTGAGGCGGCGGTAGCTCTCCTCCCCCAGCCCGGCCAGCCGCAGGCCGTTCATCTCGCAGGCGTCGGTGGTGAGGACGCCCTCGCCGCCGGAGAAGGAGGCAATGGCCACCCGGTTACCGCGGGGCAGGGGCTGGTACTCGAACGCCTTGGCCAGGTCAAAAAACTCGTCCAGACCGGAGGCCCGTATCACCCCGGCCTGCCGCAGGGCGGCATCCACCACCGCGTCACTCGAGGCGATGGCGCCGGTGTGCGAGGCGGCCGCCCTCGCCCCGGCCTCGGTGCGGCCGGACTTGAGCACGATGACGGGCTTGCGGCGGGCTGTTTGGCGCAGCAGCGCCAGGAAGTGCCGGGCGTCGCCGGCGATGCTCTCGGTGTGGATGGCGATGACCTTGGTATCACTGTCACCGGCCAGGTACTCCAGGGCGTCCGTCTCGGTGATGTCCATCTTGTTGCCGAGGTCAATCAGCTTGGCCAGGTTGAGGCGGTGCTCGTTGAGGAGCCAGTCCAGCCGCGGCTGGTAGAGGCCGGACTGGAAGATGAGGGAAAGCCCGCCGCGGGGCAGCGCCCGCGGGATGGGCCCGAAGCCGATGATAAAATTGTTGGCCGAGTTGATGGGGCTGAGGGCGTTCGGGCCGATGCAGCGGATGCCGGCCTGGCGCAGCCGGCGGTGGATCTCGTCCTGGGTGTGCTGCCCCTGGCCGCCCGTCTCCGAGAAGCCGCCGGAGACAATTGTTACACCCCCCACCCCGGCGGCAACACAGTCGCGCACCACCTCCAGGGTGTGGCGGGCCGGCACCGAGATGACGGCCAGGTCAACCCTGGCCCCGATGCTGGAGACACTGGGGTAGGCCCGCAGGCCCATTATCTCGGTGGCGGCCGGGTTGACGGGGTAGATGCGGCCGCCATAGCCGAGCTTGAGCAGCCCGGCCACGAGGAAGCTGTTGACGCTGCGGGGATTACGGCTGGCGCCGACGATGGCAACGCTCTCCGGGTAAAAGAACCGCTCCAGGAAGTGTTCAGGGTTACTCAATTTCCCTCCAGATGATTGTCAGGGTAGGCGCAGCGGCGTGAGCCGGCTGGCCAGGTCCCCGGCCGAGGTGGTATAGACCCGCAGGTAGTTCCCGGTGGTGCCGCTCCAGCGCCCGTCCCGGGTGCGCTTTTCCCAGAGCACGTCCATGGTGCGGCCGGAGAAGCGGGCCCGGAAGTCGGCGGCGCTGGCGGCCGCCAGGGCCAGCAGGCGGTCGGTGCGCTCCCTGATTACCCGGGCGGGTAGCTGTGGCCGCATCCGGGCGGCCGGGGTGCCGGGGCGGGGTGAAAACGGGAAGACATGGATGCGGGCGAACCCCAGGCGCCGGCAGAACTCGAAGGACTCCTCGAACTCGGCGTCTGTCTCCCCCGGGAACCCGGTGATAACGTCGGTGGTGATGGCCACGTCCGGCACGGTGGCGCGGATGGCCGCCACGGCCTGCTCGTAGCCGGTGGTGGTGTAGCGGCGGTTCATCCGTGCCAGCACGCTGTCGCTGCCGCTCTGGAGGGAGAGGTGGAAGTGGGGGCAGAGGCGCCGGTCCTGCCAGAGGGCCAGCAGGCCGGGTGTGACCTCGTGCGGCTGCAGCGAGGAGAGGCGCAGGCGGGGGATGCCGGTCTCTGCCAGCAGGCGCCGCAACAGGCCGGCCAGGTCGGTACCGGAGTGGTGGTAGGCCCCTACCCTGGTGCCGGTCAGCACCACTTCCCGGTAGCCTTCCTGCTGGCGCCGGGCCACTTCCCGCACCACGCTATCGGGGTGGAGGCTGGTCTCACCGGGGCGCACTGCCGGCACGATACAGTAGGCGCAGCCCTCCCGGCAGCCGTCCTGAATCTTGACGAAGGAGCGGGTGCGGGTGGCGGGGTGCGGCCGGGGGGTGGTGCCGGGCGGTCCGGTGGCCTCTCCCAGCCGCCGGGGCAGGTCTGCTTTGGCCTCGTTGCCGAGGACCAGGCTTACCCCTTCGAGGGCGGCCAGCTCGGCGGCGGCCCGGGCGGCGTAGCAGCCGGTGGCGACGATGACGGCCCCGGGGTGACGGCGGTGTGCCTGGCGTAGTAGCTGGC
>CAZBPZ010000035.1:0-17575 GCA_964493955.1 uncultured Dehalococcoidales bacterium | reverse complement strand
TTGGGGTCGGCCAGGCGCGAGGCTACCCGTGCCTCAATTTCGTCCAGGGAAGCCGAGGTGGTGATAACGGTGGCGAGGCGGGCATTATAGCGGTGGTTGATTACCTGGTAGAGCTTTTCCTGCGCCCAGGGGGTGCTGGTCTGCTCGCCGAAGTCGTCCAGCACCAGCAGCGGCGCGTTGCGTACCGCCTCGAAGAGGCGGTCGTAGGAGACCTGGCTCTCCGGGGCGAAGGTGGAGCGCAGGTGGTCCAGGAAGTCCGGCACCACCACGAACAGGGCCGGTTTGCCCTGCTGGTAGCGGTGGTTGACGATGGCCGAGGCCAGATGGGTCTTGCCGCAGCCGTTGACCCCCTGGAAGACGAGCCACCCCTCCGGTGATTCGGCAAACTCGCGTGCCAGCTTGTAGGCCGTTTCCAGGTTTTGCCGCTGCTCCGGTGGCAGGTTGGCCCGCTTCGGGTCAAAGCTCTGGAAAGTCATCTGCTTCTGGAGCTCAAAGCCGGGGGCCCACCGGCGCATCGGCAGGGCGGAGGGGGGTGAGCCAAGGTTGATAACCTGGCACACTTCCTGGTTCAGGAGCCGGGTGCGCAGGCGTTCCTCGAGGCTGTCCAGCGGTGCGCTGGTGACCAGTACCGTTGGCAGGCGGCCGGTAAAGCGGTGCGTCAGGAGCTGTTCCAGCTTTTCCTGTGCCCAGGGGGTGGCCGAGTGTGTCCCGAAGTCGTCCAGCAGCAGCAGCGGGGTATTGCGCACCATGTCAAAGAACTCGTCGTAAGGGAGCTCGCTGGAGGGGCTGAAGCTGGCGCGAAGGTGGTCCAGCAGGTCAGGGGTGGAGATGTAGAAGGCCGGCCGGGCGTGATGGATGCTCTCGTTGGCGATGGCGGCTGCCAGGCTGGTCTTGCCGGTGCCGCTCTGGCCGGTCAGGACGAGCCAGCCCTCGGGCCTGGCGGCGAAGCGGCGGGCGGCCAGCAGCGCCCGCGTGAACTGCTGCTGGCTGTCCGGGTCTTCGAAGTGGGCGGTGTCTGCCAGCCGCTCGAAGGTGATGGCGGCCAGTGGTCCCAGGTTGCTGTAGCGTTCCAGGCGGGACTGCCGCTTGCCTTCGGTGTCACGCTGGAGGCAGCGGCAGGGTACCACCCGGGCGTAGTCCGGCCTGCCGTCCGGCCGCCTGGGGTGGACAAACCGCGCCCCGTGGCAGATTTCGCAGGTGGGCCCTTCGGGCTCGTCCGGGGCGGCCTCGGAGCCCGGTGGCGGTGGCCCCGGTAAGGGCTGCTTTCTCAGGATGTCACCGATGTGTTCCACGGGCTCAGTCCGGCGGTGGTTTGTAGAAGATGGTCAGCACGTCTCCCCGTTCGTCGCGGCCCCCGGGCTCGTACTGCTCGGAGCAGGTGCAGGGGTACACCTCGCTGAGGTCCGGCTCCCGCGACGGCATGAGCGGGTGGACGAAGCGGGTGCCGTGACAGAGCGGGCAGAGGTTGACTGTCCGCCCGCCCGGCCTAGCGCTGGACCATGTGGCCATATTTCCCTCGGATGTACTTGTCCGGGTCCGGGCGGCGGCGGGCCTTGTCGCTGCGGCCTTCGGCGGCCCACCGCTCCAGGATGCGCCTGATGTAGCGCCAGCTACGCTTGTTGAGGTTGACGGCCTCGGCCAGGGCGTCTCTTATCCATGATTCGGGGTAGGTCTGCTCGGCCTCGCGTAGCTCGTCGGCAATCAGGGGTGTCAGCAGGCCGATGTTCTGCTCGTAGAGGGCGAAGATGTTGGGCGGCGGTTCCAGTTCGGCCGGGGCCGGTGGGGCCACCGGCCTGAGTTCCGGCAGGGTGAGCTCGCCACGCTGGAGGCGGTCGGCCTGGCGGCGGCCCTCGGCGGTGTTGACGAGGAGGACCTCTTCGGGCTGGCCATCGCGCTCCATGGAGACCCGCAGGATGGTGCCACGCTCTACCGCCAGCTCGAGCCCGCGCCGCAGGGCGGCGGCGCGCTCCTGGGGGCGGGAGCCGAGGCCAGCCATCAGGCTGGCGTCCTGCTCCAGCTCCCGGAGGGTGGCGAACTTGAGGCGGCCGCGGCGGCGGTAGATGGTGGTAAAGAGGTTGAGTGTCACCTTGACCTCGGCCAGGTCATCCATCTCGGCCAGCAGCCCCTTGATGAAGAGGTTGGGCACCGGGGTGAACTCCATCCGTGCCGGAAAACCTGCAAACGGTCTCATAGCAGCGTGGCTTCCTGGCTGGGAATGTTCTCAAACCTGGCAAAACGTGGCACGAAGCGCAGGTTAAGGTCACCGACGGGGCCGTTGCGGTGCTTGGCAATGATAATCTGGGCAATACCCTCAGGGTATTCCTGGTCCGGGTGCTGCAGCTCCCAGTCCTCGCGGCTGATGTAGTAATCGTCCCGGTAGATGAATACGACCACATCGGCGTCCTGCTCGATGCTGCCGCTCTCGCGCAGGTCCGAGAGCTGCGGCCTGTGGGAGGGCCGCCCCTCCACCGCCCGGCTGAGCTGCGAGACGGCGATGACCGGTACATTCAGCTCGCGCGCCAGTGCCTTGAGCGAGCGGGAGATGTAGCTGATTTCCTGGACACGGTTCTCCCCGCGGACACCTTCGCCCTGCATCAGCTGCAGGTAGTCCACGATGACAAGGTCAACGCCGCGCTCCATCTGCAGGCGGCGTGCCTTGCTGCGCATCTCGCCGACACGCAGCAGCGGTGAATCGTCAATATAGATTGGTGACTCGGACAGGATGCCGATGGCGTTGAAGAGGCGGCGCTCGTCGGTCTCGGAGATGCTCTGCTCGAAGCGGAGCTTGCGGAGGTTGACCCCGGACTCGCTGGCCAGCAGCCGCTGCACCAGTGACTCGCGCGACATCTCCAGGCTGAAAAGGGCCACGCAGGCGTTCTGCTCCACGGCGGCGTTGCGGGCAATGTTCAGTGCCAGGCTGGTCTTGCCCATGCTGGGGCGGCCGGCCACGATGATAAGGTCCGAGCGCTGGAAACCGTCCAGGAATTCGTCCAGGGCGGTGAAGCCGGAGAGAACCTGGGCAATGCCGTGGTGCTCACCGGCCTCCGGCTCAATCACCTCGAAGTAGCGGTCAAGCACATGCTTGATGTGGATGAAGTCCCTTGAGCCGCGGGAGACCCGCAGCTGGTAGAGGGTCTCTTCGGCCCGGCCCAGGGCGGCGCTGACGTCCGGGTCGGCCGAGTAGCCGATCTGTGAAATCTTCTCGGCGGCGGCGATGAGCTGGCGCATCACCGAGAGGCGGTAGACGATACGGGCGTAGTTCTCAATATCCAGCGAGGTGGGCACCATCGAGATGAGGTTGGCCAGATAGGCCGCTCCCCCGGCGGCTTCAAGCTGCCCCAGGCGGTTCAACTCCTCGGTTACCGTTATCTGGTTGATGGCCTCGTTGCGCTCGTAGAGTGAAAGGCAGGCCTGGTAGATGAGGCGGTTGGGCTCGCTGTAGAAATCGGCCGGCCGGAGCATGAGGGCGATGTCATAGATGGCCTTGCCGTCAAGCAGGAGCGAACCGTTGACGGCCTCCTCGGCACTGATGTCATGTGGAGGAAGTTGGCTGCCACTCACCAAGCCCCTGCTCCTCCCCGGCCGGCGGTACTGCCCGTACCTGTCCGCTCAGGCCTCGTCCTCGGTGACGGTTACCACTATCCGGGGTGTGATGTCCCGTGATAACCGCACGGTAACCTCGTAGGTACCGAGGTGGCGGATGGGGTTCTCCAGCTCAATCCGGCGCTTGTCAACCGTGGTCCCGCTGGCTTGCTCCAGGGCGGCGGCGATGTCGGCCGCGGTGACGCTGCCGTAGAGGCGGTCCTTGACCCCCACCTTCGCCCTGATGGTGACTTCCTGCCCGTCTATCCGGGCGGCCAGCGCCTCAAGCTCGGCTTCTGTCTCGGCTTCCTGCCGTGCCCTGGCCTTGAGTTGGGCCTCGAACTGCTGCATCAGGTGCGGGTCTGCCCGGGCGGCCAGCCGGCGCGGTATCAGGTAGTTGCGGGCGTAGCCGTCAGCCACGTTCTTGATTTCGCCGGCGCGGGCAACATTGGCAACGTTCTGCAGGAAGACAACCTTCATGCTGGCAAATCTCCGCTGGAGTCCGCTGCCATTATACTCCACCCCGGCCAGTGGCCGTCAATAGACAGTTGTTCGGCGGCGGCCTGTTCTGGGTCGGCTACAAGCCCACCGCAGAACAGTGGGCAGTACAGTCAATAGACAGTTGTTCGGCGGCGGCCTGTTCTGGGGGTTACCGGTGTGTTACAGGTTGCGGCAGCTCTACGGGCAGCGGGCGGAGGTCCTGAGGACTGTTCTGGGGGTTACCGGTGTTTTACAGGTTGCGGCCGGCTGTGTTATACTCCAAGCTGTATAGCAGAGGGACTGAGAACAGGAGCAACGCTTGAACAGGGCCAGGAAGGCACAACTCATCCAGGACTATCAGCTCAAGAAGGGTGACACAGGCTCAACCGAAGTACAGGTAGCCCTCCTCACCGAGCGCATCAACCGGCTCACCGGTCACATGGTGGCCCACCGCCACGACCATGCCACGCAGCGGGGCTTGCTCAGACTGGTCATGCGGAGACGAAGACTGCTCTCTTACCTCAGCAAAGAGGACGTTGGCCGGTACCACAAGCTCATCAAGCGCCTCGGGCTGCGTAAGTAGTGCCGGCGAGGAGGAACCTAATTGCAGACACCCAGGACCTACGAATGCGAGGTCGGGGGCAGAATACTCCGAATTGAAACAGGCAAACTGGCACAGCAGGCTGAGGCCGCTGTGACAGTGCAGTACGGCGAGACCGTGGTGCTGGTGACACTGGGTGTCGCCGATGAGCCCCGCGAAGGGGTTGATTTTCTGCCGCTGACCGTTGACTACGAGGAGCGTCTCTACGCTGCCGGCAAAATCCCGGGGGGGTTCATCCGGCGGGAGGGGCGCCCCAGCCAGGAGGCCATCCTCTCCAGCCGCCTCACCGACCGCCCCCTGCGTCCCCTCCTGCCCAAGGCGTGGCGCCGTGATATTCAGCTTGTCATCACGGTGCTTTCGGCGGACCAGGAAAATGACCCGGACGTGCTGGGGCTGATTGGCAGCTCCACCGTGCTGGCCATGTCCAGCGTGCCCTTCGCCGGGCCGGTGGGGGCCTGCCATGTTGGCCGTATTAACGGGCAGCTGGTCTTGAACCCCACCCTCCGCCAGCTTGAAGGCTCGGCCCTGGACCTGGTGGTGGCCAGCACGCGCGAGCGTGTTGCCATGATTGAGGCCGGGGCCAGGGAGGTTACCGAGGACGGTCTGCTCGAGGCTATTGAGTTCGCTCACCAGGCCAACCAGGCCATCATTGAGCTGCAGGAGCGCATTGCGGCCGAGGTCGGTAAACCCAAGGAAGCCGTACCCGAGGGTCCGGAAATCCCGCCCGAGGCCGCCGAGGCCGTGAACGGCTTTCTGGGTGGCCGGCTGGAAGAGACTGTCTTCCTGCCGGAGAAGCCGCGGCGCGAGGAGCAGCTGGACAGGCTGCGGCAGGAGATGGTCGAGGCGCTGGGCGAGCAGTACCCGGCGGCGGCGCTGCTGGCCGCCTTTGACCGGAAACTGCGCGAGATAGTCCGGGGCAGCATCCTGGAGAAGGGAC
Organism: uncultured Dehalococcoidales bacterium; assembly: GCA_964493955.1. GTDB lineage: Bacteria > Chloroflexota > Dehalococcoidia > Dehalococcoidales > Fen-1064 > CAZBPZ01. The sequence continues at coordinate 11,975 of CAZBPZ010000035.1, read as the reverse complement.
GGCGTGTCGACGGGCGTGGCCTGGACGAAATCAGGCCGCTGTACTGCGAGGCCGGCCTGCTGCCCCGCACCCACGGTTCGGCCCTGTTTAGCCGCGGGTTGACCCAGGTGCTGACCATTGCCACCCTGGGCTCAATCAAGAAGGAGCAGATGCTGGACGGTCTGGGTATTGAAGAGACCAAGCGCTTTATCCATCATTACAACTTCCCGCCGTTCTCGGTGGGCGAGGTGCGGCGCATCGGCTCGCCGGGCCGGCGTGAAATCGGTCACGGTGCCCTGGTGGAACGGGCCCTGCAGCCGGTGCTCCCCAACGACGAAGACTTTCCCTACACGATACGGCTCGTCTCCGAGGTGCTGAGCTCCAATGGCAGTACCTCAATGGCCAGTGTCTGCGCCAGCAGCCTGTCATTGATGGATGCCGGTATTCCCGTGAAGAAGGCGGTGGCCGGGATTGCCATGGGGCTGGTGACGGCCGAGGACGGCCGCTACTGCGTCCTGACGGACCTTGAGGGTATCGAGGACGCCTACGGCGACATGGACTTCAAGGTGGCGGGTACGGCGGATGGCATTACGGCCGTACAGATGGATACCAAGCTGCACGGCCTGACGATGGAGATTATACGGGACACCGTCCGGCAGGCACGCCCGGCCCGCATGTTCATTCTGGGCCGGATGGCGCAGACCATCAGCACCAGCCGGGCCGAGGTCAGCCGTTATGCCCCGCGTATGCACAAGATGCAAATCCCGCCGGAGAAGATTGGCACTGTCATCGGGCCGGGGGGACGCACCATCAGGTCCATCCAGGATGAGACCAAGACCACGGTTGACATCATGGAAGACGGCACGGTTATCATCGGGGCGGTTGATGAAGACTCGGCCAGGCGTGCCATACAAATCATCGAGGGGCTGGTCAAGGATGTTGAGGTCGGCAGTATCTACACCGGCAAGGTGACCCGTATCCTCGGTTTCGGGGCGCTGGTGGAGATTATGCCGGGCAAGGAAGGCATGGTCCACATCAGCGAGCTGGCCGACTACCGTGTCCCCCGCGTTGAGGATGAAGTCAAGGTCGGGGACGAGATAACCGTCAAGGTACTGCGTAGCGAGGACGGTAAGATTGCCCTCTCGCGGAAGGCTGTCTTTCAGAAGTCACCGCCGCCGGGTGGGAGCGGCCGCGGTGCTCCGCCGGCGGCGCGTACCGTCCGGCGGCGGCCCGATTCGCGCCCGCCGCGCCACCGCGCCCCGCGGGGTGCCCGGCGCCGCTAGGACAGGAGCTGCCAGATGGCAATCCGGGTAATTGTCCAGGGAGCGCTGGGACGCATGGGCAGGGAGACTGTCAGGGCTCTCTGCCAGGATGCTGACATTACGGTGGTCGGCGCCACCGAGCTTGCCCCCGCCAGCGACCGCCTGGGGCTGCCGGGCGGCGGCTCTGTTCCCCTCTCGGGTGACCTGGCCGCCCTGCTTGACGCCGCGCCGGCGGATGTGCTGGTGGACTTCAGCCTGGCCGCCGCCGTGATGCCGGCGGCGCGGGTGGCGGCTGCCCGGGGCGTCAACCTCGTCATCGGTACTACCGGTCTCTCGCCCGAAGACCTTGATGAAATCGGGCGGCTGGCCGAGGCAAACGGTATCGGGGCGGTGGTGGCCCCCAACTTTACCATCGGGGCGGTGCTGATGATGCACCTTGCCAGCATCGCCGCCGCCTACATGGACAGCGCCGAGATAATTGAGCTTCACCACGACGGCAAGGCGGACGCCCCCTCGGGCACGGCCCTTACCACCGCCCGGCGCATGGCGCAGGCCCGGGGGCGACCTTTCGTCTCGCCACCGCCTCCCGGGGGCACTACCGGGAGCCGGGGTGATAGCATTGAGGGTATTCACATTCACAGCGTGAGGCTACCGGGGCTGCTGGCCCACCAGGAGGTCATCTTCGGCGGCCCGGGCCAGACGCTCACCATCCGCCATGATACCAGCGGCCGCGAGTGCTATATGCCCGGTGTTCTCCTGGCGGTGAAGGCGGTTGTCCGGCGCCGGGGGCTGGTGCGGGGCCTGGGAGCACTCATGGGGCTGGAGGAGCCAGCGTGAAGGGTTTCAGGGTAGCTATCGTCGGGGCTACCGGCCTGGTGGGCAGGGAGTTCATCAAGGTACTGGAGCAACGTAATTTCCCCGCAGCATCGGTGCGGCTGCTGGCCTCCAGCCGCTCCGCCGGCAAGAAGATGTTCGTCCGCCACGAGGAGCTCGAGGTCCGGGAGACCGGGCCCGATTCGTTCGAGGGAATAGATATTGCCCTCTTCTCGGCCGGAGCGGGGGTGAGCCGGCGCTTCGCGCCCGACGCTGTCCGGGCGGGGGCGGTTGTCATCGATAACAGCTCCGCCTTCCGGATGGAGGCGGATGTACCGCTGGTGGTGCCGGAGGTTAACCCGGATGACTGCCGCTGGCACAGGGGTATCATCGCCAACCCCAACTGCTCCACCATTCAGATGGTGGTGGCCCTCTACCCGCTGCACCGCGTGAACCCCATCAGGCGGATCGTGGTGGACACCTACCAGTCGGTCTCGGGGGCCAAGACGGTGGCGGTTGAAGAGCTGACCGTCCAGGCGAAGCAGGTACTGGAAGGGCGCGAGACGGCGCCCCGGGTGTTTCCCCACCAGATTGCCTTCAATGTCCTGCCCGAAATAGACGTCTTCCTGGACAACGGCTACACCAGGGAAGAGTGGAAGATGGTCCAGGAGACGCGCAAGATTATGCACGCCCCGGAGATACTCGTCTCGGCGACGTGCGTGCGCGTGCCCGTTTTCGTCGGCCACAGCGAGGCGGTGCACGTGGAGTTCAGCCGCCCGATGTCACCCGATGAGGCGCGGCAGGTACTGGCCGGGGCGCCCGGTGTCCGGGTGCTGGATGACCCGGCGGTCAGCCTTTACCCGCATGCCTGGCAGGCCGCCGGCACCGACGAGACGTTCGTGGGCCGGATACGGGAGGACGCCTCCCACCCCGGCGGCCTGGTAATGTGGATTGTGGCGGACAACGTACGCAAGGGTGCCGCCCTCAACGCCGTGCAGATTGCCGAGCTCATGATAGAGCGCGGCTGGCTGGCACCAAGAGGCGAGGGCTGAGATGAAGGTCCCAGGCAGGTTGCTGACGGCCATGGTCACCCCCTTTGACGACGAGGGGAAGGTTGACTACGCCCAGGCGAAGAAGCTGGCGCTGGCGCTGCTTGATTCGGGCAGCGACGGGGTGGTGGTGGTGGGCACCACCGGGGAGTCACCCACCCTGCTGCGTGAAGAGGAGTTCCGGCTCTTTGCCGAAATCAAGCAGGCGGTGGGTGACCGTGGCAGCGTGATTGCCGGTACCGGCAGCAACAGCACCGCCGAGGCGCTGGAGGCCACCCGGGGGGCGGAGCGGGCCGGGGCGGACGGCTGCCTGCTGGTGGTGCCTTACTACAACAAGCCCACCCAGGAGGGCCTCTACCAGCACTTCAGGGCAATCGCCGGGAGCACCCGCCTGCCCTGCATTCTCTACAACGTGCCTTCGCGCACCGGAGTTAATCTTGCGGCGGAGACGACCCTGCGCCTGGCCGAGTTGCCCAACGTGATTGGCATCAAGGAGGCCAGCGGTAACCTGGAGCAGGTGGCCCGCATCATCAGCCGGGCCGGGGACGGCTTCTACGTATGGAGCGGCAACGACAGTGACACCCTGCCGATACTGGCCCTGGGGGGCTACGGTGTTATCAGCGTGGCGGCCCACCTGGTGGGCCGGCAGATTGCCGCAATGATTGCCGCCTTCGTTGAGGGCCGGACCGGCGAGGCCGCCGCCATCCACCGCCGGCTGCTGCCGCTGGTGAACGCCCTCTTTGTTGTCTCCAACCCCATCCCGGTCAAGTACGCCCTCAACCAGATTGGCTTCCGGGTGGGTAAGCCACGCCTGCCGCTCACCGAGCCGGACGAGAAGACGGCCGCCCTCATCCGGGAGACGCTGCAGAACTACACCATTGACCTGCCGGTCTAGGCGGGGTAGCCCCCGGGGGCCGGGTCTCTTCCCGGCCGCGGCGTAGGGGTTTTCAGGCCCGGGCTAGACGATGGGCCGGCGGATGATGGTCTCCTCCCGGGCCGAGCCCACCGAGATAATATCGGCCCGGCAGCCAACCAGCTCCTCGAGGCGTGCCACGTAGCGCTGGGCGGCCGGCGGCAGGTCTTCAAAGCATCGTGCCCCGCTGGTAGGGGTCTGCCAGCCGGGAAGCTCCTCGTAGACCGGCCGGCAGCGCTCCAGGGCGCTGGTGCTGGCGGGGAAGCTGTCAGTCGGCTCGCCGTCAAGCTCGTAGGCAACGCATATCTTGATGCTGGGCAGGACGTCCAGTATGTCCAGGCGGGTGATGGCCATGCTGGTGCAGCCGTTGAGGCGCTGGCTGAAGCGGGCGGCCACGGCATCGAACCAGCCGCAGTGGCGGGGGCGGCGTGTCACCGTCCCGAACTCGTCGGCCCGCTCCCGAATCATGTCACCCAGCTCGGGGGGGAGCTCGGTGGGGAAGGGCCCAGCGCCGACCCGTGTGCAGTAGGCCTTGAAGACCCCCAGCACCGCGGTGATACGCATCGGCCCCAGGCCGGCCCCTAGGCAGGCATTGGCCGCCAGCGGGGAGGACGAGGTGGTGAAGGGATAGGTGCCGAAGTCCGGGTCGAGCAGGCAGCCCTGGGCACCCTCCAGCATCACCAGGTCGCCGCGGTCAAGGGCGGCGGCTATCAGCTCGGTTGTCTCGCAGATGTGGGGGGCCAGGCGCTCGGCGTAGGCGCAGTACTGCTCAAATATCGGCTCCAGGGAGAGCGGCTCGGCCCCATAGACCCGGCTGATGATGGCGTTCTTGTACTCCAGTACCTCGGCGAGGCGCTCGCGGAAGACCGTCTTGTCGAGCAGGTCACCCATGCGGATGCCGAAGCGGGCCACCTTGTCGGAGAAGGCGGGGCCAATGCCCTTGCGTGTCGTCCCGATGGCTCTTGAACCCCGTGCCTCTTCTTCCAGGCCTTCCAGCAGGGTGTGGTAGGGCATAATCAGATTGGCGCGGTCACTGATGAAGAGCTGTGAGAAGTCTGCCCCCTGCTCTTTGAGGGTGTCCATCTCTTCCAGCAGCACCGCCGGGTTGATGGCCATGCCGTTACCCAGTATGCAGACGGTGCCGGGCCAGAAGATGCCCGAGGGTACCAGCTTGAGGGCGAACCTGCCCAGCGGGTTGATGACGGTGTGACCGGCGTTGTCACCACCGGAAAAACGCACCACCATGTCCACCTTTTCGGCGAGCATGTCAACGATTTTCCCTTTACCCTCGTCACCCCACTGGCATCCGACCACCGCGATGGCTGGCATGACTCTTTCTCCCTCTCAGGCTCCCCTGGTCTGCCGCCAGACCGTGTGCAGGCGCTGGACGACCGTCACGGCGCTGAGGACCGCCATGGCACTCAGGACAACCAGGAGCGCATTTGTAATCCGGCCGAGCAGCAGGCCGAGCGCCAGGGCGAGCACTCTCTCCGGCCGGGTAAATAGCCCCACCTTACATTCCAGGCCGGCTGCCTCGGCCCGGGCCCGCAGATAGCTTACCAGCATTGCCAGTGCCCAAACAACCGCCGCCACGGCCACCCCGGCAACATTCCCCTGCCGGGCGAAGAGTACCAGTATGCCGGCCATCACGGCCGCCTCGCCGGCGCGGTCCAGGGTGGAGTCCAGGATGCCGCCGAAGCGGGTAACACGCCCGGTGCTGCGGGCCAGGGCACCGTCGAGCGTATCGAAGAGTCCGCCGGCGGCCACCACGATGCCGGCGGCCAGGGTGGCCCCCAGTGCCGCCAGCACACCGGCCGCCACCGAGACAAGCAGGCCCAGCCACGTGAGGGCGTTCGGTGTTATGCCGGCCTTCACCAGCAGCGGGACAATCGGCCCGGTGAGGGTGGGGCCAAGCCTGCGCCGTACCGTCTCAAGGCTGGCCATCAGGTTGCCTCACCTCTGGCCCGGTGCATGCTTCTTTCATAGACCTCCAGGACCTTCTGTGCAATTATTTCCCAGGAGTACTGGCTGGCCTTGGCCCGGCCGGCGGCCCCCATCTTTTGCCGGAGCGGCCTGTCACGCAGCAGCTGCTGGATGGTGCGGGCCAGCTCCACGTAGTCCTGAGGGGGTACCAGCAGCCCGTCTTTGCCGTGGCTGACCACGCCAGCATAGCCCGGGATGTTGCTGGCCACCACCGGCGTGCCCACTGCCATGGCCTCCAGCAGGACAATACCGAAGCTCTCGCGGCTGGTGGCCGGTGAGCAGTAAACATCGGCGGTGCGGTAGTAGCGGGGCAGCATGTCGTGCGGGGCGAAGCCGATAAATACCACGTCCTCCAGCCCCACCTTGCGGACCCACCGCTCGTAGCGCCGGCGCAGCCGTGTGCCCGGCCCCACCACCAGCAGGCGCGTCTGCGGTATCTCCTGCTTGATGCGCAGGAAGGCGTTGAGCAGGTAGTTCAGCCCCTTGCGGAACTCCAGCCGCCCTACGAACAGGATATTCAGCTTCCCGTCCTGGTACTCCGGCAGTGGTTCAACCGATTCGTTGAAGCGGTCAAGGTCTATCCCGTTCGGGATGACGTCGTAGGGGCCTGGGATGTAGCGCGAGTGGAACTCCAGCGCCACCGGCGAGACGGCTATCTTGCCGTGCAGCTTGGAGAGCCGGGCTTTTATCATCCAGGTGCTGATGGGCCGCCCCCAGTTGTAGCCTGGCTTGCCCTGGGCAGCGTGGAAGGTGCCCACGTTGGTGGTGTTGGAAAAGCGCAGGGTGGCGCTGCAGAGCATCGGCATGAAGGGCTCGTGGAGGTGGACGATGTCAAACCGCTCGCGCTGGAGCACCTCTTTGATGGTCGGGGCGAGGTGAAGGGAGATGGGGATGCGGATGATGGAGTCGCTGCTGGGAATGGGGTAGGGGCGGCCGATTGGTATAAGGCGGTCGCCAAACTCGCTGACCCGGCGTGAGCAGGGTGCGATTACCCGCACGTCGTGGCCAAGGCGGCGGAATTGCCGGTCCAGCGCGGCGATATGGTTGGCCACCCCGCCCGGATAGGCAAAATCATAGGGAGAAACCAGAGCAATCTTCATCGCATGGCCGGAGCCATCCCCACGGGGTGCTGGGCTGCCTACTCTTCCCTGCGGTTGGCCATGATGAAATCTTCCACCCGGCGGCGTGCCTCGTCGTCTGAGAACTGCACCGGCGGCGACTTCATGAAGTACGAGGACGGCTCTACCAGCGCCCCCTTCAGCCCCCGGTCGAGCGCCAGCTTGCAGCAGCGGATGGCGTCAATGACAACGCCGGCCGAGTTCGGGCTGTCCCAGACCTCGAGCTTGATTTCAGCGTTGAGCGGCACGTCCCCGAAGGTTACGCCTTCCATCCGGATGTGGCAGAACTTGCGGTCCTGCAGCCAGGGGACGTAGTCGCTCGGGCCAACGTGGACGTTCTCGGCCCCGAGGTCGTAATCAAGCTGCGAGGTGACGGCGTTGGTCTTGGAGATTTTCTTGGACTCCAGCCGCTCCCTTTCCAGCATGTTGTAGAAGTCGGTGTTGCCGCCGAAGTTAAGCTGGTAGGTGCGGGCCAGGCGGACCCCGCGGTCACGGAAGAGGCGGGTGAGGACGCGGTGGACGATAGTGGCCCCCACCTGGGACTTGATGTCGTCCCCAATTACCGGCAGCCCCTTCTTTTCGAAACGGTTCTGCCAGTATTTCTCGCGAGCAATGAAGACCGGGATGCAGTTGATGAAGCCGCAACCTGCCTCCAGCACCTGCTCCACGTACCACTTGGTGGCCTCTTCGCTGCCGACCGGCAGGTAGTTGATGACAACGTCTGTCTGCGTGCCCTGCAGCACCTTGACGATGTCAACCGTGGGGCCCGGTGACTTCTTGATGAGCTGCGCGAGGTACTTGCCCAGGCCATCATGCGTCATGCCACGCAGGACTGTTACCCCCGTGGCGGGGACCTCACAGAACTTGAAGGTGTTGTTGGGGTAGGTGAAGATTGCCTCTGCCAGGTCTTTGCCCACCTTGTTCCGGTCGATATCAAACGCGGCCACGAAGTTGATGTCACTGACATGGTAACCGCCCAGGTTTACGTGCATCAGGCCGGGAACAAACTCGTCCTCGCGGGCCTCGCGGTAGTAGTGGACACCCTGGACCAGCGAGGAGGCACAATTGCCGACACCAATAATCGCCACGTTTATCTTGCCCAAGTACTGACCTCCTTCACAGCTGCGCCGCTGCCGGCTGGCAGCAGCCATGAGCACAGGCGCGGTCTTCTGCAGCGAGAGCGTTGCGGCGGCCCCACCGCTCCCTCCCGGCGAGCCAGGAACCGCGCCGCCGGTGACTACTTACCTTCGGGGTACGGCTTTTCTGGCAGCGGGTGGCTCTCCCGGTGCCGCACCCTGTTTCACACCAGACTACATATGTAACATACCGCCCTCTGGCTGTCAAGGTGACGAGGCTAGGCCGGCCCGGCACCGCCGGCCGTGACGAATACCTTTTCCGGGTGCCAGAGGTCTATCTCGCGGCGGCGCAGGACTGCCAGAAACCGCCCGTCCTGCGTGTAGGCGCGTGCCAGGGTGCAGTCGGGCGGGACGGTGCTCCCCTCCAGCGGTACTGACCGCCCGAATGATACCGGCTCTGCCAGGGCATCCGGCAGCACGGCCGGTGGAAGGTGTCCCAGCAGGGCATCCATCGGCTGCAGGTGGGGTCCCGGGCCGTCGGCCTCCAGCCGCGCCAGTGGCACGGCCCCGGCCAGCTCCAGGGGGCCGTAGCGGGTGCGCACCAGGTGCTGCAGGCTGGCACCGCAGCCGAGGGCCTGCCCCAGGTCGTGTGCCAGCGAGCGCAGGTAGGTGCCCCGGCCGCAGGTGACACGCAGCACCGCCACCGGCGGCCGCCAGTCCTCCAGCTCCAGGCGGTAGATTTCCACCCGGCGTGCCCTGACCGGCACGGTAACGCCGGCCCGCGCCAGCCGGTAGAGTGGCACCCCGTCCTGTTTAATGGCGCTGAACAGCGGCGGGGTCTGGTGGATGGTGCCGCGGAACTGCCCCAGGGCGTCCTCAACCGCCCGGCGGGTCAGGGCGCTGGCATCCCGCTGCTCCAGCACCCGGCCGGTGGTATCGTACGTGTCAGTGACGAGGCCGAATACTACCTCGGCCCGGTATTCCTTGGGGAGGCCGGCCAGGTACTCAATGATGCGGGTGGCCTTCCCCAGAAACAGCGGCAGCACGCCGGTGGCGGCGGGGTCCAGCGTTCCCCCGTGGCCGACACGCCGCTGCCCGGCCAGGCGGCGCACGGCGGCCACCACGCCGAACGACGTGATGCCGGCCGGTTTGTCTATGTTCAGTACGCCGTCCATGGTAGCCCGGGAAAAGCGGGGAGGAGGGTGCATCGTAAGGCGCAGGGCCTAGCCCTGGCCGGGAGGGGTGTCCTCGGGATTATTGTGGTGGGCCACTTCTTCCAGCAGGCGAAAGAGGCGTGCACCACGCTCAATCGAATCGTCCCAGCGGAAGGCAAGCTCCGGGATGCGGCGCAGCCTGAGGCGGGCGGCCAGTTTGCGGCGCAGGTAGCCGGCCGCAGACTGCAGGGCGGAAAGGGTGTCGCGCCGCTCCTGGTAGGTGCCGAGCCGGGTGATGAACACCTTGGCGTAGCGCAGGTCGGCCGAGGTCTCCACCGCCGTAATCGTAACAAAGGTACCCAGCCGCGGGTCCTTTACCTCCCGCCGCAGTATCTCGCTCATCTCGTGGCGGATCAGGCTGTTGACGCGGGGAATGTGGTAAGCCACCTGTTGCCCCTGGCTAGGCGGACTGCTCGCGGTGGTAGAACTCCAGCGTGTCTCCCACCTCGAAGTCGTTGAAGTCCTGAATACCCACGCCGCACTCGAAGCCGGCTGTCACCTCGCGCACGTCTTCCTTGAAGCGCCGCAGGCTGCTGACGGTTGACTCGTGCACCACCTGGTCGCCGCGGCGGACCCTCACCAGGCTGCCACGCCTGATTTTCCCTTCAGTCACGTAAACACCGGCCACGCGGCTACGCTTACCGGCATTGAAGACGGCCCGTACCTCGGCCCGGCCGTCGGTAACTTCAACCTCGGTGGGGGTCAGCATACCCTTCATCGCCTTGGCGACGTCGTCAACGAGCTGGTAGATGACGTCGTAGTGGCGCACACTGACCCCTTCGTTCTCGGCCATGCGCCGTGCTCCCGGTTCGATGCCGGTGTTGAAGCCGACGACAACCGCCTCGGAGGCGAGGGCCAGCATGATGTCGCTCTCGGTGATGTTGCCGGTGGCGGCGTGGATGACGCGCACCTTGACATCTTCGTCGCTGAGCTGCTCCAGCGAGCTCCGGACCGGCTCCAGGCTGCCCTGGACATCGGCCTTGAGGATGATGTTGAGGTCTCTGACACGGCCGGAGCGGAGGTGGTCGTAAACATTGCTCAGGCTGACGGCCCTGGGGCCTTTGCGCCGGCGGGCTTCTTCCTGGTGCTTGGCCACCAGGGCGTGGGCCTCGCGCTCATCGCCCACCACCGCCAGCGTGTCACCCACCTCGGGGACGCTGTTGAGGCCGAGCAACTCGGCCGGGGCTGACGGCCCGGCCCGTTTGATGCGCTTGCCGGCATCATTGAACATGGCCTTGAGGCGCCCCCAGGTCTCCCCGACGACCACGGTGTCCCCCACCCGCAGGGTGCCGTTGTGGATGAGCACCGTGCACAGCGGGCCGCGTGTCTTGTCCAGCTTTGCCTCGATGACGACACCCTCAGCCGGGCGTGACGGGTCTGCCTTGAGTTCTTCCATCTCGGCTACCAGCATCAGGTTCTCCAGCAGGTCGTCGATGCCGAGCTCCTCCTTGGCGGAGACTTCCACCGCCACCACATCGCCGCCCCAGTCTTCTACAACCAGGCCGGCATCGGCCAGCTGCTGCTTGACACGTTCCGGGTTGGCTTCGGGCCGGTCTATCTTGTTGATGGCAACCACAATCGGCACGCCGGCGGCACGGGCGTGGTCAATTGCTTCCAGGGTCTGTGGCATAACACCGTCGTCGGCGGCCACCACCAGGATGCAGATGTCTGTTACCTGGGCCCCGCGGGCCCGCATGGCGGTGAAGGCTTCGTGACCGGGCGTGTCCAGGAAGGTAATCTTCTGCCCGTCAACCTCCACCTGGTAGGCCCCAATGTGCTGGGTGATGCCCCCGGCTTCCTGGTCCATGAGGTGGGTGTGGCGGATGGCGTCCAGCAGGCGTGTCTTGCCGTGGTCCACGTGGCCCATGATGGTGACCACCGGGGGACGGGGCACGAGGCCGGTGCGCTCGGCGGCCTCCTCCAGCCGGCGCTTGCGGAGCTGGGCGGTACGTGCACTCTTGCGGGCGGCCGCCTTGAGGCGGGGCTGCAGGCCAAAGTCCACCGCCACCGAGGCGGCGGCGTCATAGTCGATAATTTGGTTGAGGCCGGCCATGACGCCCCGGCGCATCAGCCGCTTGATGGTGTCTATCTCCGAGGCACGCAGAATTGAGGCCAGCTCCCGCACGCTCAGCGTCGGCGGCAGGTCAACAACCCTTACCCGGGTGGTGGACCCGGTGCGCCGGCGTGTTAGGCGGGGCTTTTCTGCCTGTTCACTTGTGCCTGTCACTTCGAGACTCCTTGCCGCATCCGGGCGCCCCACTCTGCCAGCCGCTGGCGCTCGGCGGCACTCAGGACCGTCCGGAGGGCGCGCTCAATATTACCCTTTTTCAGGGCTGTCTGCCAGCAGCCGGGGTTGTGGCACAGGTAGGCACCGCGGCCATTCATGCGGCCGGTGGTATCTATCTCCACCGTGCCGCTCTCAAGCCGTACCAGGCGCACCAGCTCCCGCTTGGGCCTGACCTGCCGGCAGGCAACACAGGTACGCTGTGGCACTGGCTTCACCCGCACCGTGTTCCGCTTAGAACTCATCGGTGTCTATCGTAACCTCGTCGTGGCGGCGCTTCTTGG
>CAZBPZ010000034.1:0-17643 GCA_964493955.1 uncultured Dehalococcoidales bacterium | reverse complement strand
GAACCTGCAGCGCATTGAGCGGCGGCGCGCCGCCGCTCAATGCGCTGCAGGTTCTTCAGGGCGATGGCGTTGTACGGGTCAATCTGGACGGTGCGGCGGTAGGCCCTCTCAGCCTCGCCCAGGGCCCCGAGCTCCATGTAGGCCCGCCCCAGCCGGTTCCAGGACTCGACGTCATCGGGGAATACCTCCAGAATGCTGCGATTAACGGCCACGGCCTCCTTCCAGCTACCCTTCATGGCAAGGTCAATCGCCTGCCTGGTGGCCTGCCGCTTCAGGCGGGACTTCTCTTCTTCCTGGTAGGACATCCGCGCTACTCACCTCCCCGCTGGCAGCCTACCTTAGCCAAAGCCCATACCCGTGTCAACCCGGTCCGGCAGCACTCCGCCTCCAGCAAGCAGGGCCTTCTCAGTCCGCAACATCCAGCCTGAAGGCACGGTGCAGGGCACGCACCGCGTCCTTGACTCTGGCCGCGTCAATGATGCAGGTAATCCTGATTTCAGAGGTGCTTATCAGCTCAATGTTGATGCCCTGCTGGCTGAGGGCACTGAACATCCGCGCCGCAAAGCCCGGGGTGTTCTGCATGCCGGTGCCAACAATGCTCACCTTGGCCAGCCGGGCATCGCTGACACACTCCCGCGCCCCGATCTCCTGGACCAGCGGCTCTATCACCTTCATGGCGTCCTCAAGCTGGCTGCGGGCCACCGTGAACGTGAGGTCGGTAATCTTGTTGATGCTGGCATTCTGCACGATGGTATCAACGCTGATACCGGCGGCGGCCAGCGGCTCGAAGATGGCGGCCGCGATCCCCGGCCGGTCCGGCACGCCGACCACTGTCACCTTGGCCACGTCAAGGTCATGGGCAATGCTCCTAACCTTGTTGCGAACTTCCATTGACATCCCTCCGTGAATCAGCGTACCGGGGTTATCATTGAAGCTGGAAGCCACCAGGATGGGTATCCCGTAAAGCTCCCCAAGCTCCACCGCCCGCGGGTGCATAACCCTGGCCCCCTGGACAGCCAGCTCCAGCATCTCGTCATAGACTATCTCGTCGAGGCGCCGCGCCTCCGGCACCAGGCGCGGGTCAGCCGTGAAGATGCCATCAACATCGGTATAGATTTCGCAGGTGCCGGCCCCCAGGGCGGCCGCCAGGGCCACCGCCGTCGTATCCGAGCCGCCCCTCCCCAGGGTGGTGATATCCATCTCCTCGGTCACTCCCTGAAACCCGGCCACGATGACAATGTTACCCCGCTCCAGCTCCTGGCGGACGCGCCGGGCCTCGATCTTCAGGATACGGGCGCGGCGGTAGCTGGCGTCGGTGGTGATGCCGGCCTGCGCCCCGGACAGGCTGATGGCGTCCTTTCCCATCTCCCGCAGCGCCATCGCCAGCAGGGTGGCCGAGACTATCTCCCCGGTGGAGAGGAGGCTGTCAAGCTCGCGGGCCGGGGGCCGCCGCGTCACCTGGTGGGCCAGCTCTATCAGCCTGTCAGTGGTATCACCCATGGCCGATACCACCACCACCACGTCGTCTCCCGCCTCCCGCCGGGCGGCAATACGCCGGGCCACGTTCTGAATGCGCCCGGCATCAGCCACCGACGAACCACCATACTTCTGGACAATCACCGCCATGGCACACTCCGGGACGGGGGCTGCTGGCCTCAGGCCGAACGGCCCTCCACCAGCCAGTCCATAATAACGTATCCCGGCTCAAGGAACAAGCCGGCCCGGGCCGCCTCAGCCTCGGTGAAGCGGCGGGCACCGTTACCGCCGAAGCCGGCTCCCCAGAGGAGGAATGGCACCGGCCCCGGGCTGTGGGTGCGGGTGGTGAGCGGGGTGGGGTGGTCCGGCAGCACCAGCAGCCGCAGCTCGTCGCCTCGCCAGCCGTACAGGCGTGATACCATCTCGCGGTCCACCGCCTCGATGGCCCTCACCTTCTCCGCCGCCAGGCCGGAGTGGGCCGCCTCGTCCGGACTCTCAACGTGAATCACCACCAGGTCATGGTCGGCCAGGGCAGCCAGCGCGCCCTGCACCTGCGCCGCATAGTCATTGTCCAGGCCATCGCTAACCCCGGGGATGTCCAGCACGTCAAGGCCGGCCAGCCGTGCCAGGCCAGCCAGCAGGTCCACCCCGGACGTCATGGCCGCCCGCAGGCGGCGCACCTCGTAGAAGGGCGGCAGGGGGGGCGGCGGCCCGCTTCCCCAGAAAGGCCAGATGCCGGTGGCCGGCTCAAGCCCGGCCTGGCGCCGTGCCCGGTTGACCGGGTGCTCCGCCAGCACCGCCTCCGCGGCCGCCATCAGCTCGCGCAGGAAGGCACTGCCCTCGCCCCGCGGCAGGTGGGGGGCCACCGGCTTGCCCGGGATGTCATGCGGCGGCGTGCAGACAGCCCGCCGCGTCTCCCCGCGGCCACGCAGGCGGAGGATGCCGCGGTAGCCCACCCCGGGGAAGAACCGCACCGCCTCGCTGCCAAGGGCCTCGTTCAGGGCGGCGAAGAGCTGCCGCGCCTCCTCGCCGCCAATGTGGCCGGCGCTGTAGCTGACCATGCGCCCCTGGCGCACCGTCACCAGGTTGCAGCGGAAGACCACCTCGCCCCGGCCGACCGGGATACCCAGGCTGGTGGCCTCAATGGCGGCCCGCCCCAGGCGGTAGCGCCGCGGGTCATACCCCAGCACCGACATGCAGGCACAGGCACTGGAAGGCTCGAAGCCAGGGGGCACGGTGCGCACCCGGCCGAGTGTACCCTGCGGTACGAGGGCGTCCAGGTTGGGGGTGCGGGCCATCTCCAGGCAGGTGCGGCCCCCGTACTCCTCCAGCGGCTCCCCCGCCGCCCCGTCAACTATCAGAATGGCATACTTCACTGGTTTCCTTGCGCAGAAAAGGCGGCTGCGCCTATAATAGCAGATGGCCGGGGCGTAGCGCAGGTGGTTAGCGCGCAGTGTTCGGGACGCTGAGGTCGGCAGTTCGAGTCTGCCCGCCCCGACCATCCCCTTCACCCGCAGGCTAGCCCCGGAGACCCTCTGCCCCCGGACCTGCGGGGCCAGGACGAACCCCCGCCGCCGGTCCAGCCGGCCGGGCCCGCTGCAACTATATGACCCCCGGTTGCGCCACAACCGCTAGAGAGCCAGCCGCTTGACCTCTTCCCAGAGGGCGTTCTGCTGCTCGAAGGAAAGCCCGGCAAAGCTGAGACCGCGTTCCCGGCAGAGCTCCTCCATGCGGGCGAAGCGCCGGTAGAACTTGCGGTTGGCCCCGCGCAGCGCCGCCTCAAGGTCAATCCCCTGCCGCCGGGCGATGTTAGCCAGGGTAAAGAGCAGGTCGCCGAACTCCTGCTGGCGCTGCGCCGCCGTCTCTGCCCGCAGCAGCTCGCTCACCTCTTCGGCCAGCTTCTCCACCACCCCGGCGTCATCCTCCCAGTCGAACCCGGCCCGGGCCACCCGCGCCTGAATCTCCTGGCTGTAGCCCAGGGCCGGCATCGTGGCGGGCACCCCGTCCAGCATCGAGCCGTCGCCGCCTTTCTCGTCACGCTTCAGGCCCTCCCAGCCGCGGGCCACCGCCTCGGCGTCGGCCGCCCTGGCCGACCCGAAGACGTGGGGGTGCCGACGCACCAGCTTGCGGCAGATATCCCCGATGGAGTCATCAATGGTGAACTCGCCCTCTTCAGAAGCAATCTGCGCCTGGAGGACAACGTGCAGCAGCAGGTCACCCAGCTCCTCGCGCAGGGCCTTCATGTCACCGGCGTCGAGCGCCTCCAGCACCTCGTAGCACTCCTGGAGAAAGGTGGCCCGCAGCGACTGGTGGGTCTGCTGGCGGTCCCAGGGGCAGCCATCGGGCCCGCGCAGCCGGGCCACCAGCCTGACGAGGTCATCAAAGGTTGGCCTCTCCGGTAGCACCGGACCTTCTGCCGGGCCGCTCACGATGGTAGCACCATCCCGATGCAGTGCCGCTGGCCACGCAGGAACTCGTCGGCCGACATGGCGCGCCGTCCTTCGAGCTGGACCGTTACCAGGCCAAGGACACCCTCCCCGGTCTCAACCCCCAGCGCCGCTTGCCCCTGGGGTACCGCCACCACCCGGCCCGGCTGCCCCCCGGCGCCGGGCAGCGGCACCGCCGCCACCACCTTGAGCCGCTTCCCGGCCCAGGTCGTAAACGCCCCCGGCCACGGCTGAAAGGCCCGGACACGGCGCCAGATTTCAACCGCCGGTTGCTGCCAGTCAATCTCCCCGTCCTGCTTGTCCAGCGGGCGGCAGTAGGTAGCCCGGGCCCCGTCCTGCGGCTCCGGGGTAAGCTCGCCCCGCTCCAGCCGCGGCAGCACGTCCAGCAGCAGGCGCGCCCCGATGCTGGCCAGCTTCTCGGTGAGCGTGCCGGTGGTGTCACGCGCCAGAATGGGAATCTGCGCCCGGCTCAGCACCGGCCCGGTGTCCATCCCCACCTCCATCTGCATGATGGTCACCCCGGTGAACCTGTCGCCTGCCAGGATAGCGGCTGGCACCGGCGCTGCCCCGCGGTAGCGGGGCAGCAGGCTGGCGTGGACGTTGACACAGCCCAGCCGCGGCAGCCCCAGCACGGCACGGGGCAGGAGCTGGCCGTAGGCCGCCACCACGATGACATCCGGCCGGAACTCCGCCAGCCCGGCCACCACTGCCTCGCCCCTGAGGCGGGCCGGCTGCAGCACCGGCAGCCCGCGGGCCAGGGCGGCCTGCTTCACGGCCGATTGCGCCGGCCGCCGGCCGCGCCCGGCGGGACGGTCCGGCTGCGTATAGACGGCCAGCACCGAATAGTCCTCGGCCAGCAGGCCCTCCAGGACCGGCACGGCGAAGCCCGGGGTACCCATGAAAACAACCCGCATGCACCCCTCCCGCGCCCCGATTGTAACATCAAAGCCCGGGGGCAACAACCGGGCCAGCGGCCCGGCCGGCCCCGCCGCCGGAGATGTTGGCCCGCGCACAAAAGCGTCCGGCGGCATGCCATAATTGGCCATATGTCAGTAGATAGCCACTACACAAGAAGTATTTACCGTCGTTCTATGGACAGTTGTCCAAGATATGAATTTCGGGTAACCACCTGGCCTTCCGAACCTACGGGCGAGAAATCACTAAAAAACAAGAGGCTGGCAGACCTCACAGCCCTGAACCCCGCAGAAAGTGAGCCAGCAAAACCCCCCAGAGCGGCCGTCAGGTGCTTTGCCAAGGCCCGAGGCCCGTCCGTATATTGTTTCTGTTTTCTGCTCCCCGCTGGCCGTTGCTCTCCGCGGCCACCCCGCTGGGCCGGGTTACCGGGGGCAGCCTTACCTGGGGAACCGCGACTGAATGAAGGCACGCACTCCACAGCAGCTCTGGGAGACCGCCCTCGGCACGTTGCAGGTCGAGGTCAGCAGACCCAGCTTCAACACCTGGCTCCGCGGCACCGTTGGCCTGCGGCTCAGCGGCAACGAGTTCACCATCGGCGTTCCCAACACCTTCGTGGCCGAGTTCCTGGAGCAAAACCTGCGCTCCCTGGTGGAAAGGGTACTCTGCGACCTCCTCGGGTACGAGGTGAGGGCTACCTTCAGCGTCGGCACGGCTGCCGGGAAACCCCGCCCCGACCTCCCAGACCTCCCCCTCCTCAACCCCCGCTACACCTTCGACTCGTTCGTCGTCGGCCGCTCCAACGAGCTGGCCCACGCCGCCGCCACGCGCATCGTCGAGCAGCCGGGCAGCCTCTACAACCCGCTCTTCATCCACGGGCCGGCCGGGGTCGGCAAGAGCCACCTGCTGCACGCCATCGGCCACGCCGCCCTGACCCGGGGACTCCAGGTCCGCTACACCAGCGCCGAGCAGTTCACCAACGAGCTTATCACCGCCATCCGGGAGGGCACCACCGAGGAGTTCCGCCGCCACTATCGCCAGGCCGATATCCTCCTGGTGGACGACATCCAGTTCTTCGCCGGCAAGGAGCAGACCCGGGAGAACTTCTTCCACACCTTCAACGCCCTGCACGCCCGCGGCTGCCAGATTGCCCTCACCAGTGATACCCCCCCGCGCGACATCCCGAAGATACGGGAGCGGCTACGCTCCCGCTTCGAGTGGGGCCTCGTCACCGACCTCCAGCCGCCGGACTTCGAGACAAGACTGGCCATCCTCAGGGCCAGGGCGCAGCAAAACGGGGCCGACCTCGCTCCCGACGTCCTGGAGTTCATCGCCCTCCAGATAAAGGAAAACATCCGCGTCCTCGAGGGGGCCCTCAACCGCGTCCTCGCCTACGCCCAGCTGATGCGCTCCGCCATCACCCCGGAGGTGGCTGCCCGCGCCCTGGACAACCTCGCCACCCGGGTACCCCGGCTCCCCCGGCCCACCCCGGCCCTCATCAACGAGGCTGTGGCCGCCAGCTTCCGCATTGGCCTCTCCGACCTGAAGGGGCGCCGCCGCGACGATGCCACCGTGCTGGCCCGCCAGGTCTCCATGTACCTGATGCGGCAGGAGACCGACGCCTCACTGGCCGAAATCGGCCGCGAACTGGGAGGGCGCAGCCCGGCCACCGTCAGCCATGCCTTCAACCGCATCAGCAACATCATCAACAGTGACCCCCACCTGCGCCGCCAGGTCTTCAACATCCGCCAGAGCATCCTCGCCTCCACCTCACCCCGGGGTCAGTAGCCCCCGCGCTCCTCTTTCAACCCTTATCCCCTTCTTTTCAACGGCCCCGCCCGCTTTTTGATAACTTCTCCCGCTGGCCAGCCCCGGAGGGGCAGGGAAGGTAGGCCAGCCCGCAACATTTCAAGCCCGCCAGCTTCCTGCTACTATATAAGACCAAGAAGAGTTCCTAACTTCCTCCACAAGGGATAGGGCACAGTTTCTGATGTTTGATGTTGTTGAGGTGAGGGTCCGGGGGGGAGATGGTGGTGATGGTGCCATTTCCTTCCGCCGCGAGAAGTTCGTCCCTTTCGGAGGTCCCGACGGGGGGGATGGTGGCGACGGTGGCGACGTTGTCGTGGTGGCGGACGCGTCCCTCTCGAACCTGCTGGGCTACCGGCGGGGCGCTGTCTTCGTGGCCGGGCGCGGGGCCGACGGGGCGGGGCGGCGCCGGCACGGGCGGCGGGGCGAGGACTGCCGCCTTCAGGTGCCGGTCGGGACGGCTGTCCTGGAGAAGGCAGGGGACGGCCGCCTTTGTCTGCTGGCGGACCTGACCGCGGACGGCCAGGAGGTGGTAGTGGCGCGGGGCGGGCGTGGTGGCGGGGGTAATGTGCACTTTGCGTCGTCCACCAACCAGGTACCGCGCCTTGCCCAGAAGGGCGAGCCGGGCGAGGCGAGGACCCTCGTGCTGGAGGTGCGCCTGATCGCCGATGTGGGTATCATCGGCTACCCGAACGTGGGTAAGTCCACCCTGCTGGCGGCCATCTCGGCCGCCCGGCCGGAGGTGGCTGCCTACCCCTTCACCACGCGGCAGCCGGTGGTGGGGGTGGTGGAGGCGGGGAAGGAGACCTTCCTGGTGGCGGAAATCCCGGGCCTGATTGAGGGCGCCCACCGCGGGCGGGGCCTGGGGCATGACTTTCTGAGGCACGCCACCCGTACCCGCGTCTTTGTGCATGTTGTGGACGGCAGCGCGGCCGCACCACTGGAAGACTTCGTGCGGGTGAATACGGAGCTGGGCCTTTACGATAGTACCCTGGCGGCGCGGCCGCAGCTTGTGGCCATTAACAAGGTGGACCTGCCCGGGGTGCGGGGTCGGCTGCCGGAGGTCCTGCGGCAGTTCCGGGGGATAGGTATCCAGCCGGTGGCCATTTCGGCGGCCACCGGTAAGGGCCTGGCCGAGCTCGTCGGCGCAATGTGGCAGATGCTCGTGCGGGCGAGGTCGTCCGGCCCGGCGCGGCCGGCGCCGGTGGCCCGGGTATTCCGGCCCGCACCACGCCGGCCGCGGGTGCAGGTGGAGCGGGAGGACGGCGGTTTCACGGTAACCTGCCCGGCTCTGGAGAGGCTCGTCGCCCGTAGCGATGCCGCTGACGCCGAGGTGCGCCGGCAGCTTCTCCAGCAGGCGGAGCGGCTGGGGGTGGTGCGGGCCCTGCAGAAGGCGGGGGCCTCCCCCGGTGACCGCATCCGCTGCGGCCGGCTGGAGTGGGAGATGTAGCCCCGGGGGTTATGACATGAAGCTGGGAGTCTACGGTGGCACCTTTGACCCCGTCCACAGCGGGCACCTGGCGGTGGCTGAGGAGGTGCAGCGGCAGCTCGGCCTGGACGAGGTGCTCTTCGTGCCGGCCGGGCAGCCGTGGATGAAGGCGGCCGGCCCGCTGGCGCCGGCCCGGCACCGGCTGGAGATGGTGCGCCGGGCGGTGGCGGGCCGGGCCGGTCTCAGCGTCTCGGCGATGGAGGTCGAGCGGCCGGGGCCGTCCTACACGCTGCAAACGCTGGAGGAGTTGGGCCGCCAGCGGCCCGGAGACGAGCTCTACCTCATCCTGAGCTGGGAGAGCCTGGCCGAGTTCCCGCGCTGGTACCGGCCGGAGGGTATCATCAGGCTCTGCCGGCTGGTGGTGGTGCCTCGCCCCGGGGCCATCCGCCCCGACCTGGCGGCGCTCGACCGTGCCGTGCCGGGCCTGGCGGAGCGGACGCTACTGCTGGAGGGGCCGCTGGTGGACATCAGCGCCACCGAGGTGCGGCGGCGGCTGCGGGAGGGCCAGCCGGTGGAGGGCCTGCTGCCGCCGGCCGTGCGGGACTACATCCAGAAGAAGGGCCTTTACGGGGTGGGATGATTATAAGACTCACCCGCCGGAAGCCTTCAGTTGGGCTGCATCCGGGGAAAGGGCCTTTACGGGGTGGGGGGTGGCTAGACGTCCAGGTTGCGGACGTTCTTGGCGTGGGCCTGGATGAAGGAGCGCCGCGGGGCAACTTCCTCGCCCATCAGTATTGAGAAAATCTGGTCGGCGCGGGCGGTATCTTCCACCGTCACCTCAAGGAGGGTGCGGTTGGCCGGGTCCATCGTCGTCTCCCAGAGCTGCTCGGCGTTCATCTCGCCCAGGCCCTTGTAGCGCTGCACGTTAACACGCCGCTGCCCCTTGAGCTCCTCCAGCACCTGGTCTTTTTCCTCGTCCGAGTAGACCCACCGCTCGAAGCGGTTGGCGGTTATCCGGTAGAGCGGCGGCTGGGCGATGAAGAGGTGCCCGTTGCTGACGAGCTCGCGCATGTGGCGGAAGAAGAAGGTCAGCAGCAGGGTGCGGATGTGGGCGCCGTCAACATCCGCATCCGCCATCAGGATAACCTTGTGGTAGCGCAGCTTGGAGAGGTCAAGGTCGTCGTCGATTCCGGCTCCCAGGGCGGTGATGATGGCCCGGATGGCATCGTGGGCCAGCATCTTGTCCGGCGGGGCCTTCTCCACGTTCAGTATTTTGCCCCAGAGCGGCAGGATGGCCTGGAAGCGCCGGTTGCGCCCCAGCTTGGCCGAGCCGCCGGCGGAATCGCCCTCCACCAGATAGAGCTCGCAGAGGGACGGGTCCTTCTCCGAGCAGTCGGCCAGTTTGCCGGGCAGGGTGCCGGTCTCCAGGCCACTCTTGCGGACAATCAGCTCGCGGGCGCGGCGGGCCGCCTCGCGGGCCTTGGCCGAGAGCAGGCACTTCTCGATGATTTTCCGGACGTCATCCGGGTGCTCTTCAAAGTAGAGCGACAGCCCTTCACTCACGGCGCTTTCGACATGTCCCTTGACATCCGGGTTGCCCAGCTTGGCCTTGGTCTGCCCCTCGAACTGCGGCTCGGCTATCTTCACGCTGATGACGGCCGTCAGGCCCTCGCGCACGTCCTCCCCGGTGAGGTTGGGGTCATCGTCCTTGAGGAGCTTGTTGCGGCGGGCGTAGTCGTTGAGGGCGCGTGTCAGGGCGGAGCGGAAGCCGGTGAGGTGGGTGCCGCCGTCAACCGTGTTGACGCAGTTGGCGAAGCTGGCGGTGGACTCGGTAAAACCGTCGTTGTACTGGAGGGCGGCTTCCACGATGGTCCCGTTGACGGACTTGTTGATGTAAATCGGGGTGGGGTGGCGCACCGTGCGGGTGCGGTTCAGGTGGCGGACGTAGCTGGTAATACCCCCCTCGAAGTAATAGGTCAGCCCCTCGACGCCACGCCGCTCGTCGGTGAGCGATATCTCCAGCCCCCGGTTGAGGTAGGCAATCTCGCGCAGGCGCTCGCGGATGGTGTCGAAGTCATAGCTGGCCCGGCCGAAGATCTCGGCGTCTGCCAGGAAGGTGATGCAGGTGCCCCGCCCGTCGGTCTTGCCGACCGGGGCAACCCCCGCCCGGGGGATACCGCGGTCGTATTCCTGGTGGTAAATCTTGCCGTCCCGGTGGACATCGACGGTAAGCCATTCCGAGAGGGCGTTGACGACCGAGGCGCCGACGCCGTGTAGCCCGCCGGAGACCTGGTATATCTTGCCGCCGAACTTGGCCCCGGCGTGCAGCACCGTCATCACCGTCTCCAGGGCGGACTTGCCGGTGGTGGGGTGGGTGTCCACCGGGATGCCGCGGCCGTTGTCCCGCACCGTGACCGAGTTATCGGCATGGATAATCACGTCAATATGGTCGCAGAAGCCGGCCATGGCCTCGTCAACGCTGTTGTAGACGATTTCGTAGACGAGGTGGTGCAGGCCGCGGTGGTCAGTGCTGCCGATGTACATGCCCGGCCGGCGCCGGATGGCCTCGCGCCCGCCGAGTACCTGGATATCACTGGCCCGGTACTGGCCCTCGGCGCGGCGGGACTTCTCTCTGGCGGGTGGGCGCGATGTCATGGTGTGGTGGCTCCTGCAGGCGCAAGGATGGCAGGGGTAAGGTTGTGGCCGGGGGCAAAAAGGCGGGCCGCGGTTGACAGCGCTTGGGCGGCGGTGCGGTAGCAACCGGACATGTCAACCATCATAGTAATTTTACCACATTCCGCCTGCGAATGGAAGTTTTAGAGAGGGGCCCGCAGGAGCTCCAGCAGCCGTCCCACCGGCACGGTCTCCTGCTCTGAGGCCGCCATCCGGCGCAGGGTTACCGTGCCGGCCCTGACCTCGTCCTCGCCGATGATGGCAACGTGGTCTATGCCGAGGTTGTTGGCCTGCCGGAGCTGCGCCTTGAGGCTGCGGCCGCCGGTGGCCACGATGACGGCCGTACCGGCGCGGCGCAGGGTGGCGCCCAGCTTCAGGGCGGCCACGGCGGCCTCTGCCCCGATGTGGGCGATGAAGAGCTGCGGGGCCGGTTCGGCGGGTACCGGCACGGCCTGCTTTTTCAGCCCGGCCACGATGCGCTCCAGGCCGGTGGCGAAGCCGATGCCGGGGGTGGGCGGGCCGCCCAGCTCGGCTATCAGGTCATCGTAGCGGCCGCCGCCACCGAGGGCACTCTGGCGGCCGGCCTCGCCGGACTGCACCTCGAAGACGGTGCGGGTATAGTAGTCCAGCCCCCGGACGAGGCGGTGGTCTTCTTCGTAGGGGATTTGCAGGCCTTCCAGGTACTGCTTCAGGGCGGTAAAGTGGGCGGCGCAGTCGGGGCAGAGGTGGTCGGCGCTCTTCGGGGCGGCCTCAGCCACCGGCTGGCAGCCGGGGGTCTTGCAGTCCAGCAGCCGCAGCGGGTTCTTCCGGAGCCTCACCTGGCAGTCGGCGCAGACTTCCCGGGCCCGCGGGGCGTAGTAGGCCCGCAGTGCCTCCAGGTAGGCCGGGCGGCACTGGCGGCAGCCGATGCTGTTGAGGATGATGCTGGTGTCACCCAGCCCGAGGCTGACGAAAAACTGGCGCGCCATGTCAATCACCTCGGCGTCCAGGGCCGGGTCGGCGTCGCCCAGGGCTTCAACGCCGAACTGGTGGTGCTGGCGGTAGCGGCCCGCCTGGGGGCGCTCGTAGCGGAAGGCGGGGCCGATGTAGTAGAGCTTGACCGGCCGGGGCTGGTGGTGCATCCCGTGCTCCAGGTAGGCGCGGCAGACGGAGGCGGTGCCCTCGGGCCGTAGCGCCAGGCTATTGCCACCGCGGTCCAGGAAGACGTACATCTCCTTTTCCACGATGTCGGTACCCTCGCCCACGCCGCGCCGGAAGAGCCCCGCGTCCTCGAATACCGGCGGGTCAAGGCGCCGGTACCCGTAGAGACGGCAGGTATCGGCCGCCCTCGCCTCGACGTAGCGCCAGAAGGGCTGGTCCTGTGGCAGGATGTCGCTGGTGCCTCTTGGTGCGCGGTACACGCCGTCTCTCCGGCTGTTTCCCTTGCAGGATAGCCCATCGCCCGCCGGCTTGTAAAGGAGGGGCGCCGGCTTGGTGTTGCGGTCTGTCCTGGGCTATACTGACAGTGAGTGAAGGCGCAGGCTTTCGGGGGCTGCGGTGGTTGTTGAAGAGCTACTGGAGAGGGCGCGGCAGTACCTGCCACCCGCCAGACTGGCGGTGGTGGAGGACGCCTATGCCTTTGCCAGCCAGGCCCACCAGGGCCAGATGCGCAAGTCCGGCGACCCGTACATAGAGCACCCTCTCCAGACGGCGATGATACTGGCCGAGCTGGAGCTTGACGCCAGCGCCCTGGCGGCCGCCCTGCTGCACGATGTCACCGAGAACTGCGATATACCCTCGAAGGAGATAGAGGCCCGGTTCGGCCCGGAGATAGCCCGCCTGGTTGAGGCCACGACCAAGCTGGGGAAGCTGTCGCGCCAGGCAACCGAGGGGCCTGCCCTGATGGCTGACCCCACTCTCTCGCAGCAGCAGGCGGAAAACCTGCGCAAGATGCTGGTGGCCATGGCCGAGGACCTGCGCGTGGTCTTCATCAAGCTGGCCGACCGGCTGCACAACATGCGCACCCTCGACGCCCTCGAGCCGGCCAAGCAGCGGCAGATAGCGGCCGAGACACTGGAGATATACGCCCCCCTGGCCCACCGCCTGGGTATCTGGGAGCTGAAGTGGCAGCTCGAGGACCTCTGCTTCAGGTACCTGGAGCCGGAGGCCTACCGGCGTATTGCCCGGCTCCTGGCCGCCAAGCGCGCCACCCGCGAGCGCCTCATCGGGGAGATTACCCGCCAGCTTGAGGCCGAGTTCGACCGGGTGGGGCTGAGGGCGGAGGTCTTCGGGCGGCCCAAGCACATCTACAGCATTTACCAGAAGATGGAGCGCTACGCCGCCATGGGGAAGGATTTCGACGATATTTACGACCTGCTGGCGGTACGCGTCCTGGTGGAGACCGTGCCGGAGTGCTACAGCGCCCTGGGTATTGTCCATAACCTCTGGCACCCCCTGCCGGAGCAGTTCAATGACTACATCGCCAACCCTAAGCCCAATGGCTACCAGTCGCTCCATACCACCGTGATGTGCCGCGGTACCACGCCGCTCGAGGTGCAGATACGCACCCGTCAGATGCACCACATTGCCGAGTACGGCGTGGCCGTGCACTGGAAGTACAAGGAAGGGGCCGCCGCCGACGATGGCTTCGAGGAGGGAGTGGCCTGGCTGCGGCAGCTCATCGAGTGGCACCGTGAGCTGCGCGGCGCCGAGGAGTTCCTGGAGTCCGTCCGGACGGATGTCTTCAGTGACCAGGTCTTCGTCTACACGCCGCGCGGCGAGATAAAAGACCTGCCCAAGGGCTCCACGCCGATAGACTTCGCCTACCGCATCCACACCGACCTGGGGCACCGCTGCATCGGCGCCAAGGTGAACGGCCGCCTCGTGCCCCTTAACTACCAGCTCAACAACGGTGACATTGTCCAGATACTCACCAGCCGCACGGACCGCGGCCCCAGCCGTGATTGGCTGAACTCCAGCCTTGGCTTCGTGCGGACTTCGCATGCCAAGGAGAAAATCCGCCAGTGGTTCAAGAAGCGCGAGCGCACCGAGAACGTGGAGCGCGGCCGTGAGCTGCTGGAGAAGATGATGCGCCAGCTCGGTATCAAGTTCAGCGAGCGTAACCGGCTGGCCGCCCTCTTCAAGTATGAGAACCTTGACGATTTCTACAACACCATCGGCTACGGGGGGATAACCACCCACCAGATAGCAGCCCGGCTGGCACAGGAAGAGGCGGTGCCGGCGCCCCAGCCGGGGGCGGCCGCCCCGCCGCGCCGCCCCAGCTCTGGCATTAAGGTGCTGGGGGCGGGCGACATGCTTACCCAGCTGGCCGGCTGCTGCCACCCCGTCCCCGGGGATGATATTATTGGCTATATCACGCGCAGCCGGGGCGTGACCGTGCACCGCAAGGACTGCACCAACATCCTCAACGAGGAAGAGAAGGAGCGCCTCGTGCCGGTGGACTGGGGCCGGAGTGATTTGCTCTACCCGGTGAAGGTGCTGGTGGAGGCCTGGGACCGGGTGGGGCTGATGCGAGACATCAGCTCGGCCGTGGCCGACGAGAAGATAAACATCGCCGCCGTGAACCTGACGAACAACGAGGACCAGACGACATCAATGGTGCTGACCCTTGAGATTGGTGACCTGGCGCAGCTTACCCGCGTGCTCGGCCGGATTGAGCGGGTGCGGGGTGTCACCGGGGTCACCCGGCAGATTGAGGGTGCGCCGTCGCGCCGTGGCCGGGTGACTTGACTGGGGGCCGCCCCATGCCGGATGATATTGCCTGAGGAGGACCCGATTGCCGATTTCCAGAACAGCCAAGAGGCAGGTGCGAGTTGATGCCCGCCGGCGTCTGCGCAACAAGGCAGTGCGTACCCGGTGCCGCACGTTTGTGGCCCGGGCCAACCGCCTGATTGCCGCCGGTGACCTTGAGGCCGCCCAGCAGGCCGTGCTGGCGGCGGTGAGCGCCCTTGACAAGGCGGCGCAGAAGGGGATAATCCACGCCAACAACGCCGCCCGGCGTAAGTCCCGCCTTACCAGGAAGCTGAGCGAGGCGCTTAAGGCCGCAGCATCCTGACCGGTGGCCGGGGCGGTTTGACAAGCGCCCTCCGCCTGTTGTTACATGTCAGCGGGGTGTTGCCCGCTTTCACAGTTGGCCGCGGAAGGGCAGGCTTTAGGTTGTTGGGATGCTAGCTCAGTTCCAGAAGGTAGGAAGGGACCTGTTCACACGGGGCCTTGTTGCCTCTAATACCGGCAACCTGAGCATCCGGTTCGGCAACCGCCTTGTCATCACCCGGCGCGGCTGCATGCTGGGTGATATTCAGGAGTCCGACCTTATTGAGACGGGCGTCAGCAAGAATGACCGGGCCACTCCGCTGGCCTCCACCGAGCTGGCTGTCCACCGTGCCATCTACCGGCTCACGCCGGCCCAGGCGGTGGTGCACGCCCACCCGCGCCACGCCGTGGCCCTTTCCCTGACCGATTCCGAGATTGTTCCCAGCTGTGCCGAGGCGCTGGCGGTGGTGGGGGTGGTACCGGTGCTGGGCCGGAACCTGACGGTCAAACCGGGTGATTTCGCCGAGCAGATTGCCCTCGCCCTGCAGCGTAGCCGTGTGGTGGTGGTACACGGCCACGGCAGCTTTGCCATCGGGCAGTTGCTGGAGGAAGCCTACAACCTCACCACCATCCTTGAGGAGTGCAGCCAGGTGAACTATCTCCTCAAGGCGCTGCCGGCTGTCAGTCCCCCCGGATGAAGTCGGCCAGGCTCCTTGACTTCCTGATAGAGGCCAGCGCCACCGGCGCGAACTTGGCGGCTATCAGCAGCCCCACCGCCACCGCCCAGGCCACCATCATCCCGGAGTGGGGCCCGGTACGCCAGGCAATAAAGGGCAGCGCCACCAGCCCGATGCCCATCGAAAGTGCCACGTTCCGTGTCAGCAGCAGCGGCACCACCAGGATGGCCCCCAGTATGCCCAGTCCGGCCGTGTAGCCGAAGGCCGGCATCAGCACCGCCAGCGCTCCCACCGTGGCCCCCATGCCCTTGCCGCCGCTGAACCGCAGCCACACCATCCAGTTGTGCCCCACCACCGCGGCCCCGGCCGCCAGGTAAACGTAGGACGGCTCAAGGTTCAGCCCCCAGCGGGCAATGGCCACCGCCGCGGCCCCCTTGGCAATATCGGCCAGGGTAACGGCGATGCCGTAGGCCCGGCCCACCTCGCGGAAGGTGTTGAGGCCGCCGATATTGCCGCCGCCGAGCTGGCGGATGTCCTGGCCGAGCACCCGGCGCGCCGCAATGTAGGCGCTGGGAATTGAGCCGAGCAGGTAGCCCAGCAGGAAGGCTACCAGGCTGCTGACAAACGGATTTACTATCATGGCCCGTCCGGATACACCTTACTTTTCATAGACCGGCGTGCACCAGTGCCGGTACCCGGGGTTGTTGCCCAGGATAACGTCGTGGTAGAGGCGCTGCAGGTTGGCGGTCACCGGGCCGATTTTTCCCCCGCCGATGAGGCGGCGGTCAACCTCGGCCACCGGGGTGACGTGGGCCGCCGTGCCGGTGAGAAAGCACTCGTCGGCAGTGTAGAGCTCCGCCCGCTCGATATGCCGTTCCACCGTCTCTATTCCCAGTTCGGCCCGGGCCAGCTCAATGACGGTGTTGCGGGTAATCCCCACCAGGATGCCGTCCGAGACGGGCGGGGTGATGAGCCGGCCGCCGATGACAAGGAAAAGGTTCTCGCCGCTGCCCTCCACCACGTAGCCGGCCGGGTTGAGCATGATGGCCTCGTCAAACCCGCTGGCCACGGCCTCGGTCTTGGCGAAGGCGTTGGTCACGTAGAGGCCGGTCAGCTTGGCGCGGGGCACCTGGGTGGGGAACCGCCACGATGACACGCAGCAGCGGGCACGGTCGGTATCCAGGTAGCGGCCCCAGGGGAAGGCGAACACCAGGAAGTCGGCCTCAAGGTCGTGCAGGCGCACCCCCATTGCCTCGGTGCTCTTGTAGGCCAGCGGGCGCACGTAAACGTCCTCCCTGAAGCCACACTTTGCCACCACCTCCAGGGTGATACGGCAGAGGTCATCCAGGGAGTGCGGTAGCCTGATGTCCAGCAGGTGGCAGCCGTCCAGCAGGCGCTGGTAGTGCTCCTTGAGGCGGAAGAGGTAGAGCTGCTGCTGTGCCTCGTTCCAGTTACCGCGGATACCCTCGAAGACACCGGTGCCGTAGTGCATGAAGTTGGTCATGACGCTCAGCCTGGCGTCTTCCAGCGGCACTATATTTCCCTGCAGGTAGCAGTAGGACGGCATCTTGGAGCTCTCCTCTCTGTGCTGTGGTGGTCAGGGCCGGATGGTGGTCCTGTCCATGTCGAGCGAGACGGTCACGGCGGCATTGGCCACCAGTATCTCGTCGGAGCGGTCGCCCAGGCTTTCGGCCCGGTGCCCGTGGACGACCATGCCGCCCTCCACCACCCGGATGGTCTTGCGGCCGAAGGGCAGGGCTTCGAGGACGGCGGCGGTATCCACCTCCCGGGGGCGGGGGCAGGCCACCAGCACGTCCACCAGCATGGCCTCCGCGTCCCGCAGCTCCACCATCTCCAGCAGGCCGATGAGGCAGACGCGGGCAACGGCGTCCTTCACGGCCCGGGTGGCGGCCTCGGTGGCGCTCTGGCCGTGCTGGTCTATCCCTGTACCCATTTCTATGACAAAACGCTTCTGGTCCACCGGCGGCCTCCTTTCATAATGGCTTGATTATAGGCGACGCAGGGAAGGGTGGCAAGTACTTGCCCGGTGCGGTGGTCTTTGCGGGGAACCTCCTGCCCGGTGTGGCCGGCTGGACTTGCCTCTTCCCCCCTCACCGGCTCAGCCCCGGCGTGTGCAGGCGGTAGTCGCCGTCTTCGTCCGGGGGGTAGAGGTCCCGTAGCAGCAGGGTGC